>JAEDEU010000160.1 GCA_016293155.1 Clostridiaceae bacterium | reverse complement strand
TATTTAATTGTAAGTATAGCACATGAAGTGCGCGAATAACAGCGGCAGAATCCATTGTTTTGCTCGTGTTTTCCGGTGACAGGATGTGCATATTGGCAACGCGGCGCGCACTGCGGCGGCGTGCAGATTCAATCCGATTGTAATTTGCAGGTTTGCTGTAAAAACAGCTTGGTTCTTTGTGTTAAGTGCTAATTGAATCCAATCATTTGCTGATGTATTATGTTTCTATAAAGATGATATTTTTTGATTGCGCGGTGATAGGATGATGAAAATAAAAAAGTATAAAAATCAGATTGCCCTGCTTGTAGGTCTGTCATTGATCTTTTTCGGACATCTGGCAAAGTGGGAACGCTCGGTTTCCTCCTTTGCGTTCGATGAGCTTGCGCCGGGGATTCTGTATCAGGAAAAGCAAAAGGGTGAGTTCCGCGCCTGTTACGGCAGTGATGCAGCGGTTTCGCTATATCCGGTGAATGAAAATCTGATTTTGGTTGATATCATTGGAGAGAACGGCGCAGTGTATCACTGTGCCGCGCGCCGGAATGGACTGACCGGAAAATATATGGTTGATTCTGCGCCGGTGACGTCAAGAGAATTACATACCGCATGGGCGAATGCTCCTGCGGAAGAAGCCGAGCTGTACGACAGCAGGACATTTTTCTGCTATTATTACTACTGGACAGAGCCGACTGACCACACTGTTCTGGCAGAGGGAAAAACGATTCGCACAGAATTTTTCGGTACTGCGGCGATCATGCTTTTCCTGCTTATATTCTATATCACAGGCTCCTGCCTGGAAAAACGAAAAAATAGAACGTGAAATACCGGACCGCGATTCAATCAGTGGTAAATCGAATGAAACATTCTTTCTAGCCGGGCGGGGGCATCCGTCCGGTTTCTTTTTTCAAAGCAACCAGCATTTTCTCAAAAGAAAAAATAGAGATGCTCAAACTTTGGAACAAGTAACAGTGGATTGAGGCAGGTGTTTTTTCGGGATTCCATCCGAATGGCGCGGCGTTACCGTGAGTCACATGTAAAATAATGTGCATAAGAAAAGGTCTTTTTTCGTACCCTTTTGTAAGGATTATAGAAATTGCCGTCTGTCACAAAGGTTTCACGTTTTTTTCATTGCATCCACCTAAAAAAAGTGCTATTGTAATTGCTGACAACAGGAGAAGAATCATTCAGGAGGGGAAATAGAATGACGTATCTGTTAAAGCTCAACAGCATTGTATTGACAGTAATTGCAGTATTGTCGTGTATTCATGTGCTGTACACCTTTGTGGGTCTGACCGGTAATTTCTTTGACCGCTTCCGGAAAAAGAAAGCGGATGCACCGGTAAAGTACAACCGCCTCGCCGTGCTGATCGCGGCGCGCAATGAGTCCGGGGTCATCGGTCAGCTGCTGGATACCGTCAACGGACAGACCTATCCGAAGGAAATGCTGTCTGCGATTGTCATTGCGGACAACTGCACCGACGACACCGCGGAGGTCGCGCGTGCGCACGGCGCGTATGTCATCGAGCGCTTTAACAAGAGCCAGATCGGCAAGGGCTATGCACTGAGCTATGCCTTCCAGCACATCAAGGAGACCTTCGGTGAGCGTTACTTTGACGCATACATTGTGGTCGATGCCGACAACCTGCTGGAGAACAACTATGTGGAGGAAATGAACAAGACCTTCAATCAGGGCTATCGCGCGCTGACCAGCTATCGCAATTCCAAGAATTACGGCACCAACTGGATCACCGCAGGCTATTCGCTGTGGTTTCTGCGCGAGGCGCGCCTGCTGAATAATTCTCGTATGCGCCTGCACACCAGCTGTGCGATTTCCGGCACCGGCTGGCTGGTTTCCAGTGAGGTGATCGCGGAGCGCGGCGGCTGGGACTATCATACGCTGACCGAGGATCTGGAGTTCACGACGGACACCATTCTGCGCGGCGAGACCATCGGCTACTGCGGCACCGCTGTGCTGTACGACGAGCAGCCGGAGACCTTTGCACAGTCGTGGCGTCAGCGCCTGCGCTGGTCGAAGGGCTTTTTGCAGATCGCGGCAAAGTACGGCAAGCGCATGATTCAGGGCATTTTTACCGGCAAAACGCCGTTCGCCTGCTATGATATCACGCTGACCATCATGCCGGCGACCATTCTGGCGGTTGCGGCGGTGCTGACCGATCTGTTCCTGCTGTGCTACGCCGTGTTCGGCCCGATGTTCATGCCGCACCTGACGCAGGTGACCTCTCATGCAATCCTGAACTGGCTGATGTACAGCTACGGCGCAATGTTTATCATGGGTGTGCTCACGATGCTCACCGAGGGAAAAAAGATCCGCGCGACAAAGCTCCAGAAATTTGTTTCGCTGTTCACCTTCCCGCTGTTTATGATGACCTATATTCCGATTTCGGTTGCGGCAGTGTTCTGCAAGGTCGAGTGGAAGCCCATCCAGCATAAGGTTGCAAAGACCCTGGATGAGGTACGATAAGAGAGAAATAGGAAGGGCGGCTTCACAGGAAGCCGCCCTCAGTAGTTTGTCGAGAGAGTGGCAAGGAAAACGTATCAGTGCCCTCTCCGTCTTCGCCCTATGGGCGAATCCACCTCTCCCAAAGGGAGAGGCAAGATGAATGCGCAATTATCGTTGATATAGCGTTAAAACGGGTTTATTCCAATCAAAAGATTACGATACTTGGCTCTCCCTCTGGGAGAGCTGGCAGTACCGCAGGCACTGACTGAGAGGGCTTCTATCAGAAGTTGCTCTTTTAAAATAGTTTTTTCTACAAGCTAAAGGGCGGCTTCCTGCGAAGCCGCCCGTTTATTTGTTGCATGATATCATCATGTCCAAAGCCGCATGACATTGCGCGCGCCACGGTGCAGACGCTTGCCGCGCTGTGCGAGCGAGGAGGTGCCGACACCGGAAACCGTAATTGCGCGCGCGAAGCGGGCGTGGGTGATTGCCTGCTTTTCCAGCTCGCTGGCAAGCGGACCCTCCGCGGTGTCGATCAGTGCGAGCATCAGGTGCTCCTCGGAGACCGACTCATCGCCCAAATCGGTTGCGAGCTGCTCGGCGGTGTGTAAAAACAGCTTGAGATCCACGGTGATATGTCTGCCGCCGCTGCATTCCGCAGTCGGGAGCTGTTCCAGAACGCGGCAGG
>JAEDEU010000028.1 GCA_016293155.1 Clostridiaceae bacterium | reverse complement strand
AATTTGTTTAAGGTTGATTCGTTGACGCTTGTCGTTTTCGGACGTATAATAATACCAATCAATACTTGAATGATGTTGAAGGTGAATCCCATGAGAAATATGCTGGCCAGACTGATGTATGGACGATACGGAATGGATGAATACGGTCGTTTTTTGTCTCTTACAGGTCTTGGCATTCTGATTCTCGCCATCGGCGCCGGAATTTTCAGCGATAAAGCATATTCTGTTTTGTATTATGTGGCATTGGCTGTGCTGTTTTACTGCTATTTCCGCATGTTCTCGCGCAATATCTATAAGCGCCAGCAGGAAAACGGAAAATTTCTGCGGCATAAGCGCAGCATTGCGGATCGTTTCCAGCAGCGCCATACGCATCGGTTTTATAAGTGCAAGAACTGTAAGGTCACTGTGCGTGTGCCCAAGGGACGCGGACGGATTGAGATTACCTGCCCGAAGTGCGGATATAAATTTATTAAAAAGAGCTGATGGCAAGTCAGTGAAATGTGAGACGAACGATTACGGTTGTTCGTCTTTTTGTTTTGCAAAAGAAAGCACTAAAAACGTTCTTTAGAACAATAGATTGTTCTTAGTGCTGTGTATTGTTTTGGTCAACAACGGTATACTTGCTTTAGAACAATAATTCGTTCTAAAGGAGGTGTTGTTATGGACATGAGAGCGGTGGGAGAGCGAATCCGTGCAGCGCGGGAAGCAAAGAGAATGACACAGCAGGAGCTTGCCGAGCTTGTGGATTTGAGTCCGACTCATGTCAGTGTGATCGAGCGGGGCGTGAAAAGTCCCAGACTGGAAACGTTTATCTTAATTGCAAACGCACTGGAAGTATCTGCCGACGCACTTTTGATTGATGTCGTGAATGATGCTTCGCAGGGAGTCGCTTCCGAGCTGTCTGAGCTTATTTCCTCACTGCCTGCAAAGGAAAGAATAAGAATTTTAAAGATCGTCCGGGTGCTGGCTGAGAATTGACTACTTTTCCGCGTTTTTACAACAGCTTTCGACAGAACATGACAATTTTATTTGCTATAATAGTTCTAAAGAATTGAGATGAAGTCTTTGGAACGGAGGAAGCAAATGGAAGAACTGAATATGCAGGAGATTCTGGAAGAAGTGGCGGAACGGCAAGGAACGACAGCAGAGGAACTTCAGCGCAGTATTCAAGAGGCAATTGATACCGGATTTGACAACCCCGATCCGGAGGTGCAGGCTGCATGGGGCAGAGTGCCGTTTTCCGGAGAACGTCCTACTTTGGAGGACCTGATTGCCTACTGCCTGGCACGTATGATTGTGGACGAATGAAATAAGATGGAAAAGGTATCATAATCGGTACATAGTAAATAAAATACCGCTGTGGGTCAGAAATCCTCAGCGGTATTTTTGTCGTTATGGATATTGATTACAGTGTGATATCCGGCAGCGGCTGAATGCTGCGCTCCAGAATGCCGGTCATGTATGCGATTGCGATGCCGTAGTTTGTGATCGGAATACCCGCGTCCACGGCGCACTGAATGCGGTATTTCATCTCGCGCTCGTTGAGCATACACGCGCCGCAGTGGATGATGAGCTTGTAGGGCGAGAGGTCGTCCGGGAATTCGCCGCCGCTGGTGAATTCAAACTGCGGCTCCACACCGGTGTGGTTGCGGATCCAGCGCGGGAGCTTTACCGTGCCGATATCATCGCACTGACGGTGGTGCGTACAGCCCTCGGCGATCAGGATACGGTCGCCTTCCTGAATGCAATCGAGCATCTTTACGCCGCGCACCGCCTCCGCCAGCTCACCCTTGTAGCGCGCAAACAGGATGGAGAACGAGGTGAGCGGAATATCCTCCGGCGTATCCTTGGATACCTTGGCGAATGCCTGAGAGTCCGTGATCACCAGACGCGGATTGGTGCCGAGTGAGGACAGGGTCTGCGGCAGCTCGGTCTCACGGGTGACAACCGAAACCGCACCGGATTCCAGAATGTCGCGGATGGTCTGCTGCTGCGGCAGAATCAAACGCCCCTTGGGCGCGGCGGAGTCAATCGGCACAACCAGAACGACCAGATCATTGGGCGCGATCAGGTCGCCGACAATGCGCTTGCCGGTGTCGCCGCTAGGCGTGAGACGCGCAATGGTTTCCTTCAGCTCGTGGATGCCCGCGCCGGTTTTAGAGCTGACATAGTGATAATTCGGACGAACAGTGATCTCAGGAGCGAGATCAAACTTGTTCATGACCACAACATGCGGGATGTTTTTGGCGGTCAAGCGGTTCAGAAGTTCGGTGTGCTCCTCAGTCAGCCCCTCGGTGCTGTCCACAACGACAACCGCAATGTCGCATTTATTCATGACCTGCATCGCTTTGCGCACGCGCAGCGCACCCAGTTCGCCGATATCGTCCAGACCCGGGGTATCAATCATCATAACCGGACCGAGCGGCAGCAGCTCCATGGCTTTGTAAACCGGATCGGTCGTTGTGCCCGCAACGTCTGAGACGATGGCAAGGCTCTGACCGGTCAGGGCGTTAATCAGACTGGATTTTCCGGCATTTCTCTTGCCAAAGATTCCGATATGAACCCGTTCGGAGGACGGGGTAGTGTTCAGTCCCATTGCAATCACCTCTAAAAAAATCATTTGTTACATTATACAGCTGATTTGCAGAGATGTCCAGAAAAGTGTTGAAAAAATGCAAAATTTATGATAATCTAATAAAAATAAGTGCAAAATATCACACAAAAGGAGGAGACTCCATGCGCAGAATTTACCTTGCCGGATTCGATGTATTCGCCCCGGATGCGCAGGAGCGCGGCGCACGCATGAAAATGCTCTGTGCGGAGCGCGGCTGGATCGGTCTGTATCCGCTGGACAATGAAGCGGACAGCGCGGAGGAAATCTACCGCGGCAATCTCGAGCTGATTCGTCAGGCAGATTGCGTGGCGGCAAATGTCAACCCGTTCCGCGGCTGCGAGCCGGACAGCGGCACGGCGTTCGAGATCGGATATGCGGCGGCGCTCGGGAAGCCGGTGTGGTGCTATCTGTCCGATGCCCGCACGATGCGCGAAAAGCTGGGCGAAACAGATGAAAATGGTTTTTCGGTCGAGGATTTCGGCTCGCCGCTCAACCTGATGCTGTCCCAGGCCGCACACATTGTGGAGGGCGATTTTGCCGATTGCCTGCGGGCGATTGCGGAGGAAGCATGACCAGAACCGAGATCACATATCTGATTCCCGAGAAGGACGACGGGAGAACGGTGGCACAGGTGCTGCGCTCGCGCGGCTTTTCCCGCCACCTCATCACACAGGTCAAATACCGGATGAACGGGCTGATGCTGGACGGCGAACGCGTGCGCACCAATGTCCGCGTCCGTCCGGGACAAAGCCTGCGCGCCGATCTGAGCGGTCAGCAGGAAAATGAGCACATTCTGCCGGTACATCTGCCCATTCGCATTGCATATGAGGACGAGGATATTCTGGTGGCGGACAAGCCTGCGGCGATGCCGGTGCATCCCTCTCAGGGGAATTATGACAATACATTGGCGAATGCACTGGCATATGTGTTTGCACAGCGCGGGGAACCGTTTGTCTGCCGTGCCATCGGCAGGCTGGATCGAGATACGACCGGTCTGGTGCTGTTTGCCAAGCACGAGTTGTCCGGCTGTCTGCTGTCGGACGCGATGAAGCGCCGCGCGATCAGGCGGGAATATTATGCCGTCTGTACCGGCGAGCTGCCCGAACAGGGCACAATTGATGCGCCGATTGCGAGGGTGGACGGCAGTACCATCGCACGTGAGGTGGACTTTGCGCGCGGGGAGCACGCGGTGACGCATTTTTGGCGGGAGCGCTTCGAGAACGGATATTCTCTGGCGCGGGTACAGCTGGAGACCGGACGCACGCATCAGATCCGCGTGCACATGAAGTATATCGGCCATCCGCTGCCGGGCGATTTTCTATATTGCCCCGGGGACAAGGTAATCAACCGTCAGGCACTGCATTCCCACCGCCTGACCTTTGCGCATCCGATCACCGGGGCGCAGATCCGGCTGGAAAGCCCGCTGCCGGACGATATGAAACGAATTTTTGAGAGGTAATACAACCATGACCGAGCGAGAATATGAACAGCTGCTGGGGATCTCCACAACCGGCATTCAGACAGACGATCTGGATACATATCATGACCACCGCTATGAGCCAACGGACTATGCCGTGCTGGAGCGCATTCGATCGAGTGAGCTGGTCAGGAGTCACGACTGCGTGGTGGATTATGGCTGCGGCAAGGGACGCCTGAGCTTTTTTCTGTCCCATTTTCTGGGCTGCCGCACCAAGGGTATTGAGAAGAATGAGCGATACTATCGGGCAGCGGAGCAGAACCGCTATCATTATCAGCATAAGCATGGCCTGAATGAACGAATTACCTTTATTCATTGTGATGCGGCGCAGTATCCCATCGAGCGGGAGGATTCCTGCTTTTACTTCTTCTGTCCGTTTTCGATTGAGGTATTCCGTACCGTGATCTGGCGCATTGAGGAGGCTGTGGACGAGTTGGGAATCGCTCCCACGCTGCTGCTCTATTATCCGGCGCAGGAATACTGCGAATTTCTGGAGGAGCAGACGCGCTTTTCGCTGTGCTCTGAATGGAGGATTTTTCCGGATTCTCAGGATCCGCGCGAGGTGTTACAGGTATACCGGCTGGAACGCTGACGATATCAAGAAAATAGTGCAACCCCCGATGTTTTCGGCAGATGCCGTGAAATATCGGGGGTATTTGCTTTGAGCTGTGGGGGTGTTGTGATCAGAATCCGGCAACCGTGCTCTTGTTTTTCTCTGTGATTTCCTGAGTATCACCTACTTTTTGGCGGATGCGGTATGGCGAAATGAATATTCCGACTGATAGTTTCTTTCTGTTCTACGCTTTTCGCTATAAAATATCGTATATTGTGTTAAATGCAACGATTTTGAGGAAAAATGGCTGGATGAAGATTTTAAAAATCAAAATATTGGCAACAATTGAAGTCTAATGTGCAGCAAGTAAATCAAAAATATACCGAAATAAAGAAAATCCAATGGATTTTATACCGTATTCGTAGAGGTTTCAATCAAGCATACGGCATCTTGCGCGAAAAACAAGGGAAAAGGGAGGAAAAATGAATATTTATGCATATTTTATGACGCTTTTTGCTATATAAAGAAGGGATATCCGACATTGCGAAATGTATACTACAATGATATAATTATAATAAAGAAAGGGGAGAAAGGAGGAAGCCTATGAATCAGAAATACTGCCATTTACAGAAACAGTTTTACCAGAAGCATTCGGATATTCCCGAAGCGCTGGAGGGTCATCGGATTCAGGTATTCTTTTCTCTTGTGCGCGGACACGCCGGAAGAAGCGATCTTCAAACCAGCCAATGGGGCGTTTGGACAGAGCAGGGACAGTATCTGCTGAACTGTCCGGAGAACGGCGCATACTCCCTCAAATCCGCTGATTTTGACTGGTATGCAGCGATGGAGCGAACGAATACGGATGAAATTGTCCTCCATCATTTCATGACCGGGCAAAAAATCCGCCACGTTTCCCCCTGCTTCGATGTCTATGAGCCCAGGATCTGCGGGATTACGCTGGTGCTGGATTCCCTGTCCATTTCCGCCTGCAATGATGGACTTTGGATCAACCGTCCGTCCCCGCGCTATCTGTACGCTGCGCAGAGTCGTGCGATGCTGCGTGAACTGACACGGTACAGCTCCAAATATTACGGACTGCATGACTGGGGCAGCAGAGAGCAAAGAATTGTTATGGACAATCTGGGAAATATGTTCGGCTATGACCGCCTCCGCCTGTCCAATAATCTAAAGCCCAGTGAGCAGGAAATTTATTGGCTGATGAATGAGCTGAATACCATTACAGGGGAATCGTTATCTGGCACCGCAGCTTCGATGCTGAACGATTTTGCACAGACCTGCTGTATCACCACTCCGCTCTGCGGAGGCTGTCCGATCCAGGAATGGTGTTATTATCCGAACAAAACACAGTGAAAAAGGCACCTGTCAAATGACAGGTGCTTGAATTTTTCAGCGTGCCAGAACCTTGGACTGCTTGCGCGAAACGGAAACATCGCGGCAGTAAATCAGATAATAGCAGAGATATGCCAGCGCGATTCCGCCGATCACATCAATCACCGAATGCTGCTTGAGGAACATGGTTGCGAGGATGATCGACACGGTCAGCACAAGGCATCCCAGACGGAAGCCGAGATTGCGTTTTCCGGGCTTGACGCGGCAGACCGCGATGTACGCGCCAATGGAATTGAACACATGGATGCTCGGAAATACATTGGTCGGCGTATCAACCTGATATAGATGCCGTACCAGATCCGTCAAAATACTGCCGGATGCCGGAAGTACGGGGCGCAGATCCTGTACCGTCGGATACACTGCGGAGACAATCAGGAAGATCGTCATGCCCGCGCATAAAAAGCGCATACAGCGGCGAAATTCGGATACATTATGGAAAAATAGGTACGTAACTGTAACTGCAATATAGGCAAACCACAGCAGATACGGAATGATAAACCATTCGCAGAATGGAATGTGATAATCCAAAAACGAAGTCACACGGTGCAGACCGCGGACGTTGGTCTTTTCCAGATAGGAAAAGACAAGAAGATACAACGGAAAATAAAGCAGCCAGATACCGTGGCTGTATTTTTTATATAGACTGACCATTTTATTTCCCTCCTAAAATCGTCCTGTGTCAATTGTACGTGCCAATTATGAACAAAGCATAAATAAACTGCGAAGAAACCCCGAATATTATGTAAATCCTGCGCTATTTTACATAAAGCTCAATGCGGTCAAGCAGATCGCGCACAGTCAGCTTACTGCCCAGCAGCTGGCGATAGGTCGCGCTCTTGGTGCGTCCGGCGCTGCGCAGCCGCTCCATATCCGCGCATATCTTAACATATTCGGTTTCCAGTGCCTCATGCATGGATTCATATTGTGCCAGCCGTTCCAGTGCAGCTGCGTCAGAGCCGGCTGTCCAGCTTCCGTCCGTCTGTTTTTGTGTCAAACGTTCCATAAAGACACCTCCTATTCTCACAAGTATATCACAGAAGGCGGTCATTTCCTATGGTCAAATGAAAAAAGACACCCCGACCGATTGGCCGGGGTGGAGTCATTCTGCTCAGGGAGCGTTATAGCGGTTGCGGTCGAGCGCCTTATTCTGATCGGATACGATGATGGTGCATACTGCGTCGCCGGTGATGTTGACAGCGGTACGTGCCATGTCCAGAATACGGTCAATACCCATGATGAGTGCGATGCCCTCAACCGGGAGACCGACCGAGTTGAATACCATGGTCAGAGTAATCAGACCGACGCTCGGTACACCGGCGGTGCCGATGGAAGCCAGCGTAGCGGTTGCAATGACCGTGAGGTAGTCCGCCATGCCGAGGTCGATACCGAAGATCTGTGCGGTGAAGATAACCGCAACGCCCTGCATGATCGCGGTGCCGTCCATGTTGATGGTTGCGCCGAGCGGGATCGTGAAGGAGGAAATCTTCTTGGAAACACCGACCTTGTCGGCAAGCGTTTCAATCGACAGTGGGATGGTTGCATTCGAGGTCGCGGTAGAGAATGCGAAGCTCATGACCGGAATCCACTTTTTGATAAATTTGATGGGATTCAGACGTGTAAACAGGAACATCAGGATCATGTATACGCCGAAGCACTGAATGACCAGCGCACCCAGTACATTGAGCATATACTTGACCATCGGGATGAAGGACTCAAAGCCGGTGGTTGCAAAGGTCTTGGCGATCAGGCAGAATACACCGACCGGAGCCAGTCCCATAATCATGGTGGTCATTTCCATCATAATTGCATTGCCCTGAGAACAAAGGTTGCTGATGGTCTCCACGCGGTCGCCGAGCTTGGCAAGGATAATGCCGATAATCAGAGCAAACAGAATGATCTGAAGCATAGAGCCTTCCGCCAGTGCACCGACCGGATTTTTCGGAATGATGTTCAGCAGCGTATCCGCCAGGGTGGTCGGCTCCGCGGCTGCGACCTCGGACTTGACAACGCTGCTCAGGTCAACGCCGATGCCCGGGCAGACAACCAGTGCGGAGGTAATTGCAACCGTAACCGCAAGTGCAGTGGTAATCAGGTAAAAGCCGATGGTTTTCAGACCGACCGAGCCGAGGGTCTTGGTATCGCCGATGGCAGCCGCGCCGCAGATAATGGAGAAGAATACCAGCGGAACAACCAGCATCTGCATCAGACGGATAAAGCCCTGTCCGATGACATAGAAGACACCGCCGACGATGATATCATCACGCAGCGCACCCGCAGGCATCACGTAGTGAATCAGGGAGCCGGCAACCACGCCCAGAAGCAGGGCGATGAAGATTTTCGTTGTCAGACCCAGCTTTTTCTTTTCTTTACTCATGTCAGATTGCCTCCTTCCAGAGTGAATTCAGGTTTGTGCGTCTGGAAGTAGGCTGCGAGATCGTTTTCCCACTGCGGCATCTGGTATACGCCGGTGATTTTCATCATCAGGTTGTCCAGAATGGTATAGCGTGGGCGCTTGCCAAAGCTCCGGACAAGGCAGTCTGTGGGGAGACCTGCTGCCAGCAGCGCGCGCTCAGCGAACTCATAACGGCTGCACGAACCCTCGCAGGAGGCGTGGAACAGACCGTATTCGCTGCTGTTAATCATATTCATCACGAAATTTGCCAGTGCATCTCCGCTTGTGGGGGAGGAGAACTGATCCATCGGAACTTCAATCGGCGTTCCGGTCTTTGCACTGGCGAAAACCTTGCCCAGAAATTCCTTCTCATTCAGGTCATAAATCCAGGAGCTTCGGATAATCAGGTGCTTCGGATTTAGTTCCCTGACAAAATTCTCGCCGGCGTATTTGGAACGGCCATAGATATTGGTCGGTGCCGGTACGTCAAATTCGATCAGCGGTTCTCCGTGGTTGCCGGCAAAAACATCATCCGTAGAGAGCTGAATGATCTTGGCGCGCACGCGCTGAGCGGCATAGGCAAGATTGCGCGCGCCGATTGCATTGATTCGGAACGCCTCCTCCGGATGCTGCTCGCAGTAATCGGTGTCGGTCAGACCGGCACAGTTAATGACGACATCCGGGCGATTCATATCGCAGTAGCTCTTGACGGATTCCAGATCAGCGACATCCACATCGGTGTCCGTGGCAAGAATTTTGTTTTCGGTTCGATCCAGCTGCTGAAGCAGGATTTTACCGATTCTTCCACTGGCACCGGTGATCCAGATTTTGGTTTGCATCTTGAAATCACTCCTCGTTATATAATTGAACTCATTTTATCATAAAAACGACCAAAATGTACAGAGGAAAAAGCGAGTAAAAACAACAAAAAGTCGGTAAAAAACAGTAAAAACAGAAAAATCCCCTAACAATTGCACAAAATGAGAAAAACACATCAGAATTTATGGAGAAAAGTAGAAGTTTTCAGAAAAATGTGGTATTCTAAAATGTATATGTCAACGGAGTTGTGGAGGAAAATATGGAAATTACACTGCCAATCATAGAATTAACGCTGCCAATGTTTCTGATCGTCTGCCCGCTGGTGTTCCTTGCCGGTCTGGTGGATGCGATTGGAGGCGGAGGCGGACTGATCTCTCTGCCGGCATATCTGTTTGCGGGTGTGCCGATGCATCAGGCGATTGCAACCAATAAGCTGTCCTCGGCGGTCGGCACGGTTGTTTCTACCGTTCGGCTTTGCCGGAATACCAAGATTGAATGGGCGCTGGCACTGCCGTCCATTGTTCTGTCCCTGATCGGCTCGTTCATCGGTGCAAAGCTGACGCTGCTGGTCTCGGAGCATATTTTAAAGATTGTGCTGCTGATTGTCCTGCCGGTCGTCGCGGTGTTTGTATTCCGCAAAAATTCATTGGTTGAGAAGCAGAGCGGGACGGTATCGCATCGGCGGATGATGGTGATCTCCTGGCTTTCCGCGTTTGTGATCGGCGGCTATGACGGCTTTTACGGTCCGGGTACCGGTACGTTCCTGATCCTGCTGATGGTCGGCTGTGCAAAAATGGACATGATGCAGGCGGCGGCCAATACCAAGCTGATTAATCTGGCATCCAATCTTTCCGCGCTGGTGACCTTCCTTATCAGCGGAAAGGTGGTCATGGCGCTCGGACTTGCTGCGGCGGTGTTCAGCGTTGCAGGTCACTATGTCGGGTCCACGCTGGTGATGAAAAACGGCGCAAAGGTTGTAAAGCCGATTATTCTGGTCGTTTTGGCACTGTTGTTCGTCAAAATTATAACAGAGCTGTAACGGCAAAAAAGGAACAGTCTGTCTCGGAAAGCGGTTCCGGACAGACTGTTTTGTTATTCGGAGAGATAGGGAGCAGTGCTTTCGCGCACAACAAGCGTGGGTGGAATGACTACCTTTTGCGGAAAATGGCGCACCGGTCGGTGCTGCGGCGTCGAGGCGCGCTCGGATACCAGCTTAACTGCGGTAGCGCTCATATAGTCCAGATGCGTGCTGACACTGGTCAGGGCAGGGCTGATGATGGAGGACATCACCGTATCATTAAAGCTGACAATGCTCAGGTCGTCCGGTGCACGCAGATCCAGAGAATGCAGCGCCTGTATGACACCGATGGCGGTTTCCTCATTGACTGTGACCAGTGCGGTGGGCATTTCCACGCCGCTGGAAATATGTTCCACGATTTCGCGTGCAGCAGCGGTCTTGTCACGCATCGGGGATTCAATGACAAATTCCGGGCGGAAGATGCCGGATTCTCTCATATAGTGTTCAAAAAATCTGCGCCGAGGCTCCGGAACAAGCGTGTTCTGTTCGTCAATCAGCCGTTTCGGACCGACAAAGCCAATTTTTGTGTGGTTCCAACTGCGCAGATGGTCGATTGCCTGCGCAATCCCCAGCTCGAAATTAAGTATGACCGAATCGTAGTGCAGCTCATCGGGGGAGGAATCCAGAAAGGTAATATTGGAGCTGAGCTGAGAGAGCGCTTCGATCTGATTTTTACTAAAAATACCGATCGCAATAATGCCGTCGATTTCGGATTGTGACAGACTCATATATTGATTGCCATCCGAATACAGGGGAACGGTCTGGATTTTATACTCAAAGCAGGTCTGCTCGACAAAATTCTTCAGATATAGAAAATATGGATCGCTCATCTGCTGCGCGGGTGTCAGCATTTCCGCAATTGCGATGGTCATGGACGGACCGGATTCCGGGCGCACACGCCTGCCGGAGCCGCCGGTATAGCCGAGCTGGTGGGCCGCCTCAAGGATTTTGCGGCGTGTCTGCTCTCCGACTGTGATAGTCGGGTCGTTGTTCAGCACGCGCGAAATGGTGGAGAGCGAATATCCGGTATGCTCCGCGAGCTTTTTCAGTGTCGTTGCCATACGTCCTTCCCTCTTTTTTACATTAGATATACATCTATTATAGCTTTGTTCCCGCCAAATGACAATCCGAAAGTGAAAAAAGAAGAGCACCGACAAAAAGAGTGTCAGTGCTCTGCGGTCAAATTCTGCGAATCAAACCGCACGCGATTTTTTCGCCTGCATCTCCGGCAGGCTGGGTTTTAAAGTCGTCCTGACGCTCGTGAATGACAAGTGGCTTTCCAATGACTTCCCAGAGATAGAACCGGTTGGTCAGTACCGCGCCCCAGGCATAGCCGTCATTGGCAAACAGCGGCGGAAGGTCGCCGGCGTGCTGCGGATGCGGACAGCCATGCGGATTGTAATGCTCTCCAATCTCATCGCCGCAGTTGGTGCCATCGTGAATGTGGAAGGCAAAGACGGAGCTTTCACAGCCTGTGCGTTTGGGAAGTCCGGAGATGGACCAGATCATCACGATACCTTTGAGCGTGCGGTAAAACAGAACGGTGCCGCTGATGTCCGGATAACCGGATAAGCCTGCAATATCTGCGCGCAGTGCGGGTGTGTTCTGTTGGAAAAACGGAAAACCCTTTAACGGGAGCTTGCTGGTGTCCATATTATCACCTCGCTTCAGTATATGAAATGCGCGAAGCCGGTGTGATTTGCTCCAATCTTGTCGAACCGCGGCGGCAGCACGGGCATAGGATAAATCGGGGCCCCGAATAACCGAAGGAGAAGGGTTTTATGGTATATCCAGATTTCAACAGCAAAGGCTCCTGCGAATGCGAGCAGGAACGGGAACGGGAGCGGCAGACTCACGTACACGAGATCCTGGGCAGCACGGAGATTGCAGGAAAATGTGATCCGCATAACCACCGCTTTGCTACGGTCAGCGATGAAGTGATTCCCATGGGCAACGACCATGTGCATGAGGTAAAATTCCGCACAGATTTTTATGAAGATCATTTTCATGAGTTCTGCGGCAGATCGGGCGGTGCGATTCCGGTCGGCGGCGGACGTCACGTTCACTTCCTGGAGTCCGTTACGCAGGTGTCGGACGGACACCGCCATCAGTTCAAGGCTGCCAGTCTGATTAACGATCCGATTGGCGATTAACACATGACTCCGGGGCGCATGGAGCCGAGCTGACTGCGCCTGAGCAAAAAGGACCCGTCCGCAGTATTGCGGGCGGGTCTGCATGATTACAGCTCCAGCTGCTGTACCAGTTCGGAAAGTGTGCGCGCCGAGCCGGTGAGCTTTTGATGCTCCTCCTCGCTGAGCGGGATGTCCAGCACGGTTTCCACACCGCTGCGCCCGAGCACACAGGGAAGGCTGAGACAGATATCCTTCAGCCCGTAATGTCCGGAAATCAGGGAGGATACCGGAAGAACGCTGTGCTCATCGCGCACAATGCATTCGGCAATGCGCTGGACGGACATGGCGATGCCGTAATAGGTTGCGCCCTTGGCGTTGATGATGGAATACGCCGAGCGCTTGACGGTTTCATAAATATCCGTGAGACAGTCCGTGCCGCACGAGCCGGTCAGTCCGCAGTAATCGCTCAGATCCACACCGGAAATGTTTGCGCTTGACCACACGGCAAGCTCGCTGTCTCCATGCTCACCGATGATAAAGGCGTGCACATTGCGGCTGTCCACATTCAGCCGCTGACCGAGCAGATATTTGAGCCGTGCCGTGTCCAGTACGGTACCGGAGCCGATGACGCGGGAGGAAGGAAAGCCGGAAATACGCAGCGTCATGTAGGTGAGCAGATCGACCGGGTTGGATACCACGAGCAGGATGCATTCCTGATTCACTGCGGTGATAGAACCAATGACCGTTTTCATGACCGCGGCATTGCGGCGCAGCAGATTCAGACGGCTTTCTCCCGGCTTTTGTCCCACGCCCGCTGCGATGATAATCAGTCCGCAGCCGGCGAGGTCGGCATAATCACCCGCATACACACGGCACGGACGTGCAAAGGAGATACCGTGACTGATATCCATTGCTTCGCCGTGTGCCTTTTCCTTGTTGATGTCGATGAGCACCAGCTCGGAGAACAGTCCGCCCGTGGCGAGGGTATAGGCGGAGGCGGCGCCGACCGAGCCGCAGCCGACGATGCCGCATTTCTGATAAGAGATCATTTTTTTCACAGCCTTTCGCAGTTTTCTGTTTCATTAGGTTGTCCGATGTGCTATGATTAATACGTAACACTGCAATGAATTCAGTTTCAGCACCAACAGAAAGGAATCTTTATTATGCAGACACTTCAGACACGCATTCCGCTCAGCAACGGAACCTCGATTCCGTGTCTGGGCTTCGGAACCTGGAAAACACCGGCAGAGGAGGCAGCCCGCTCGGTTGCAGAGGCGCTTCGCGTCGGATATCGGCACATCGACACCGCAACCGCATACGGCAATGAGGGCGGTGTCGGACAGGCAATCGCCGAGTCCGGCATCCCGCGCGAGGAGATTTTCCTGACCTCCAAGCTGTGGAATCCGCATCAGGGCTATCAGTCCACGCTGGATGCCTTTGCGCGCACGCTGGAAGCGCTGCGCACGGATTATCTGGATCTGTACCTGATTCACTGGCCGCACGATCCGAAGTATTTTGACAACTGGGAAGAGATGAATCTGGAAACCTGGCGCGCGTTTGAGGAGCTTTATGAATCCGGCGCGATCAAGGCAATCGGTGTGAGCAACTTCCGCCCGCGTCATCTGGAAAACATCATGAAGCACGCAAAAATCATGCCGATGGTCGATCAGGTGGAGATCCATCCGGGTATGCCGCAGGACGAGCTTATCGCATTCTGCCGTGAGCACAATATGGTCGTCGAGGGCTGGAGCCCGCTGTCCACCGGACGCATCTTCTCCGTACCGGAGGTACAGGAGATTGCCCAAAAGTACGGAAAGAGCATCGCACAGGTCTGCCTGCGCTGGAGCGTGCAGCGCGGTGTGATCCCGCTGCCGAAGTCGGTTACGCCGGCGCGCATTCTGGAAAACAGTCAGGTATTCGATTTCGAGCTGGAGGAAGCGGACATGCAGCGCATCAGCGCTCTGACCGACTGCGGCTGGTCGGGATTGGATCCGGACAATCTTGTGTATTAATTCCAACAAACTACCAACAGTTGGCATAAACGCAAAATTGAAAAAAACGCCCTCTCGTGCTATAATTAGCTTGTAAATTTTAGAAACGGGGTTGAAATGCATGAATTATCAAGAATTATATCAGAATAAGCTCAAAACCGCCGAGGAGGCCGTCAAGGTCGTCAAGAGTGGTGACTGGGTGGACTTTGGCTGGTGCACCGGCACGCCGTTTGAGCTGGACAAGGCACTGGCAGCCCGTTCCGAGGAACTGTTTGATGTAAAGATCCGCGGCGGCGTATGCCTGTGGATGCCGGAGATCGCAAAGGTACCGAATGCACCGGAGCATTTTTCGTGGAACTCCTGGCACATGAGCGGCATTGAGCGCAAGATCATTGCTGCCGGCATGGGATACTACAATGCGCTGCGCTATTCCGAGCTGCCGCGTTACTACCGCGAGCACTGCGATCCGATTGACGTGGCAATGTTCCAGGTTTCCCCGATGGACAAGCACGGATACTTCAGCTTTGGCCCGAGTGCATCCCATATGGCTGCGGTCTGCGACAAGTCCAAGGTAATTATTGTCGAGGTCAACCCGAATCTGCCGCGCGTACTGGGCGGTGCAGAGGAGAGCATCCATATCTCCGATGTTACGATGGTTGTCGAGGGCGGCAATCCGGATATCGGCATTCTGGGCGCTCCGCCGATCACCGATATCGACCGTGCGGTCGCAAAGCTGATCGTGGAGGAAATCCCGAACGGCTCCTGCTTACAGCTGGGCATCGGCGGTATGCCGAATGCAGTCGGCTCTGCAATTGCGGATTCCGACCTGAAGCATCTGGGCGTACATACCGAGATGTATGTCGATGCCTTTGTTGATCTGGCAATGGCAGGCAAGATCGACGGCAGCTGCAAGAACATCGACAAGGGCAGACAGACCTATGCGTTCGCGGCAGGTACGCAGAAGCTGTATGATTATATCGACGACAACCCGGCATGTATGGCAGCATCCGTCGGCTATACCAACGATGCGCGCGTCATCGCTCAGCTGGATAACTTCATGTCCATCAACAATGTAGTCGATATCGACCTGTTCGGTCAGGTTAATGCAGAGTCCGCAGGCACCAAGCATATTTCCGGTGCAGGCGGTCAGCTGGACTTCGTTCTGGGCGCATATCTGTCCAACGGCGGCAAGAGCTTTATCTGCTGCTCGTCCACCTTTACGGGCAAGGACGGCACGGTGCACAGCCGCATCCGCCCGACGCTGGCAAACGGCTCCATCGTCACGGATACCCGTCCGAATGTTCACTATCTTGTCACGGAGCACGGCAAGGTCTGCGTCAAGGGCATGACGTCCTGGCAGCGCGCAGAGGCGATCATTTCGATTGCACATCCGGATTTCCGCGAGGAGCTGATCGCGGAGGCGGAGAAGATGAAGATCTGGAAGCGCAGCAACAAAAGATAATTAAGATTACGGCAACGGAAGGCCGGCACAGATCCCTGTGCCGGTCTGTTTGCGTTTAAGGAGAGAAGTTCAATGAAACCAGTGATTGCGGTAACCGCGCTGTATGACGACGAAAAGGAAAGTCTCTGGATGCTGCCCGGCTATTTTGATGGTATCACGCGGGCAGGCGGCATTCCGGTCATGCTCCCGCTGCACGCGGAGCAGGAGGACGCGGCGGAGCTGCTCCGCACCTTCGACGGGCTGCTGATTACCGGAGGACACGACACGATGCCGCAGACCTATGGAGCGGAGGACAGCGGAAAATGCACCGTCTGCGCGGCGCGTGACGAAATGGAATCCGTTCTGCTGGAGAGCGCGCTGCGCATGGATTTGCCGGTGCTGGGCATCTGCCGCGGCATTCAGTTTATCAATGCGGCACTCGGCGGGACGCTGTATCAGGATCTGCCGAGCGAGCGTCCGTCCAAAATCAGCCATGCCATGCAGCCGCCGTATGACAGAGGTGTGCATCAGGTTACGGTTTTGCCAAATACCCCACTGTATGAGCTGTTGAAAACCGAAACGCTTTCGGTCAACAGCTATCATCATCAGGCAGTGCGGGAACTTGCGCCTTCGCTGGAGGTGATGGCGGTTTCCGAGGACGGATTGATTGAGGCGGTCTGCCGCAGAGACAAGCGTTTTGTCTGGGCAGTGCAGTGGCATCCGGAGTTTTGGGGGCACAGCTCACGGGAGCAGCAGGCGATTTTTGACGCGTTCCTGCGTGCCTGCCGCCCGAACAGCGAGACATAACAGAATCAGCACAGCGCGAAAATCAGCGCTGTTTTCTATATGCCGAAAGCGGCACTGCATCTGCGGTGCCGCTTTCGTTTCAATTGGTTAGGAAAAAGAAAAAACCCTGACTCTGATACACAGCGTATCAAAGCAGGGTTTCTTTTTGGTGGACACTAACGGTCTCGAACCGCTGACCTTTCGCACGTCAAGCGAATG
>JAEDEU010000159.1 GCA_016293155.1 Clostridiaceae bacterium | reverse complement strand
TATGTGCTGAGTTCCTTCAAGGAGAACGCCAGCAAGGTGCGGAACATCAAGCAGTACCTTCTGGCTTCCCTATACAACGCGCCGCTGACCATATCGAATTACTACGACGCCCTGGTGCGTCACGATATGGCAAACGGCTTTGTCTGAGCCGCAGCTTTCCCGCTGCGGCTTCTGTCATTTCCGGGAGGTGATGCAAATTGGCAGAAGAAAAGGACACGGCAGCACCGGCAAAGCGGACTGCCGGTAAGACAGGCCGGCGAAAAAAGCCGGAAGCGGAACACGCGGCCCGGGCCGCTCCCCAGGACAAAGACACCGGCAGCAAGGCACAGGAAATTCTGGAACAGGCGCGCACAGAGCCGAAACCCGAATGGGAGGTTGCGGAACAGGTCGTACTGCTCCCGCTGGACAGACTCCGGCCGTTCAAAAACCACCCGTTCAAAGTAAGCGATGAGGACGAGCTGATGCAGGACACCATCGACAGCATCATGGCGGGAGGCGTAATCAACCCGATCCTGGTTCGCCCGGCGGAGGACGGCAAATTTGAAGTCGTCTCCGGACACCGCAGGTTCCGGGCATCGGAGCTTGCCGGCAAAGCGGATATCAAAGCCATCGTCCGGGAAATGGACGACGATACCGCCGTGATTACCATGGTGGACAGCAACCTGCAAAGAGAGAACATTCTCCCCAGCGAGCGGGCGTTTTCCTACCGCATGAAGATGGAAGCCCTGACCCATCAGGGACAGCGCACTGACCCCACTTTGCGCCAAGTTGGCGCAAAGTTCAGAACGGCAGAGCTGGTCGGTCAGCCGGCCGGCGACAGCGCCCGGCAGGTACAGCGGTTTATCCGTCTGACGGAGCTGATTCCGCAGCTGCTGGATATGGTGGACAGAAAAGAGCTGGCCTTCAATCCGGCAGTCGAGCTGTCCTACCTGAAACCCCATGAGCAGGAGCAGTTTCTCGACGCCATGGACTACGCGCAGGCGACGCCGTCGCTTTCACAGGCACAGCGCCTCAAGCGCCTGAGCCAGAACGAACAATGCACACCGGAAGCCATGTACGAAATCATGGATGAGGAAAAGAAAAGCGAGCTCGACCGCATAACCATCCGCGGCGATGTGCTGCGGAAGTATTTTCCGAAGTCCTACACACCCCTGCAGATGCAGGAGACCATCATCAAACTGCTGGAAGCCTGGCAGAAAAACAGAGCGCATCAACAGGAGCGCTGAAAGGAGTTTTTATGGCAAATATCACACTGAACATTGAGGGAGATCTGAACATCTATGTCAGCGAGGAGGACGGCCAGCCGGACAGCCTGTATCTGGACGGCATGGACGGCTTTCCCGAAACGCTGCGCATCCATCTGGAAGCCGACGGCGAAGATGATGAAAGCAAGGCGGAGGTCATCTACGCCATTCCCGGCGCAGCGGCCATCAGCATGACGCTGTATGAGGCGTTGACGCTGGCGCTGAACAGCGGCGGCGCGGACAGTCTGGAGCTGATGCCCGTTTCGGGCATTTTCATCGCCTTTAACAGCGATGACGTCATCATCGACCAGAGCGGCGACTGCTATCTTGCCGGCCCCGGCATCATCTTTGCGCTGGAGGACGGCGATATTGTTTCGCTGGATGAGGAGGACAAAAAGCTGATCACCCAGGTGCTGGAGGACGGGACTGCCGAACTGACCAACGGCGCGGAAATCCGCTGCGCCTTCGGGCTGTGAGGTCTGCCCATGAAAGAATTTGAAGTCACCATTACCGAAACGCTTCAGAAGTCCATCACGGTTGAGGCAGCAACCAGAGAGGAAGCGCAGGCAATGGTCGAGGAAATGTGGGACAAGGGTGATGTGGTGCTGGACGCCGATCACTTCGTCGGCGCAGAGTTCAGCTGCAATGACGGACAGGAAATCGAGGCGGACAAGCCCATTGAGGTACTGCTTGTGGAGCCCGGACAGTATGCCAGAATGACCACCATTGGTTCCTCCCTTGAGGATATGCAGAAGGTCGTGGGCGGCTACATTCAGGAGGCTCCCTTCTTCCGCGATCCGGTCACGCTGGTCTGCAACGAGGAAGGCAAGATTTCCGGCCTGCCGCTGAACCGCGCCATCCGGGACGATGACGGAAAAATCATCGATGTTGTCGCCGGAACCTTTTTCATCTGCGGCGCGGAGGGCGATCACTTCTCCTCCATTCCGAAGGAGCTTCAGAAAAAGTACGAGGAGAAGTTCAAAAAGCCGGAGGCGTTTCTGAAGATGGGGCGCAGCATCATGGCGATTCCCACGGAGCCCACGGCGGCCAATCCGAAGCCGGACAGGAAAGCGCCGGGCATGGAGCTGTAACCGCCGTCCGGAAAGTATGCAGAGAAAGGAGATGATGCACCTTGCAGGAGGAGGTTGAAAACAGAACCGTCACGCTGACCATATCCGGCGCAAAGCTGACAGGACGCACACTCAAGTGGGCGATCCGTCAGTTTCTGAATCACCACAGCAAATCGCAGGCTAAGAAAGCCCAGGCCGCAGCAATTACGCCGCGCGGCAAACAGTCGGTGGCAGAGCTGGTCGGTCAGAATCAGGGCGTTCAGAACATTGAGATCAGCGATAAAAACATCAAGGACTTCGACCGCGTGGCCCGGAAATACGGCATCGACTATGCCGTCAAGAAGGATACCACCGAAGAGATTCCCAAGTATCTGGTCTTTTTCAAGGCGCGGGACGGCGACGCGCTGAACGCGGCGTTCCGGGAATACTCGGCGGTCGTTGCGAAAAAGAAGGAACGTCCGTCTGTCATTCAGAAGCTGCGCGCGATCAATCCGCTGGAGCAGGCAGTGAAAAAGGACAGGGTTCGGCACAAGGACAAGGGGCTGGAGCTATGAGGCTGGATAAAAAGCTGAAAAAGAAGCTGCTCCTGAACGCGCCCTATGTCCTGTTCGTATACCTGTTTGACAAGGCGGCGCAGGGCATACGCCTTGCCCCCGGCGCGGACGCCAGCCAGAAGCTCCTGCATCTGGCAGACGGCTTCGGCAGCGCCTTTGCTTCACCGCTGCCCAGCTTCCACCCGATTGATCTGCTCATCGGCATCGCTGGAGCGGTCATCATGTGGGTGGTTGTGTATGTCCGGGGCAAAAACGCCAAGAAGTTCCGCAAGAACACGGAATACGGCTCCGCCCGCTGG
>JAEDEU010000158.1 GCA_016293155.1 Clostridiaceae bacterium | reverse complement strand
TCCGCGAATCCCGTATAATGGAAGGAGCAAGGAGGAAATAGCATGGCAAAACGAATTTTAATTGTCGAGGACGACGGAAATATCCGTGAGCTGCTTCGGCTTTATCTGGAACGCGAGGGATACGAGATCTTTGAGGCGGAGAACGGTGCGGTCGGACTGGAGCAGTGGAAGCGCTGCAAGCCGGATATGCTGCTGCTGGACGTCATGATGCCCGTCATGGACGGCTGGGAGGTCTGCAAAAAAATCCGCGAGGAGAGCGATGTGCCGATTATCATCCTGACCGCGAAGGGCGAAACCTTCGATAAGGTCAACGGTCTGGAAATGGGCGCGGACGACTATATTGTAAAGCCGCTGGAGATGCGGGAGGTTGTCGCGCGCGTGCGCGCGGTATTCCGCCGCCTCGGACCGGAGGAAACCGGAAAAATCTCGTTTGATAAGCTGACCATCGACAAGCAGGCGTATGACCTGATTATCGACGGCAAGCGCGTGGATGCGCCGCCGAAGGAGATCGAGCTGCTGTATTTTCTGGCGCAGAGTCCGAACCGCGTGTTCACCCGCGCACAGCTGCTGGACGATGTATGGGGCTTTGATTATTTTGGCGATACCCGCACGGTGGATGTCCACGTCAAGCGACTGCGCGAGAAGCTGGAGGGCGTGAGCGATAAGTGGGAGCTGAAAACGGTCTGGGGAGTCGGCTATAAGTTCGAGACCAAGGAATGATGCGCAATCTGTTTGTCAAAAATTACGTTGCCTTCGCGCTGCTGATTATGTTCAGCCTGACCGTGGCAAGCATGAGCTTTCTCTCCCGCGTCAGCGCGTTTGATGCACAGGAAAAGCAGGAGCAGCTGACCCGCACGGTGGACTATGTATCCGATATGCTCTCCAAAAATATTGAGCAGGTGAGCGGGGAGAACGCCGAGCAGTCCTTTATGCCGATTTATCTGGAGCAGCTGGTGGACAGCAACGGCTGCACGATTATGTTTACGGATATCGAAGGCAAGATTCTTGCGCTGGCACAGCCGGAAAGCGATGTCAAGCTCCTGGGTGATCTGGGCGAAATCAGCGACCAGCTGACGGACTATGTCATGCAGAAGGGATATTTTTATGGAAAGGGCACGCTCAGCGGACTGTTTTCCGAAAATTATTACATAGCGGGCACAAAATGCGTCACCGAAAGCGGCGAGGTGGCGGGTCTGATTATTGCGGGAAGCTCCGCCTCCGCAATGACCGGTCTGGCGCGCACGGTAATGAACACCTTTTTGGTGATTATCCTGCTGACGCTGGTCGGCACGCTGGTCATCAGCTATTTTATTTCCGGCATGATGACCAAGCCGCTGAAGAACATTGCGGATGCGGCAAAGCGGTTTGCGCGCGGCGAATTTGAGGTGCGCGTGCCCGAGGACAACGGCTGTGATGAGATCGACGAGCTGGCGGTCAGCTTCAACAATATGGCGACCTCGCTGACCCAGCTGGAGGAGCTGTCGCACAGCTTTGTCTCCAATGTGTCGCACGAGCTGAAAACACCGATGACCTCCATCGGCGGCTTCGTGGACGGGATGCTGGACGGCACGATTCCGAAGGATCAGCACGAAAAATATCTCGCGGTGATCTCCGAGGAGGTCAAGCGCCTGTCCCGTCTGGTCATGCGTATGCTGGATGTCGCCAAGATTCAGGCGGGCGAGATGGTTATCAACGCGATGCCGTTTGACCTCATCGAGGTGGTGAGCAATGTCATCATCAGCTCGGAAAAGCGGCTGACCCAGAAGAAGCTGGATGTCGAGGTCGAGATGGACGACCGCCTGATGGTACACGGCGACCGCGACTATATTTTCCAGGTGGTCTACAATCTGGTGGATAATGCGATCAAGTTTATTGATGAGGGCGGCAGGCTCACGCTGCACATCACGACCGAGGGCAGTATGTGCCTGTTCTCGCTGTGCAATACCGGCGCGACCATTCCGCCGGAGGATCTGCCGCACGTATTCGACCGGTTCTATAAGGTGGACCGCTCGCGCAGCAAGGACCGCACCGGCGCGGGTCTGGGGCTGTACATCGTAAAGACCATCATCAACCTGCACGGCGGGGATATCTCCGTGCGCTCCAGCAACGGTCAGACTGAGTTTTCGTTCACGCTTCCGCTGGCAGGAAAGCAGACCAGCGGACGGCTGGACGGCACGCTCGGCGGGCACAGTACACCGAAAGAACACAAAACCGAACGGAAATCCTGATTCCTCTGCGACGGTTTGCGACAGAGAAAAACGTTCATACAATGTTCACATTGCATACAATGAAAGTGCATAATCTGTGCGTACAATAGAAAACGTAAACCAGACAGGAGGAATTCTCAATGGATCAGTGGAATAATCACGGGATCGGCAGTGAGCCTGACAATCAGGAGCCGAGAACACCGTATCAGACTCCGGTGCGCGGCGCGAATGAGCCGAACGGCGCACAGCAGGATTTTCCGAATTATGACGATTGGAAAAAGCAGCAGAAAAAAACCAGACGAAAAAATAGAAAACCGCTGATGATTGCGGGCGGAATCGTGGCGGCGCTCGCGGTCTTTGCCGGCGGCATCGCGGTCGGCGGCGGCTTCGACGGGCTGTTTGACGGTTCGTCCGGCGGCACGGCACAGAGCAGTGCGGCGCTGCCGTCCGATACACAGAAGGTTCAGATTGCGGAGGAAAAGACCGCAGACGACGCGCTCAGCGGCAGCGAGATTTATGCCAAAACCTCGCCCTCCGTGGTTACGATTCAGGCATCGTCCGTCCAGAACCAGACCGAGGCATCCGGCTCGGGCGTCATCATGAGCAAGGACGGCTATGTCATCACCAATGAGCACGTGGTAGATGGTGCAAACCTGTTTACGGTGGTGCTGGAATCCGGCAAGAACTATCAGGCGGAGCTGGTCGGCTCGGACGAGAAAACCGACCTTGCGGTGCTCAAGGTGGAGACCGAGGACGAGCTGACTCCGGCGGAGTTCGGCGATTCGGACAGCCTCACGGTCGGTGAGCGCTGCTACACCATCGGTTCTCCGGGCGGCATTGAGCTGCAAAACACCTTTACCGGCGGTTATATCTCTGCGATCAACCGTGACGTGACCATCAACGACCGCGTCATGAGCCTGATTCAGACGGATGCGGCGATCAATTCGGGCAACTCCGGCGGCGCGCTGCTCAACGTCTA
>JAEDEU010000157.1 GCA_016293155.1 Clostridiaceae bacterium | reverse complement strand
TGATGACCGCGTGCCCGGACTTCGTGGAGCAGAAGCAGCTGGATGAGCTGTACCTGTCTCTGAACAAGGTCGAAGAGTAACATTCAAATCAATCAGAGCGCCGCTGGCATCCCAGCGGCGCTCAGCTTGTCGAAAAACTTATTTGAAAAGAGAGATTGCTGATAGAAACCCTCTCAGTCACGGCATACGCCGTGCCAGCTCTCCCAGAGGGAGAGCCAAGTATCGTAATCTTTTGATCGAAATAAACCCATTTTATCATTATATTAACGATAATTTCGCACTAATCTTGCCTCTCCCTTTGGGAGAGGTGGATTCAGCCGAAGGCTGAAGACGGAGAGGGCACTGATGCGTTTTCTCTTTTCTTGTCACTTTTTCTACAGTCTTGCGCCGCTGGGATGCCAGCGGCGCTTTTTTCATCTATGGCCTTCTGCACGCCGGAACATCTCGGTTTGTTTCCAAATTGTTTCCGTTTGTTCATGGTTTGTTTGTTTTAATTACCTGCCAAAGGTGCTACAATAAAAACAGATTGGAAACACAGGGCGTTTTGAGACGCCCTTTTGGAGTAAGGAGGACGGGATGGCTGCCATCAAACGTCAAAAAAAGCGCGATTTCTGCTGCCTGATCTGTCACGGCTTCGGAGACGGCGCACAGGCGGAACTGCTCGCCTATCATCTGCGCGGGAGCGGGATTGACACATATGCCTCGTCGCCGGCGGGGAATCAGGAGATTCGGGCGTACCGCCAGTACTGGATACATTGCTGTAGGATGCAGTATCTGCGCCTGCGCAAGCAATATGAACGCATTGTCGTGGTCGGACTGGAATCCGGTGCATTTTATCTCATGCACATGGCGGATCTCAAGCCCGCCGGCATGGTATTTCTCAATGCGCCGATCGGCTGCCTGAGCAGCCTGCCGCGCCGCATTCAGCTGTTTTGGTCGGATATCCGCCCGGCGATGAAGGGAGTCTTTCAGCCGGTGGAGGCATTTTATCATTTCCACTGCTTTTTGAACGAAACACAGGAGATCGGTGTCAAGCAGCTTACCTGTCCGGTGCTTGTGATTCAAACCCGCGCGGAGCAGGCGGCGGAAGCGGATGCAAACGATCTGTATGCACATTTGACGATGCAGGACCGGACCATTCGCTGCTATCCGCATTCCGGAGAAAGCCTGATCGGCAGCCGCGCCGCACTCGCCGTGTGCAGTGATGTCTTTCAGTTCTGCGCCCGCATTCGCGCAGGAGAGCTCAAACTCAGTTAAAAAATCCGTCTCTATGCCTGAACGGCGCGGAGACGGATTTTTTGTGATAAACAGGAAATTAATTGAGGATTACAACCTCTTCGTCCGGTTTTTTTGCGGGCTTGAGCTTTTTGACATACAGAACGGGACCGACACCCTGATATTCGGGGAAGTCCTCGGCGCGTACCTCTGCGGTAATGGTAAACCATGCGCGGTCCACCAGCTTTTCCGCGTCCGGATGCCGGCAGACCACCGCCATGAACTGGATGTCATCCGCACAGCAGACCATCGCAAAGCGTCCTGCGGCGAAGGTGTTTTTCTGCATCCCCTGCGGACGGTAGGACTGCGCAAGGAAGCGCACAGTTTTGCCGTGGTACTTGTCCGGATGCTCCATCGCGTCAAAGTACCACAGACCATACATATCGCTGTCGATGTCGATGATCTCCTGCGTCAGATCGAGGTCTGCAATCAGATCTTCCTCATACGGCTCGCTGCGTCCGTCCAGGAAGTCCATAAAGATCGCCGCACGGCGGTTAATCATCTTGACGCGGCGCGCCTTGATGGTTTCCGCGGCGTTGTTCGGGCAGCGGTTGAAGACGATCATGTCCGTGGAGGACAGCATCTCGAACATATAGCCGCCCAGATTGGTAAAATAGCTGTCAAACGTGGTGAAATCCACCGTTGTACAGGTCTGATACAGCATCCAGTGCTTGGGGAAGACCTTGGGCGGCAGCTCGGACAGCTTCCACATGCCGTTCATCTCGAAGATGACGCGCTCCGGCTTGTACTTCTTGTCGCACAGCGCGAGGAAGGTCGCGTTCAGATCGGATTTGTCCTCAATCGGGATGACGTAGGTGTTGCTTTCCGCCAGCAGCTCCGGCTCCAGCTCCTCCTCGCCCTCCTCGCAGAGGAAGAGCAGCGTGCGCTCGCCCTCGGCAAAATTCGGGTCATTCAGCAGGTCGCGGATAAAGGAGGTCTTGCCGCTTTCCAGAAAGCCGGTAAACAGATATACAGGAATCTCCATCATGTTGCTCCTTATGCAAACAGCTCAGCCAGAGCGGTCTCGTTCAAACCGGAGCCGATGACACACAGGCGTCCGGTGTAGTCCGCGCTGCCGGTGCGCAGCTCGATTTCCTCCGGTACGAGGTCGAAGTGCAGCCAGGTGCCGTCCTCTGCCGGGACAATGCCCTTGGCGCGCAGGACGATGCCGTAGCTCTCCTCATCCGCCAGCTTCTCCAGGCGGGACTTGAGGTCGTCCGCCTCGTACTTGCGGGTGGATTCGAGCCCCCAACTAGTGAATACCTCGTCGGCGTGGTGGTCGTGATGATGACCGCAGCAGCAGGTCTCGCCGTCATGGTGATGATGGTGGTGCTCGTGATCGTGGTCGTGACCGCAGCAGCACTCCTCACCGTCGTGATGATGGTGGTGCTCGTGCTCATGGTCGTGACCGCAGCAGCATTCCTCACCATCGTGATGATGGTGGTGGTGCTCGTGCTCATGGTCGTGACCGCAGCAGCATTCCTCGCCGTCATGGTGATGATGGTGGTGCTCGTGATCGTGGTCGTGACCGCAGCAGCATTCCTCAACGTCATGATGATGGTGATGCTCATGGTCATGATGGTCATGACCGCAGACCGGGCAGACCTCATCCACATTCAGCAGAGCGGCGTTGGTCTGGCACATGACGTCGAGAATCTGTTCGCCGGAGAGCTGATCCCACGGGGTGGTGATGATGCGCGCCTCGCCAGCGTGCTCCTTGACCAGAGCGACCGCCTCGTCCAGACGCTTCTGGCTGAGCTTCTGCGTGCGGCTGAGTACAACGGTCTGCGCGTTTTCCAGCTGGTTGTTATAGAACTCGCCAAAATTCTTGACGTACATGCGGCACTTGGAGGCATCCGCCACGGTGGTCAGGCAGCCCAGCTCGACCTCGCCCTCCTTGAGGACGGCGCTGACGGCG
>JAEDEU010000156.1 GCA_016293155.1 Clostridiaceae bacterium | reverse complement strand
TCAAAGAGGATCTCCGGCTCGCTGCCGTTGACGACGAACATCGGGATGTTGGCGTTCATGCAGATTTCTGCGGCGTTGAGCTTGGTCGCCATGCCGCCGGTGCCGAACTTGGTGCCCGCACCGCCGGCCGCCTTGCGCAGCTTGTCGGAGATGAAGCCGCGCACCACGCGGATCAGACGCGCCTCCGGATTCTCGTTCGGATTGTCATCGTACAGACCGTCGATGTCCGTGAAGATGACGAGCAGATCCGCCTCGCACAGCTTGGCGACGTCCGCGGAAAGCGAGTCGTTGTCGCCGAACTGAATTTCCTTGACGGAAACCGAGTCGTTTTCGTTGACAATCGGGATGACGCCGGTCTCCATCAGTGCGGAAAAGGTGTTGTGTACATTCTGGCGGCGGCTGGAGTGGTCTACCACATCCTCCGCGGTCAGCAGAATCTGCGCGACCGTGACGCCGTATTCCAGAAACATTTTATCATAAATGTGCATCAGCTCACACTGGCCGACGGCGGCAGCCGCCTGCTTCATGCGCAGCTCGGTCGGTCGCTCCGGCAGACGGAGCTTCTTTGCGCCGACGCCGATGGCACCGGACGAAACGAGGACGACCTGATAGCCGCGGTTTTCCAGATCCGCAACGCAGCGGGTCAGACGGTCGATCCGGCGGAGGTTGAGCTTGCCGGTCGCGTGCGTGAGCGTGGATGTGCCGACCTTGATGACGATGCGGCGCACCTGATTGACGTGGAACATGAGTATGGACACTCCTTCAAAATAGATACTGTTGATTTTATATTTTAGCATATTAGCAGACAAATGGAAAGCGTCAACACGCCGAAGTTTGCGTACTTTTGCACGGGTCTGCGCGCGCAGAGTACGGGATGGGAGGAAAATCAGCCTCAGATGTCGGTTTTCACATGCGATTGGATAAAAATACCCCAAAAATTTTCAAAAAAACTCCGGAAAAACGGCAGGGATTCGATTAACAAGCGGAGAGCCTTGTGCTATAATAACCATAACTGACCGGCGGCTGCGCCGGCGCAGGCTTTTGACAGAATGGACTGCCGTCCGGGCGGACGGCACGGAATAAGGAGAACAACAATGAAAAACAGAGTGGAAGTGACAATCGCCGGAAATCGGTACATCATGACCGGCGAGCAGTCTGAGGAATATATGGCAAAGGTCGCGGCTCTGGTGGATGCAAAGATTACCGAGATCCGCGAGGCAGGTGCAAACTGCTTGCAGGCAACCACGCTGACCGCGTGCGATATGGCGGATAACTACGTGCAGTCGGTGCAGAATGCGGAAAAGCTGCGCGCCGAGACCGCCAGCTATGTCGAGGAAGCGGAAAAGCTGCGTGCCGAGCTGAAAAGCGCACGCGAAACCATCGCGGAGCTGGAAACCATGCTCGACGAGGCGACCAAGTGACCGAGCTGCTTGCACCGGCAGGCTCCATCCCGGCGGTTCACGCCGCGGTGCAGAACGGAGCAAATGCCGTCTATATGGGCTTCGGCGCGTTTAACGCGCGGCGCGGAGCGAAAAACTTTACTGCGGAGGAGATCGCGGAGGTGATTGCCTACTGCCGTCTGCGCGGCGTCAAGACGCACATCACGGTCAACACACTGGCATCCGACCGCGAGCTGCCGCAGCTGCTCAAAGATGTGGAAACCGTTTACCGTGCAGGCGCGGACGCACTGATCGTGCAGGATCTCGGCGCGGCGCGAGCGATTCGCGCGGCGTTTCCGGACATCGACCTGCACGCCTCCACGCAGATGACCGTGCACTCGCTGGAGGGCGCGCTGTTTGCAAAGGAGCAGGGCTTTTCCCGCGTGGTGCTCTCGCGTGAGCTGCCGATGAGCGAAATCGCGTATATCACAAAGCACGCCGGCATTGAAACCGAGGTGTTCGTGCACGGCGCGCTGTGCATGTGCTATTCCGGTCAGTGCGGGCTGTCCGCCGTGATCGGACGGCGCAGCGGCAACCGCGGACTGTGCGCACAGCCCTGCCGCCTGCCGTACGGCGGAAAGAATAACTACCCGATGAGCCTTCGGGATCTCAGTCTGATTTCCCAGCTGCATGAGCTGGAGCAGGCGGGCGTGGCATCGTTCAAGATTGAGGGGCGCATGAAGCGCCCGGAGTATGTGGCGATTGTCACGCGCATTTATGCGTCCGTCCTGCGCGAGGGCAGAGCACCCACTGCGGACGAGCTGAACGAACTCAAAACCGTATTTTCCCGCGAGGGCTTTACGCAGGGATATTATCACGACCGCATCGGTCCCAAAATGTTCGGCACACGGTCGGAGGCAAAGCAGTCCGAGCTGAAGCCGCTGTATGAGCGCGCGGAAAAGACCTTTGCGGACGGGCAGGAGCACCAGACGATTCCAGTACGCTTTGCGTTTTCCGCCGCAGAGGGCGAGCCGGTTGTTCTGCGCGCGGAGGCGGGCGGCTGTACGGCAGAGGTACAGGCGGCACCGGCGGAGCGCGCACGCACCCGCGCCACGGCGTATGAGGATGTGGCAAAGGCGCTCGGCAAAACCGGCGGCACGATATTCACCGCGGAGGAGATTACTGCGGAGCTTGGTGAGGGACTGATGCTCCCTGCCAAGGTCATGAACGCCCTGCGCCGCGAGGCACTGGAGCAGCTGACCGCACAGCTGTCCCGCGTTCCGGAGCGCAGACAGAACGCGCTTCGGCTGACCTGCAATGCCCCGGCAAAGGGACGGTTTTCGGGCTTTACCGCGCAGGTGCGCACGCTGGCACAGGCGGCGGCGCTTTCGGAGATGCAGACGGTTTCTGTGCCGCTTGCGGAGCTGGCGCGGAACGCGGAACAGGCGAAAGCACTGCTGGCGCGCGGCATCAATCTGATTCCGATGCTGCCGCGCATCGTGTGGAGCCGCGAGGAAGCGGAGGTTCGCACTCAGCTGATGCAGTGCGCCGCATGGGGCTGTACCGCGGCGCTCGCCGGAACGGTCGGACAGATTGCGCTCATCCGTTCCTGCGGCATGGAGGCATATGGCGATTTCGGATTGAACGCATTCAATTCGGAAACGCTGGAGGTACTGAAGGACTGCGGGATTGTCCGCCAGACCGTGTCGTTCGAGCTGCGGTTTGCCCAGATCCGCGACCTGAAAAAGCCGATGGATACCGAAATGATCGTCTACGGCAGACTGCCGCTGATGGTCACGGAAAACTGCATGATCGCCGG
>JAEDEU010000155.1 GCA_016293155.1 Clostridiaceae bacterium | reverse complement strand
CCCGTCACATCGCTCTTCTGCCGTACACCGCAGAGTAATTTTTTTAACGTAACAATAAAAGGATACGCAAAGCACTGTCACAGCTGTGGCAGTGCTTTTTTGCATACTCTGATATGTACTGTATTTTCAGCGCATAAAAAGAGCATTGCGGCAAGCTCCAGTCCGCCGCAATGCTCCGAATAGAATGAAAAGATGTGTTACCAGTTCGCCATGCCTTCGCCCAGCTCGGTGCAGCGCTCATCTGCCGCCTCCGGTGCGCCGCAGATCATCAGACCGTCATCATAGACGTTTGCACCTGCCGCATCTGCACGCTCCTTCCAGCTGCGCATCCACTCGCCGTCTCCCCAGCCATAGGAGCCGAACAGCGCAACCTTTCTGCCGCCCAGCTTGCCTTCCAGCTCGGTGAAAAACGGCTCAAATACTTCCTCCTCCAGCACCTCTGCGCCCATTGCCGGGCAGCCGAGTACCAGCTTTTCGTAGCCTGCCGCATCCGCAGCGGAGGTCATCGAAACCTCCAGCAGATCTACCTCTGCCCCCTTTGCCCGTGCCGCTTCCGCGATCTGGTTTGCCATTGCTTCGGTGTTTCCGGTGCCGCTCCAATAAATGACTGCCATCTTACCCATGTTTGTCGTCCTCCTGAAATTTGTCTATTATGTCTATTATGTGGTTCACAGCAATTTTGCTGTGATTGTAAATTAGTTTTAGCTAACTATTCGTCAAAAAAATTAACCGATGCACAGTCGGCTCAGCTTGGTTCCGTTTCGATAATGCCGAAGCAGCGTCTCGCGGCATCCGGTAAAGCTCCGGAACAGAGCACGCGCCCGTTCTGCATCACCGTACACCTTCCAATATCCGCACAGCTTATAGTTCCTGCCTTGATTGCGCATAAACCCGACCACATCCTCAAGCGGATATCCCAAGAACAGACCAATCTCATGCGGAAAGCCGCCGCAGAAATGAATCCGCTTCTGCAAATGATGCAGGTGCTGCTCCAGCGTGCCGCTGTAGCCCAGCGGCCGCAGAAATTCCTGTACCTCCGGCTGCTCCAGATGCGCCCACAGCAGCTCTGCGCGGTAGACCAGCATCAGCGAACGCTTGCCGTTAAAATGCATCGTGCGCAGGCATACACCCGCCCGGTTCAGCTGCCGGCTGCACCGCGAAACGTCCTCGCACTGATAGCAGTTTCCCTCACAGGAAAACAAATTGGCGGGCTTGAGCTTTGCCAGCGTCGGCGCGCCGTGCTGCACAATCATTTCCTCCGCAAACCGATTCATACCGCTTTCCCCCTGTATTCATCCAGAATACTGCGCAGAGCACACGCCCCTGCCGAGCGGGAACGGACAATCTGAGTACGGTCCGTCTGGATCTGTCCCATTGCATTCTGCACCATTTTATGCGATACCGCACCGGTGAAGAAAATTACCAGCTCAGGGGTTCCGATCTTGCCCTGGAAGCCTCCGGCGGTTTTGGCATATATCTTGGAACGAAAACCATATTCCTTACAGATCTTCCGGTATCGGCATTCCATACATTCGTTGCCTCCGATGATTACAACCTGCCCCATTGGTCTCTCCTTTCGTTTAGTTAGCATTTGCTAATTTCACTGACATCTTACCACACACAAACAAAATTGTCAAGCGCTAACTTTTATTTTTGACTGGAATCTTTTTCCCTTGTCAAATACTGTTCCCTTGGGTTATAATGAATGTTATGGAAACGATAACAGCTTCCTTTCCATGCTGCGTGATTATCCTTTCATACAGGTATATTGAATAGATTTTTAGGGAGGACATGTTTATGAGTACAATTCTTTTGACCGGCGGTGCCGGCTTTATCGGTTCGCACACGGCAGTCGAGCTGCTGAATGCAGGCTACGATGTCATCATTGTGGACAATCTGTGCAACAGCAGCCGCGAAAGCGTGCGCCGCGTGGAGGAAATCACCGGCCGCACTGTAACCTTTTATCAGGCGGACTGCACCAGCCGGGATGCGCTGAACACGGTATTTTCCGCCCATCCGATTGACGCGGTCATTCATTTTGCAGGACTGAAGGCGGTCGGAGAGTCGGTTGCACAGCCGATCCGTTATTATCGCAACAATCTGGACAGCACGCTCATCCTGCTGGAGGTCATGAAGGAGCACGATGTACACAGTCTGGTGTTCTCCTCCTCGGCGACGGTATACGGCGTTCCGGAAAAGGTGCCGATGGACGAAACCATGCCGACCTCCTGCACCAATCCGTACGGCTGGACCAAGCTGATGAGCGAGCAGATCATGTCGGATGCCGTGACCGCAGACCCGACGCTCTCCATCCTGCTGCTGCGCTACTTCAACCCGATCGGCGCGCACGAGAGCGGACGCATCGGCGAGGCTCCCAACGGCATTCCGAACAATCTGATGCCGTACATCGCACAGGTTGCCGCAGGCAAGCGCGATCACTTGAACGTATTCGGCGATGACTATGACACTCCGGACGGCACCGGCGTGCGCGACTACATCCACGTCGTGGATCTGGCAAAGGGTCACGTCAAGGCGGTTGCCTATGCGATGCAGCACACCGGCATTGATGTGGTCAATCTGGGTACCGGTCACGGCTACAGCGTGCTGGACATCGTCAAGGCATTCGAAAAAGCGAACGGTCTGCATATCCCGTATGAAATCGCACCGCGCCGCCCGGGCGATATCGCAACCAGCTTTGCGAATCCGGACAAGGCTCAGCGCCTGCTCGGCTGGACGGCAGAAAAAACGCTGGAGGATATGTGCCGCGACACCTGGCGCTGGCAGAGCGCAAACCCCAACGGCTACGATATGCCGTAAAACCCGAAATTGACAGCCCTATGGTTTTTTCCATAGGGCTGATGCTTTCCGCACAATCACAAACACACTGATAATACTAGAAAAGAGCGGCGAGGAATCCTCAGCCGCTCTTTTCTCAAAGCAAAAGTTGTATGAAAAAGAAGTATACAAGCTGCGTGCGGTAGGAAGTCGCACGGCAATGAAACGTTTTGCACCAGTGACAAAAACACCTTTTAAAAAGTGTGTTTTTGTCATTTTTCACACAATAATCGTTGTTTTACCATTCAAAAGTGCGCCGTTTCATCTGTAACTTGTTTCATTACGTTTCCTATTATAGCGAAAATGATCGAACGGGTCAAGCAATTTTTTCGCCAATTCTCACGATTTTACGTTATATTAGTTGTGTA
>JAEDEU010000027.1 GCA_016293155.1 Clostridiaceae bacterium | reverse complement strand
GAGCGCTGCGTTCGGGACGCAGAGGCCGCAGGTTCAAGTCCTGTCACCTCGACCACCTTTTCTCTTAAAATTTCATATCTTTCGAGGTGTGGCTCAGTTTGGTAGAGCGCTGCGTTCGGGACGCAGAGGCCGCAGGTTCAAGTCCTGTCACCTCGACCACAGCAAGGCGGACGATGGATACAAAATCGTTCGTCTTTTTTATTTCCGTCTGACACACCAAAAACCGCAGAAGCGTTTGCTCCTGCGGTTTCCTTTGTCTATGTACAGTTATACATGCGGAATATTGGTGAATTCGGATATTTCACGATTGATCGTGCACAAATCTCCGACATTCAGATCATGAACGCAGTCATGACCGGTGACGCGCGCAAAGGTTTTGAGTTCTTCGAGCGAGACATTCAGGTAATTCGCCACCCGTGCCGCGGCGGCATCGCCGTTCAGACGAGCACGCAGCTCCGGATCCTGTGTTGCGATGCCCACCGGACAGTTTCCGGTTCCGCAGATGCGGTACTGCTGACATGCCGCGGCGATCAGTGCGCCGCTTGCAACTGCAACCGCATCCGCGCCCATCGCAAGCGCCTTGGCAAAGTCCGAGGACACACGCAGACCGCCGGTAATGACCAGTGAAATGTCCGAACGGATTTCATCCAGATATTTTCGCGCACGATAGAGCGCATAAATCGTCGGCACGCTGGTCGCATCGCGCAGCAGCAGCGGACTGGATGCCGTTGCGCCGCCGCGTCCGTCAATCGTGATGAAATCCGGCTCGGCAAACACGCAGAACGCCAGATCGCGCTCAATGTGTCCGGCGGCAATTTTAATGCCGATCGGTCGTCCGTCCGAACGGGCACGCAGCTCGGCAACCCGCTCACGCAGTTCCTCCTTCGTGCGGATATCCGCAAATCTGGACGGACTCTTAATGTCCTGTCCAACCGGCTTGCCGCGTGCCGCGGCAATTTCCGCAGTCACCTTGCCGCCGGGCAGATGACCGCCCATGCCGGGCTTGGTGCCCTGACCGATTTTGATCTCGATTGCATCCGCACGGCGCAGATTCTCATCGGTTACGCTGTACAGGTTGGGAACGTATTCAAAAATATACCGGTATGCCGCATCGCGTTCCTCCGGCAGAATGCCGCCCTCACCGCTGCACATCGCAGTCCGTGCCGCCGCACTGCCCTTTGCCAGCGCAATTTTTGTCTCGCGGGACAGCGCGCCGAAGGACATATGAGAAATATACACCGGATTGTCCAGAATCATCGGCCGCTTGGCATTCGGTCCGATCACTGTGGTGGTGCGCACCGGCGCATCATCATCCAGCGGCATCGGATCCAGCTGCGCGCCGAGGAGCAGAATATCATCCCAACCCGGCATCGGCATTTTCGTGCCCATTGCCGCGTGCACGGAGTGCCCGCTCACCGCCATCTGATGGATTTCCTCCATATAGCGGCAGCTTGGATCGCTGCGTGCATACGCGGGATCATAAGCAAGGCTGCTTTCCGCCTGCTGCGGCTTGGGCTTCTCCTGCTCTGCTAAAATCAGCTTTTCCTTCGGCTGTTTGCATGCCGGACACGCCTTCAGCTGCTCATACGGTATGCCTTCCTTGTCCTCATCATATCGGTATCCGCATACAGTGCAAACATAAACTGCCATGATACCCTCCTATTCATGAGTGCAGATTGCTGCGGCTCAGTAATTCTCGCTTCTTACCTCGAAAAAGCTCTGCGGATGTGCACATACCGGGCAAATCTGCGGAGCCTTGGTGCCCATCACTAGATGTCCGCAGTTGCGGCACTCCCACATGGTCATCTCGCCCTTTTCAAAGACCTGCTGCATTTCAATATTCTTGAGCAGTGCGCGATAGCGCTCCTCGTGAGACTTCTCGATCTCAGCAACCATACGGAACTTTGCTGCCAGCTCAACAAAGCCTTCCTCCTCTGCCTCGCGTGCAAAGGTTTCATACATATCCGTCCACTCGTAGTTCTCGCCTGCTGCGGCTGCTGCCAGATTCTGTGCGGTATCGCCCAGCTCACCCAGCTCCTTGAACCACATCTTTGCGTGCTCCTTCTCGTTGTCCGCAGTCTTGAGGAACAGCGCAGAAATCTGCTCATAGCCTTCCTTCTTTGCAACGCTTGCAAAATAGGTATACTTATTGCGTGCCTGGCTCTCGCCTGCAAATGCTGCCATCAGATTGGCTTCTGTCTTGGTACCCTTCAGTTTCATCGTACAAATCTCCTTTCAAATTGTAATGCTTCTTTTTGAAACATCATTTGCTTTTCAAAAGTGCGGATGATTCTTTTGCCGCACATTCCTCACAAATATAGTGTACATTCAGCTCATAGGATTCCACATGAACCCCCAACCGCTGCTCCAGCTCTGCCGCAAAATCTCCGATTGTGATATCGGCAAGTCTGCCGCAGCAATCACAAATCAAATGGTCATGCTGCGAAAGCGTCTTATCATAGCAGTCTGCCTGCCCATAAACCTTCACCTTGCGAATCAATCCATCCTCCACAAGCGCTGCCAGATTATTGTAGACAGTCGCCATCACGATTGCCGGCTTGATTTCCTTTGCCTGCAAAAAAATCTGCTCCGCTGTCAAATGTCCGGAGGACTGCTGAATCAGCTTCAAAATCAGTTCCCTGTATCGAATGGCACTCACCATCCTTCTTATTCCGACAATAAATTTAGAATTATTCTAACTTTATTATACCACGTTTTGGAAATTTGTCAAGCAGAGAAAAAGAGCCGCGAAGACTTTCTCCTCCGCAGCTCTCTGCAATCATCATCCCAGACGGAAGGACTGGCAGTCCGTGCACTTCTGCTCGGTCGGGTTGGACTCATGTGTGCCGACACGGATCGCATCAAGTGCGCAGTACTGCTGATCTCCGCAATGGTTTGCGCACTGGGTTACAGTACAGTGAATGCTGTGGTTTGCATGATTGGATTGATTGTTCATAATGAGTTACCTCCTTGGGGTTTTCCATAGTATGTCCGCTTTCCGCGGTATTATTCCCGCCGTTATTGCGAATCTCCGGACGGCTTGAGCTTTCCATAAAAGGTCAGCGCCCACAGTCCGGCCAAACCAACGACGGCATAAATAATGCGGCTGATTACCGATCCCTGTCCGCCGAACAGCAGTCCGACCAGATCCAGTCCGAAAAATCCGATGCAGCCCCAGTTGATTGCGCCGATAATCACCAGCGTCAGCACAAGTTTATCCATTACTTTCGCCTCCTTTGAGGCTAGTTTAAACCGTGTGCCGCAGGATTATGCAGGCTTGTCAATTTTCCGGATTCACGGTATAATAAGAAAAACATTGATTTTATGTTCAGGAGGAACTTTACATGATGCTGATGGACCTTCATATCCATTCGCGCTACTCTTTTGACGCGGCGCCCGATGACGGCGTGGAGCAGCATACCCGCGCTGCAATTCAAAAAGGACTCAGCCAGATCGGCTTTACCGATCATGTGGACTTTTTCCCCAATCCCTCTCAGGATATTCTTGCCGATGTGGACGCAGTGCGCCGCGAGGTGCTGGAATGCCGCGAACGCTACGGCGATCAAATCGAACTCTTTTCCAGCGTGGAAATCGGACAGCTGCACCTCGATCCGCAGCGCACCTATGACTATCTTTCGGCACATGAATTTGACTATGTGATCGGCTCCATTCACAACTCCAAGGATGGCGTGGACATCTACGAGCTTCCGTTCGGTCAGCTGGATCATGATGCCTTTTTGCAGGAATATTTTGACGAAATGCAGGCTCAGATTGAGTTCGGTCACTTCGACATTCTGGCTCATATCGACTTCCCGCTCCGCGTTATGAAGCTGCCGGACAACAATCCGTCCTTCGCGGGCTATCTCGACCGCATTGAGCCGATCCTCCAGTCCCTGATCCGCAAGGATATCGCGCTGGAGTCCAACGCCAAGGGTCTGGTCACCTGGCAGAAGCAGGTCGGTCCGGAGGACTGCGTGCTCAAGCTCTACCGCGAGCTGGGCGGTGAGCTGATTACCGTCGGTTCGGATTCCCACGCCGCAAAAACCGTCGGTGCAGGCATTCCCGAAGCGCTGGAACGCCTGAAGGCGTTCGGCTTCCAGACTGTCACCACCTTCCGCGACCGCAAACCGATTCAGATTGCACTGTGAGGATTCCAATGAAACAGTTAACCTATGAAGCACATGCAAAAATCAATCTGACGCTGGATGTCACCGGTCGGCTGGATAATGGCTATCACACAGTGGAAATGGTAATGCAGTCCATCGGTCTGCATGATAACGTCACCGTAACCGCCGAAACCGGCACCGGAGCCATCGAGGTCACCACCACAAGCGGCTCGCTTCCGAACGACAAAAGTAATCTCGCCTATCGCGCCGCAGAGCTGTTTTTCAGCGAGCTGAGTTTGCCAAACAGCGGCGTTGCCATTCACATCGAAAAAAATATCCCGATTGCGGCAGGGCTTGCCGGCGGCAGCACCAATGCCGCCGCGGTACTCTGTGCGCTCAACGAGCTGTACCACTGTCAGTGCTCCAAGGATCAGCTCGCCGCAATGGGCGTCAAGCTGGGCGCAGACATTCCGTTCTGCATTTACGGCGGCACAATGCTGGCATCCGGCATCGGAGAGCAGCTGACCCGTCTGCCCGCCGCACCTCAATGTTCGGTCGTGCTCTGCAAGCCTCCGGTCTCGGTCTCCACTCCCGCGATTTATCGGGAAATGGACCGTGTGGAAATCGCAGAGCATCCGGATACGCAAGCCGTATGCGAGGCAATCCGTACCGGCAGCTATGCCGGTCTGTGCGCCGGTCTGTGCAATGTCATGCAGCCAGTCACCGGCGGATGGCATCCGGAGGTGCTGGAAATTCGTCAGACGCTGCTGGACTGCGGCGCAGACGGTGCGGTGATGAGCGGCTCCGGCCCGTCCACCTTCGGTCTGTTTTCCGATCCGGATGCGGCGCAGCGCGCCTATAATGCTCTGAAAGCACGGTATGCCGATACATTTTTAACCGATTTTTTTGATCCGATGGATTAAATTTCCGATTTTTGGACGATACTCCTGACAGAAACCAATGTCAGGAGTATTTTTTATGAAGCATCAATTCGGATTTTTTCTCACTGTCATGCTGTTTTTCATATTTCTGTTTGCATCCGTCTGCGATGCACGGCAGCAGGAGCTTTCGGACGGCATGATCCGCCTGCATGTCATCGCCAATTCGGACTCGGATGAGGATCAGGCGCTCAAGCTGCGCGTGCGTGACCGTGTTTTGTCTTACATTGCCCCGCTGCTTTCCGAAGCGGAGGATGCTCAGTCCATGCAGGAAATTCTGGGCGCACATATGGAGGAAATCGTACAGACCGCACAGGCAGAAGTTGCGGACAGCGGATGCACGGATGCAGTCTCCGCATCGCTGGCGGGCGAATACTATCCCACCCGCGACTATGATACCTTTTCCCTCCCTGCCGGAGAATATACCGGACTGCGCATCCGCATCGGCGAAGCGCAGGGGCATAACTGGTGGTGCGTCGTGTACCCGTCCCTGTGTCTCGACCCAGCCTCCGGCAGTGCGGAACTGACGGATGACCAGCTCGCACTTATTGAGCGGGACGGCACACAGTACATCGTGGCGTTCCGCGTGACCGAATGGGTCGGAGAACTCCGACACGCACTGAGCAAATAACATCAGCGCCCTGCGGCGCTGTTTTTTTGATTGTTTACAATTTCCCACTTGTTTCCCCTGTTTTCGCGGCGGTATAATCAGTTTGTACGATCTCATACCATAAACGAAAGGGGGCGGACAGATGGCTCGCAGACAAAAAAAGAAACCGCGCAGCATCGCAGCTCTTCTGCTGACGGCTATCCTTGCCGTGGGTGCCGCCGCCGCACTGTATTACGTTCTGATTTTTGCCGGTCTGATTCCGGATGCGCTCGGCACCTGCCTGAGCGGCTACAGCGAGGAGGTTGACTGTCCCAAGAAAATCTCCGGTATTCCGGTCACGACCGATTATGTGAACCCGGATTATATCGGACGACCCGGCACCAAGCGGGAAATCCACTATCTCGTCATCCACGAGACCGACAACACCGGACGCAACGCAACTGCATGGTCACATGCCCTGTACATCAAGCGCAATGCCGCCTCGGAGAAAAAATCGTGGCATTATACCGTGGACGACCACTCAATTTATCATCATCTGCCGGACAACGAAACCGCTTTTCACGCCGGAGACAACATCCGGACTGAGGGCGGCAACCGCAACGGTATCGGCATCGAGCTGTGCGTCAACGAGGGCGGAGACTTTGACCAGACCATGCACAATGCCGCAGAGCTTGCGGCATATCTGATGGTGACCTACGATCTGGAGCTGGACGCAGTCAAAAAGCATCAGGACTTTTCCGGAAAGCTCTGCCCGTCCACAATGATTGAAAATGACCTGTGGGATGATTTCCTGAACATGGTGCAGTCCGCCTATGACAAGCGGATTGAAGCCGCAAAGCAAACCGAGGAGAAAAAGTAAACGGCAACTTTACCGATATTTTTGTAAAAGAATAGACAAAACATGGCTATTTCATGTATTGTAATCCCGGTCAAAACCCCGTATGATGGAAGAAGTAATTGTTCGACTTTTTTCGTCAGAAGGGGTTTTTTTTTATGATGCAGACACCAAAAGAAATACTATATTCGGTCATGTCGGGTGGAGAGCGAAAAACCGCGCTTCCTCTGCCGAAAATGCTGATTTCCGGCATTTTGGCGGGCGCATTTATCGCGTTCGGCGCGCAGGCGGCGAACATGGTCGCGCACAGTACGGAAAACGCAGGGCTTGCCAAAATGCTGGCAGGCTGTATCTTCCCGGTCGGTCTGATGCTGGTTGTCCTGCTGGGCATGGAGTTGTTCACCGGCAACTGCCTGTTCAGCATGGGACTGCTGAACGGCACACTGCGTCCGTCCGGTGTGGCGCGCAACCTCATCGGCGTATACCTTTCCAACATGATCGGCGCGGCGCTGGTTGCCGCGCTGGTATTCGGTTCGGGTCAGCTGGATACCGGCACACTCGGCGCTTACACCATAAAGGTTGCAATGGGCAAGGTCGCAATCACGCCGCTGCGCGCGGTCTGCTCCGGCATTCTGTGCAATCTGCTTGTCTGCCTCGGCGTGCTGATGGCAGGCGCGGCAAAGGACGCGGTCGGCAAGATCTGGGCGATCTTCTTCCCCATTCTGGCATTCGTCACCGGCGGCTTTGAACACTGTGTAGCAAACGGCTTCTACGTTCCGGCCGGTATTTTTGCGGCATCCAATCCGGCGTATGCGGCAAAGGCATGTGAGCTGTACGGCTACACGGCGGAGCAGATTTCCGGTCTGGGCTTTGCTGCTGCGGTTCCGTCCTTTGTGTTCGTGACCATCGGCAACATTTTGGGCGGCGCACTGCTCGGTGCGGCATTCTGGTACATCCACCGCGAAAAGCATAAATAATTCTGCAAAATATCCAAAAATCTTATGTTTTTAAGAAATGGCGTGACTTCGGTCACGCCATTTCTGCTCTCTTTGATTCTTCCAATGGAAACCATTATAATGCCTTGCAATAATCTTTCATGGAACGGAAAAGCTGATATTCCAATGCAGCGCTGTCCAGTTCAAATTCAAGCAAATTTATTTGCTCACGGTTATGATTCAGCATAAATTGCTCCAACGCGTTCCATTCTCTCGGAGCATATGTGCCCGGCTTGTAGTACGCAAGCGTACAGTGCAGTGTCAGCGGATAGGACAGCGGCAAAAGTTCATCCATACAGCCGTATATATGCTGAATGATGCTGTGGTCGGCTGCACTTGCCGGCTCAAACAGCATGACCACTGAGCTTGCCACCATGCTGACGAGACCTGCCGCCCGCAGATGAATCCTTCCCTGATTTCGTATAGATGACAGCTTCTGCGGCATTTGTGCCTGATGATATTTGACGCGCTCCGATATCTCTGTTTGCGACTCGGATGCACTCAAATCGTGCAGCGTGATATGAAATGTGCTGACGGGAAGCGCTTGTGACAGCATTCCGCCGGCTGCATCATAAAGCGATGTCTGGATCACTCCGAGCGCCTTCTGTACATCCTCCGGCAGCGGGAACACAGTGGTATCCCCATAAAATGGTCGAAAAGCGCCATCCGGTGCAAACTTTCGATTCAACCCCGGTGCTGTAGAAAAATGCTCCCACTCCGGCGGCAGACAGGCGTGATTCTCAATCAGATCATGAATCCGCTTGATATAAATACCGTATTCTTCTCTCATCATTTTCCTCCAGTCCATCCAAGATTGCCAGTTTCTCAGATAAAAGTAACCGAATCCGTTCTTTCTGACAGTATAGCGTGAATAACCGATTCGGTCAATGTTCGACAGAGATGAAATTTCCGCAAATCTTTGACTGCCCCGCTTTCCCAGAGGCAAAAAACAAGCGATACCGGATCACATAAATCAAGTATCGCTTATTTTCTTTTTATAATCTCTTGCGTTACAGCGTTGCCGCCATGACAGCCTTAATGGTGTGCATACGGTTTTCCGCCTCGTCGAATACGATGGACTGCGGACCCTCAAATACTTCGTCCGTGACCTCCATTGCATCACGTCCGAAGCGTTCGCCCATCTCCTTGCCGATGGTGGTCTTGTGATCGTGGAACGCCGGCAGACAGTGCATAAATACCGCCTGCGGACCTGCGTTATCCATCAGCGCCTGATTGACCTGATATGCGCCGAGCGCGTTGATGCGCTCCTCCCATACCTCAACCGGCTCGCCCATGGATACCCATACATCCGTGTACAGCACATCCGCGCCGCGAGTAGCCTCCATCGGATCCTCGACAAAGCGCAGGGTTGCACCGGTCTGTGCCGCGATCTCCTCGCACTGTGCAATCAGTGCAGCGTCCGGGAAGTACTCCTTCGGCGCACAGGCGGTGAAGTTCAAACCCATCTTTGCACAGCCGACCATGAGCGAGTTGCCCATATTGTAGCGCGCATCACCGAGATACACGAAGTTAATGCCCTTGAGCTTGCCGAAATGCTCCCGGATCGTCAAAAAATCCGCCAGAATCTGCGTCGGATGGAACTCATTGGTCAGACCATTCCAGACCGGTACGCCGGCATACTTTGCCAGATCCTCGACGATTTCCTGACCAAAGCCGCGGTATTCAATGCCGTCAAACATACGGCCGAGTACCCGTGCGGTGTCCGCAATGCTCTCCTTCTTGCCGATCTGGGAACCGGACGGATCCAGATAAGTAACCTGCATACCGAGATCATGTGCTGCAACTTCAAAGCTGCAACGGGTACGAGTACTGGTCTTTTCAAAGATCAGCGCAATATTCTTGCCGCGCAGCGTGTCGTGCGCGATACCCGCTTTTTTCTTTGCCTTCAGATCCGCCGCGAGATCGAGAAAACCCTCAATTTCCTCCGGGGTAAAATCAAGCAGCTTTAAAAAACTCTTGCCCTTTAAATTCAAATGAATCGCCCCTTTTCTGCTTGTGATATTGGTATTATAGCAGATTTTTGGGGAACAATCAATCATTCCGCACCGAATTGCTCCGGAAGCAGCGCAGGAACCTCAAAGGTGGTATGCGGCAGATAGAACTGTCCGGACTCCGCAGACTCGAACATTCCCTCCATGACCTCCAGCGAATGCAGCGCCATGCGTCCGGAAGCTCGCGGCTCTCTGCCCTCCTGCATCCCGAGCACGAGATCGACCAGACCGATGCCGCGTCCGTTGTCCTGATGGCTGGTGGAGGCAAACGGACGGGTGATCGGAACATTAATCCACTCACGTGCGGTTTCCTCCGGCTTGCGCGGATTGGAGATCCAGCGGTATTCCTGCTCCGTGCGCATCCAGATTTCTCCGCCGAACAGATTCGGACCGCTCAGCGGGTCAATATCACGGATACAGATCGTGCCCTTGGTGCCGTACAGCTCTATGCGCGGCAGCTCGGAGTCCCAGATATCGAAGCTGAACAGAACGGTCGCCAGCGCACCGCTGTCAAACTCCATCAGACCGGTGGTATAAGTATCCACATTGACCGGAATTTCCTGACCATAAAGCGGCTGAGAGGTAATCGTGCGCGTCGGATAGGTGCGCTTGGACATTGCACAGCAGCGATGCACCGGTCCGAGCAGCGACAGCAGAGCGGTCATATAATACGGTCCCATATCCTTCAGCGGTCCCGCGCCCGGCTGATAGAAAAATGCCGGATTCGGGTGGAAGGTCTCCCCTCCGTGATATGCACAAAATGCTGTTGCACCGGTAATTTCGCCGATTGCGCCCTGATCGAGCAGCTCACGAACGGTCTGGAACCGTGCCCCCAGAAAAGTGTCCGGTGCACAGCCCACGGTCAGTCCCTTCTCCTGTGCGAGCTGCATGATTTCCTCCGCCTCGGCAAAGGTCGCCGCCAGCGGCTTTTCCGAATACACATGTTTGCCCGCCTCGAGCGCCATACGGTTGAACTTTGCATGAACATCCGGCGTGGTCAGGTTGAGCACCAGATCAACCTCCGGATCTGCAATCAGCTCCTCCGGGCTTCCGTATGCCTTGCGGATGCCGTACTGCTCCGCCTTTTTCTTTGCTTTTTTCAGGCTGCGCGCCGCGCAGGCTTCCAGTATAACAACATCGCTGAAGCGGTTCAGTGTCGTCAGATAAACATGACAGATATCTCCGAGTCCGATGACGCCGACTCTCATTTTTTCCATAGGATTCTCTCTCCTCGCTAAATAAGTTAAATTGATTATACTCAATTCTGTGCAAACTGTATAGCAATATATTGCGTTTGTTTTCCGACCGCCGTTTTTAAATTAGCAAGAAAGAAACATTCCATGATCGGATATGCAATGTTTTTTGTATACTCTGTGATTATAATAAAGTCAATCAAACAAACGAAAAACTCACAAAAAGAAAGATTCAAAAGGAGAGTTATTTATGAAGCGCAATATGGTTCAGTGGTTAGAAGATATCAAGGCTGCTCCGGTCAAGAAGGCAATGCCGGTTCTGTCCTTTCCGGCAATCCAGCTGATGGACATTACGGTAAAGGAGCTGATCTCCAGCAGTGACATGCAGGCACGCGGCATGAAGCTGGTTGCTGACCGCGTGGATTCCGCGGCATCCGTTTCGCTGATGGATCTGTCCGTTGAGGCGGAGTGCTTCGGCTCTCAGATTCAGGTTTCCGACGACGAGGTTCCGAATGTCATTGGCTCCATTGTTTCCGATGAGGATGAAGCGGCTGAGCTGGAGGTTCCGGAAGTCGGCGCGGGCCGTACCGGCATTTACATCGAAGCAATCCGCAAGGCATCCGAGATGATTACGGATCGTCCGGTATTTGCAGGTGTAATCGGTCCGTTCTCTCTGGCAGGCCGCCTGATGGACGTATCCGAGGCAATGATCCTGTGCTACGAGGACCCGGACATGGTTCACGTTCTGCTGGACAAGTGCACCGAATTCCTCATCAAGTACATCACCGCATACAAGGAGACCACCGGTGCAAACGGCGTTGTCATGGCTGAACCGCTTGCCGGTCTGCTTTCTCCGAAGCTGAACGCGGAATTCTCCGAGCCGTACTGCAAGCGCATCAACGAGGCGGTACAGGATGAGAACTTCATCGTGATCTATCATAACTGCGGTCCGTCTGTCATCCAGATGGCAGATTCCATCTTCTCCAACGGTGCTGCCGCTTATCACTTCGGCAACGCAATCGACATGGAGGAAATGATGAAGATCGCTCCGTCCGACAAGGTCATCATGGGCAATGTCGATCCGGCAGGCGAAATCCGCAACGGCACACCGGAGTCCGTCCGCGCAGCAACGCTGGGCATCATGGAGCGCTGCTGCAAGTATCCGAACTTTGCAATCTCCTCCGGCTGCGACATCCCGCCGCTGTCCAAGTGGGAGAACATCGACGCATTCTTCGCGGCGGTGGACGAATTCTACAACAAGTAAACCCATTTACTCTTCATCAAGCAGCAGCCCTGTACGGTATCGTTCCATACAGGGCTGCTCTTTTTACGCTTCTTCCCAGTGCGCGGCGCACTGTACGGCGCGTTTCCACCGCCTTAAGGCTGCTTCACGGTGTTCCTCCTGCATCTCCTTCGCAAATACCCGGTCGATCTGCCAGTTCGCCCGCACGTCCTCTGTGCTGTCCCAATGGCCAACTGCCAGACCGGCGAGATATGCTGCTCCCATTGCGGTGGTTTCCACACAGGCCGGACGGTGTACCGGTGCCCGTGAAAAATCCGCCTGCAGCTGCAGGAGCAGATTGTTTGCGCTCGCGCCGCCGTCCACCTTGAGCGCGGCGAGTGTTACACCGGAATCCGCCTCCATCGCGGCGAGTACATCATTGACCTGAAGTGCAATGGATTCCAGCGCCGCGCGGACGATGTGACAGCGGTTGATGCCGCGCGTCAATCCGACAATCGCGCCGCGTGCATATGCATCCCAATACGGCGCACCCAGTCCGGTAAATGCGGGCACTACACAGCAGCCGCCGGTATCCGGCACCTGCCGGGCGAGCGTCTCTGACTCCGCAGAGGAGGAAATCAGCCTCAGCTCGTCGCGCAGCCACTGAATCAGCGCACCTGCGACAAATACAGATCCTTCCAGTGCATAGGAGATTTTCCCGTCCAGTCCCCATGCAATCGTCGTAACCAGCCCGTTCTGAGAATAGACCGGTTTATCTCCCGTATTCATCAGCAGAAAGCAGCCGGTGCCGTATGTATTTTTTGCATCTCCGGCGGTGAAACACGCCTGACCGAACAGCGCCGCCTGCTGATCGCCCGCCGCACCGGCAATCGGAATCGCTCCGCCGAACAGCTCCGTCACGCCGTAAACACAGCTGTTCGGGCGTACCTGCGGCAGCATACACCGCGGGATGTTCAGCTCCTGTAAAATCTCTTCATCCCATTCCAGTGTATTAATGTTAAACAGCATGGTGCGGGAAGCGTTGGAATAATCCGTCACATGCACCGCGCCGCCGGTGAGCTTCCAGATCAGCCAGGTATCAATGGTGCCGAACAGCAGCTCTCCCCGCTCCGCACGCTCCCGTACACCCGGTACGTTGTCCAGAATCCACTTGACCTTGGTTCCGGAAAAATAGGCATCAATCACAAGTCCGGTCTTTTTGCGATATCGTTCGGTCAGTCCTTTTTCCTTCAGTGCATCACATTCCGGTGCGGTGCGCCGGCACTGCCAGACAATCGCATGATAAACCGGTTCTCCGGTTTTCCGATCCCATACCACTGCGGTTTCGCGCTGATTGGCGATTCCGATCGCCGCAATCTGCTCCGCGGAAATGCCAAGCTGCTCTATCGCCTGCCTCGCCACAGACAGCTGGGTGCTCCAGATCTCCTGTGCATCGTGCTCTACCCAGCCCGGCTTTGGGAAATACTGCGTAAACTCCTGCTGTGCCATTGCGCGCATCTGTCCGCTGTGATCGAACAAAATGCAGCGGCTGCTGGTGGTACCGGCATCCAGCGCCATAATATATTGTTCCATACCGGTTCTCCTTTTCGCGTTATCTACAAATAGTTTACGGGATCACGGCATATTTTTCAAGCAAAATGAACAAAAAAGAGAGGCAGCCGCCTCTCTTTTCGCGTTTTTCAATCTGTGTCAGTCCTCATCCAGTTCACTGAAAATCCGGTACAGCATGAGAGCCGCAGATGCCAGTGTAATGCAGGCAATCAGTGCCTTGTGCTTTTTCAAAAAATCGCTGAACATCGTTCCGATCAGCACTCCGAACGAAACCAGCATGGTACGATACAGTGCTCCGTCCGAGATTGCACTGACTGTGCTCTTGATTCCTTCCCAAACACCCGATGCCGCTGCGCCGGTTTTCTGCTTGAGCTCTTCCGCCCTCTGGCTGCAAAGATAAAGATCCATCATATGGTTTGCTCTCCTTCCTGACTGTCCGTCGATTGCTTTCTTCTGCGCCGGTAATGCCGTGTACCGGCTTTTTTCAAACTCTGACGGCGAACCTCTTCCGCCGTCGAGCAGCTCACAATTTTCTTTTTGGAAACCGAACCCAGACGCATTCCGATCTCCTCTGCCAGTGCTTCGACACTGCCGCATTGCTTTTCCTCAATTGCTTTCGCCAGAATCAGTCCGCATGCCATCGAGTCACTGAGTGCCTCATGGTGATTGAGCCGAATGCCCAGTGCCTCGGATACCGTATCCAGCTTGTGATTCTCCAGCTCGGGCCACAGCTTTTGTGATACCTTTACCGTACAGATATAACGGAATTCCGGCACTTTGATCCGATAATACTCCAGCAGTCTGCGCAGAACAGAGGTGTCGAACACAGCATTGTGGCATACGACAATACCGCCCGCAACATCCTCCCGGATACGCTCCCAGACCTGATCGAAGGTCGGCGCATCCTGCACCATGCTCTGCTTGATTCCGTGGATTTTTACATTATACCAGTTGAACTTTCCAAACTCTTCCGGCGGCTGAATCAGACTGACCAGCGACTTGACCGGCACGCCGTCCTCAAACACCACCACACCGATGGAGCAGGCACTGAGCGGCGAGGCATTTGCCGTCTCGAAATCAATCGAAACAAATCTCACCGTTACTCCTCCTCATGTGTGCATCAGCCTGCTTTCCGCGATCCGCAAAAAGTCATAAAACGGCTGAATACGCTTTAAATCTGATATCATCATATCATAAAATTCGCCCTGAAACAAGCATTCAAAGTCATCACTCTCGAAACTCAGCACAATATTTTTCAAGTTCAGCCACGGCTGATACGCCTCCGGTGCCTCCGGATACCGGCTGCGCTTATACTGCTCACCGCACAATACAAATTTCGGATGAGCCTGTACCGCGGCAAACGCATCCAGAAATGCCTTGTCCTCGTGCAGAATCATCTCACGAATCTGCTCCATCACCGGACGCGGGGTATCGTAATACCCGATTCCGTAACCGAAGCCCTCCTGTGTGATCTCAAAATAGATGGTCAGTGAGCTGCCAATGCGCTGCTTCGGGCGTTTGAACATCAGCCACATATGATCCCGATATAAATCCTTATTTTTGGTAAACCGCGTATCCCGCCGCACGCGGGACAGAATCCTCGACGGAGCCTGTGCAATCTGATCGTCAAACGCAAGCATCTCCGGCAGCATCGCCTCGATCAGACGATAGCTCGGCTCTTTGACCAGTCTTTCATAGTCCTTCCGGTGCTCGTCAAACCAGACGCTGCTGTTTTGCAGATGATTTTCCGCCAGGAAATGCAGCATATCCGGCACAAATCCTAAAAACTTCACAAAACGTCCCTCCTTACCGTCCTATTGTAGCGGTTTTGCGTCAAAATATCAACCATTTGATTTTTCTCTTTTCACTCCCGACATTTTATTGTATAATAACAGTATTGAATATCCAAAGGAGGGTTCAGCTATGGATCAGATTCTTTCCCTGCTCAGCCATGACGCACGCATGACTCCGGCAAAAATTGCGGAGATCATCGGCAGTACCGAGGAAGAGGTACGCGCGCGCATCCATGAATACGAGCAGAAAAATATTATTCTGGGCTACAAGGCCCTGATCGACCAGGATAAGCTGGAGGACGAAACGGTTACCGCACTGATCGAGGTGCGCGTCACTCCGCAGGCGCTCACCGGCTTTGAACAGATCGCACAGCAGATTGCCGAGCATCCGCAGGTCGAAAGCGTTTACCTCATCAGCGGCGGTTATGATCTGAATGTTGTTCTGACGGCACGCACACTCCGCGAGGTTTCAGCGTTCGTCGCGGAAAATCTGGCGCCGATTCACAATGTCCTGTCCACCACCACTCACTTTATCCTGCGCAAGTACAAGGAACAGGGCACGCTGTACAATCCCTCCTCGGAGGATGATCGTGAGGAAATGATGCATGATTGATTATTCCTCGCTGATCTCCAAAAAGGCGTCCGAGATCAAGCCGTCCGGTATCCGCAAATTTTTCGATGTTGCCAACACCATCGAGGGTGCGATTTCACTCGGCGTCGGCGAGCCGGATTTCCGTACACCGTGGCAGGTGCGCCGCGCAGGCATCACCTCGCTGGAACGGGGCAAGACCTTCTATACCTCAAACTGGGGTCTGCCGGAGCTGCGCCGCCTGATTGCCGGCTATGCACAGGAAAAGTATGACCTGACCTATGATCCCAAAAATGAAATCATCGTCACGGTCGGCGGCTCGGAGGCAATTGACAACGCCATCCGCGCCTATGTTGATCCGGGCGATGAGGTACTGATTCCGGAGCCGTCCTTTGTCTGCTATACGCCGCTGGCACAGATGGCTGGGGCGACCGCAGTTCCCCTGCCAACCTATGAGAAGGACAGCTTTAAGCTGACTGCGGAAACCCTGAAGGCAGCAATCACGCCGCGCACCAAGATCCTCATTATGCCGTACCCGAACAATCCGACCGGCGCTATTATGACGCGTGAGGATCTGGAGGCCATCGCTGCGGTGATCCGAGACACCAACATTCTGGTTATCTCAGACGAGATCTACTGTGAGCTGACCTTCGGCGGACTCAAGCATGTGTGCTTTGCAGAGCTGCCGGGAATGCGCGAGCGCACGCTGGTCATCAACGGTTTCTCCAAATCCTATGCGATGACCGGCTGGCGTCTGGGCTGGGTCATGGGTCCGCGCGAGATGCTCAAGCCGATCATCAAGATCCACCAGTTCGGCATCATGTCCGCGCCGACGGTCAGCCAGTTTGCGGGCATCGAGGCGATGAAATCCGGCGAGCCGGATATCGCATATATGCGGGAGCAATACGACCTGCGCCGCCGGTTTATGCTTTCCGGTCTGCGCTCCATGGGTCTGAGCTGCTTCGAGCCGCAGGGCGCATTCTACATCTTCCCGTCTATCAAATCCACAGGTATGGATGACGAGGAATTTTGCGAAAAGCTGCTGTACGCCAAAAAGGTGGCAATCGTTCCGGGCAGCGCATTCGGCGAAAGCGGACGCGGACATGTCCGTATCTCCTACTCCTATTCCATGAAGCATCTGGAGATGGCACTGGAGCGCATGGAGGAATTTTTGAAGGAAATCGGATGTCTTTAAGGCTCCAGCCTTCCTGATACAACAGCAACGCGGTATCCGTCTGGATACCGCGTTTTCTTCTGCATAAAAAGCAGCCGGAAGCACCTGCCTCCGGCTGTCTGCATATGTTCGGAAAATTACTGATTGTCCTCGATATACTT
>JAEDEU010000154.1 GCA_016293155.1 Clostridiaceae bacterium | reverse complement strand
TATGACCTCGCCTGCCTGTATGAGACGGGCATGGGCGTGGAGCTGGACATCGGCAAAGCACTGCAATGGCATTTAAAGGCGGCGGAGCAGTGCCACACGGGCGCGCAGTTCCGCGCAGGACGCATCTATGAGGTGCTCGGCGGCGCGGGCGACGGACAGCATCAGGCGGAATGCTACGATGCCGCGGCGTACTGGTGGAACAAGGCGGCGGAGGGCGGCCACTGCGAGGCGCAGGAGCACATGGGCGCACTGATGGAGTCGGTCGCGGCAGACATGGAGGACAGCGAGCAGAAGCGCGAGGTTCTTCACGCGGCGGCGGACTGGTATCGGAAGGCGGCAGAACAGGGCAGTGAGGAGGCCCGCCGCGCCGTACAGCGCCTGTAGACGGAATGACATGAGGAACTTTTTTTCATTGCGGTTCAGCTGTGGCTGGGCCGTTTTTTTTCTGTGCGCGGGCGGCGCATTCGGCGGACGACAGGCAAAAGAGATTGCGAAAAGATGTCACAAAATGGGTAAAGATCTGCTTTCTTTTGAGCAGAAAACGGTTTTTTCCCGCAGGCGCAAAAGCAAGCCGGAAACAGGGGCGGAACATGAGTGATATTGTACGAAAAAACCCGTTTGGGACAGGGGATTTTATCTCTTTTTGTTGCAAAAAATTCGCAAAAACACGTGCAAAAAATGCGAAAAAATGCTATAATTAATTATAATGTGGCGGGGGTATTGCCTGATACCCGAAAACAGCGGAAGGGCGGCGGAATGGATGTATCTCAATCTTGGACAGGACGTTGTCGTCCCATCCCGTGCCATCGTTTCCGTGATCGACATGGATACCGCAACCTGGTCAAAGCACACCCGTGCATTCATCGCAGAGCTGGAAAAAAAGCACTGCGTGATTCCGGTGTTCGATGACCTTCCCAAGTCCGGCGTGCTGTGCGTGGAGCGCGGCGAGGTCCGGCTGTATATCTCGCAGCTGTCCACCGCGACACTGCTCAGGCGCAGCGGCTGAGACCGCATCTCATTTTCACCAAATCTGATCTTGCGTATGCACCGGGTACCGGCGGCGGGGTGCATATCGGATGAGTTCCGCCCGCCGGAGAAATGGAACGTGTTTATGAGCTTAAACGAAGAAACTCTCGATTTGACCGTTACCGAGGCGTATGACGAAAATCAAATCCAGGTGCTTGAGGGACTGGAGGCAGTCCGCAAGCGCCCGGGTATGTACATCGGCTCGACCTCCGCGCGCGGCCTGCATCATCTGGTCTATGAGATCGTAGATAACTCCATTGACGAGGCGCTCGCAGGCTTCTGTACGCACATCGAGGTCACGGTTGAGCCGGGCAATGTCATCAGCGTCGCGGATAACGGACGCGGCATCCCGTGCGGCATTCACCCCAAAATGGGCATCCCGACGCTGGAGGTCGTACTGACCGTCCTGCACGCGGGCGGCAAGTTCGGCGGCGAGGGCTATAAGGTCTCCGGCGGTCTGCACGGCGTCGGCTCGTCCGTCGTCAACGCCCTGTCCGAGTGGCTGGAGGCAACCGTCTATGACGGCACAAACAAGCACACGATGAAGTTTGCGCGCGGCAAGACCATCCAGCAGATGCACACCGAGCCGAGCGACCATCCGAGCGGTACCACCATCCGCTTTCACGCGGACGATCAGATTTTTGAGACGCTCGAATATGAATATGAGGTGCTGGAAAAGCGCCTGAGAGAGCAGGCCTTCCTGAACGGCGGTCTGCGCATCACCCTGCGCGACGAGCGCGACCCGGAGGAGATCCGCGAGGAATCCATGCACTACGAGGGCGGCATCCGCCAGTTCGTCACGCACCTCAACCGCAACAAGACTCCGCTGCACGAGGAGGTCATCTACGTCGAGGGCTCGCGTGATGATTTCTCCATGGCGGAGATCGCCTTGCAGTATACCGATGGCTACAGCGAGCAGCTGGTGTCCTTCGCCAACAACATCAACACCACCGAGGGCGGTACGCATGAGACCGGCTTTAAGGCGGCAATGACCAAGGTCATCAACGACTATGCGAGAAAGTTCGGCTTCCTCAAGGAGAATGAGAAAAACTTCTCCGGCGACGATGTGCGCGAGGGACTGACCGCCGTGATCTCCGTCAAGCTGCGCGAGGCGCAGTTCGAGGGACAGACCAAGACCAAGCTGGGCAACTCGGATATGCGCACACTGGTCGAGAGCCTGCTGACGGATAAATTAACCGTGTTCTTCGAGGAAAACCCGTCGGTTGCGAAGGTCATCATCGACAAGTCACTGACCGCATCCCGTGCGCGTGAGGCGGCGCGCCGTGCACGTGAGATGACCCGCCGCAAGAGCGCGCTGGAATCCGGCTCCCTGCCGGGCAAGCTCGCGGACTGCCAGGAAAAGGACCCGACCTATACCGAGATCTACATCGTCGAGGGCGACTCCGCAGGCGGCTCCGCCAAGGAGGGACGTGACCGCCGCTTCCAGGCGATTCTGCCGCTCTGGGGCAAGATGCTGAACGTCGAAAAGGCGCGCGTCGACAAGGTCTATGGCAACGAAAAGCTCACCCCGATGATTACCGCCTTCGGCGCGGGCTTCGGCGAGGATTTTGACCCGTCCAAGCTGCGCTACGGCAAGATCATCCTGATGGCGGATGCGGACGTCGACGGCAGCCATATCCGCACGCTGCTGCTCACCTTCTTTTTCCGCTATATGCGCCCGCTGATCGAGCAGGGACACGTGTATATTGCACAGCCGCCGCTGTTTAAGAACGAGAAGGGCAAGACCGTGCGTTATACCTATACCGAGGAGGAGCAGCTCGCCTGCCTCGCGGAGATGGGCGACAACGTGTTGATTCAGCGCTACAAAGGTCTGGGCGAGATGGACCCGCAGCAGCTGTGGGAGACCACGATGAACCCGGAAAACCGCACCCTGCTTCAGGTCACGATGGAGGACGCCGCAATGGCAGACGAGATTTTCACCCTGCTGATGGGCGAAAAGGTCGAGCCGCGCCGCGAGTTCATCCAGCGCAACGCAAAGTACGCCGTCAATCTGGACGTATAACCGCAGTCGGGAGGTCAACATGGATGAATTTAAGAAAAACCGCCTGAATGGTCTGTTCGAGCGCGCAGTCGCCGTGCATGACGAGCTGGTAGAGCTGGTCAACAGCGAGAAAAAAAGCAGCGAGGAAAAGGAGCTGCTCTGCGACGCCCTCGACAGCTTCGAGGAAGCCCTCAGCTGCATGGATCAGATACTTGACCCAAAGTAAAATTAGTTAA
>JAEDEU010000026.1 GCA_016293155.1 Clostridiaceae bacterium | reverse complement strand
ATTCACAATGGACGTAAATGCTATTACTGCTTCCATTGCCGACCTGACAACCGCGATTGATACCTCGTGGACGCTGTTGGGCGCAGCACTTGTATTCTTCATGCAGGCAGGCTTCTGCATGGTCGAGGCGGGCTTCACCCGTGCAAAGAATGCAGGCAATATTATTATGAAAAACCTCATGGACTTCAGCCTGGGCACCCCGATTTTCTGGCTGCTCGGCGCAGGCCTGATGTTCGGCGGTACCGGCGCACTGATCGGCGGCATTGATGTATTCGCCACCGGTCTGGACAATACGACGCTGATCTTCCAGACCGTATTCTGTGCAACCGCTGCAACCATCGTTTCCGGTGCAATGGCAGAGAGAACCAAGTTCTCCTCCTACTGCATCTATTCCATGATTATTTCGGCAATTGTTTATCCGATCTCCGGTCACTGGATCTGGGGCGGCGGCTGGCTGGCTCAGCTGGGCTTCCATGACTTTGCAGGCTCCTGTGCGGTTCATATGGTCGGCGGCGTTGCCGCAATCATCGGCGCGTCCATCCTCGGTCCGCGTATCGGCAAGTACACCAAGGACGGCAAGTCCAAGGCAATTCAGGGTCACTCCATGACGCTCGGCGCACTCGGCGTATTCATTCTGTGGTTCGCATGGTTCGGATTCAACGGCTGCTCCACTGTGGCAATGTCCAACGGTGCATGGGCTGACGCTGCCAGAATCTTCGTTACCACCAACCTGTCCGCTGTATTCGCTACGATTACCTGTATGCTGTTCACCTGGATTCGCTATAAGAAGCCGGATGTTTCCATGACTCTGAACGCTTCTCTGGCAGGTCTGGTTATGATTACCGCAGGCTGTGATATGGTTTCCCCGGTCGGCGCTGCCGTAATGGGCATCATCTCCGGCTTCGCAGTTGTCATTGGCATTGAGTTTGTAGATAAGAAGCTGAAGATCGACGATCCGGTCGGTGCATTCGGCGTACATGGCATCAACGGCGCACTCGGCACCATCCTGACCGGTGTGTTCGCAACCGACGGCGGTCTGCTGTACGGCGGCGGCTTCCATTTCCTCGGTGTTCAGATCCTCGGTGTTGTTGCTGTTATCGCATGGGTAGCAGTTACGATGTCCATTGTATTTATTGTTATCAAGAAGACCATCGGTCTGCGCGTCTCTGAGGAGGAAGAGATTGTCGGTCTGGATGCGATGGAGCACGGTCTGCCTTCCGCTTATGCGGACTTTATGCCGGCAATTGACACGGCTACCGAAATTTCCTCCGCAGTCAAGACTCCGGTTGAGGAGCTTGAACCTGCCGCAGTAGAGCAGGCGGTTCCGGTTACCACGGTTTCCGAGAGCAGCGTACCAGGTGCGATGCACAAGGTCGTTATTATCACCAAGCAGTCTCACTTTGAAGAGCTACAGCACGCAATGGCTGAAATCGGCATCCGCGGTCTGACGGTCACCAACGTACTCGGCTGCGGCACGCAGAAGGGTGCAACCAAGATGTACCGCGGCGTTGAGATCGACATGACCCTGCGTCCGAAGGTAAAGGTAGAAATGGTTGTCAGCTCGGTACCGGTATCCAAGGTAGTGGAAACTGCAAAGTCCGTTCTGTATACCGGACACATCGGCGATGGCAAGATCTTCGTCTATGCTGTTGAGAACGTCATCAAGGTTCGTACCGGTGAGGAAGGTCCGAGAGCGCTGCGTCTCACCGACTAACCTGTATTTTTACGTTCCCTTTCATATTGTTTTACCGCACGTTTCCACGGAAACGTGCGGTTTTTTGCGAAATAAGAGAAAGCCATATGCCAGCTTGCGAAAAAGGGGGAATTATACTATACTGAGTACGGAATTTGTATACGCGGAGGCACTGGAATGAAAAAAATAATCGCCGCGGCACTGCTTGCGGTTTTGAGTCTGACCGGCTGTGCGGAGCAGGAATACAGTACGAGCTTTTATGCGATGGATACCTTTATGACGATTACCGCCTATGGATCGAAGGCACAGCAGGCGGCGACAGAGGCAGAGCAGTACATCAACAGTCTGGAAGCGAAAATTTCCCGTACCAGAAAAAACAGCGAGCTGTCCGCACTGGCAGGCGGCGAACCGGCAGAGCTGTCCGAAGATACGGCGGAGCTGTTGCGCACGGCGCTGGAAATGGCGGAGCAGACGGACGGGCGGTTTGACCCGACGGTTGCCGCGCTCTCTGACCTGTGGCAGATCGGCAAGGAGGGACAGCGCGTGCCGGATTCGGCAGACATTGCGCAGGCGCTCGGCACGGTCGGATATCGAAACATCCGGCTGGATGGAACCACCGCGCAGATGACCGGCGGCGCAAAGCTGGATCTGGGTGGAATCGGCAAGGGCTATGCCGCCGACCGCACGGTCGAAATTTTGAAGAAAAACGGCGTAAAGCGAGCCGTGATTGCTCTGGGCGGCAATATTTATGCGCTGGGCAGCCGAAGTCGGGATCAGGGCTGGAAGATCGGCATCACGGATCCGGACAAGGCGGAGGAATATGTCGCAACGGTCGAAATATCCGATACCAGTGTGGTGACAACGGGAGATTACGAGCGCTATTTTGAGCAGGATGGAAAACGGTATCATCACGTGTTTGATCCGGAGACCGGATATCCTGCCGAGAGCGATCTGCGCAGCGTTACCGTAGTGCGGGAGCAGTCCGCGCAGGCGGATGCGCTGTCCACGGCGCTGTTTGTCATGGGCTATGAAGCGGCGGCGGAATACTGCGAGCAGAATGACATTGCGGCGGTATTTATCCGCGCTGACCATACGATCTGTACCAGTACGGCACTCGAAAGGTGTGCGGTGTTTGAGGTGACCAGTGCGGAGTATCGCTATGAGAAATAAGTTAAAACAGTTTAAAATCGGAGATTTTTTGATTTTTGCGGTGATTCTGGCACTTGCGGCAGGTATATGGGCGCGCTTTGCCGTGATGCAGACGGAGGCGGCTTACGGCGAAATCTGGAAGGACGGCGCACTGTACGAGCGCATCAAGCTCGAAGAAGGCTATCAAACGACCATCACGGTCAAGGGCGAGAGCGTGACCAATGTCATCGAAGTGGACGGACTTCGGATGCGCGTGGCACAGGCGGACTGCCATGACCATGTGTGCGTCAGTTCGGGCTGGATTGAACGAACCGGACAGATTGCGGTGTGCCTGCCGAATAAGCTGGAAATTAAAATAACCGGCGGGCAGGCAGCCGATGTGGATGCAGTTGTCGGATGACGGAGGGAAACATGACGAAAGCAAGACGAATTGCACTGTGCGGTGTGCTCACCGCGCTGGCGCTGGCACTGTCGCTCGCAGAGCGCATGATTCCCATCCAGCTGCTGATCCCGATTCCGGGCGTCAAGCTCGGTCTGGCCAATGTCGTAACAATGTTCGCGCTGCTGTTTTTAAAGCCGCGCGATGCGTATGCGATTCTGCTGTGCCGCGTGTGCCTCGCCGCGATTTTTGCGGGCTCTGTGACCTCGTTCCTGTTCAGCCTGCTGGGCGGAATGCTTGCGCTGACCACAACCTGGGTGCTACTGCGCTGGAAGGATCGGACGTTTACCATGTTCGGCATCAGTGCGGCGGCGGCGGCGATGCACGACATCGGACAGATTATGGCTGCCATTTTGGTGATGGGTACAACGGATGTTTTGGCGTATCTGCCGCTGCTGCTGGTTTCCGCGATTCCGATGGGACTGCTCACCGGCGCAATGATTCAGGTGCTGAGTGCGCATTTAAAAGCAATCCAGTTTATGTAAATCATTCCGGAACAGCCGCATAAAAAAACGACCTCCCTGCAATACTATCGGTAAACACAAGGAGGTTATGTTTATGAAACGACTCAGTGCACTCGCACTTGCCGCGGTACTCACCATGTCGCTGCTGGCAGGCTGCGGTACCAATCAGAACGGAAACGGCGCAACCGGCAATGTGGACAACAACGGAAGCGGCTATACCCAGAATAATGACGGAAACGGTGTGAATGGTACCAATGGTACGACCGGCACGACCAATAACGGTGCCTATAACGATGGAAATACCGTGACCAATGACGGAAACGTGAATACAGACTATGATACCAACGGCGACGGCATCCTGGGCAATGATCCGATGGACGGAAACAACGGCACGGTCGATAACAACGGTCAAAATACTACAAACAATACGAACAACAACAATAACAATACGAACAGCTAAACAAAGGGTCTGCACGATTGCATCGGCAGACCCTTCTTTTAATTCATTTCGATTTGATAGCCTTCGGCCTCCAGACCCTTGACGACACGCTCTGCGTGCTCGGCGCCGCCGACCTCGCAGACGACATGGACAATCGCCTGGTCGATATCCAGATCCGCGCTGACACGGTCGTGCTGGAATCGGATGATGTTTGCGTTGAAGGATGCAAGGATGTGGGCAAATCGTTCCAGTGCGCCCGGCGCATCCGTCATGACTGTGGAGAACTGGACATGGCGGCAGCGGGTGACCAGACCCTTTTCGACGATCTTGTGAATCAGATTGACGTCGATGTTGCCGCCGGACAGGACACAGACAACGCGCTTGCCGGCAATATCCACCTTGCGGTTGAGCACTGCCGCCAGAGAGCTTGCGCCTGCCGGCTCGACGACCTGCTTGCAGCGCTCGAGCAGCATCAGGATGGTGCCGGAAATCTCGGCATCGGTCACGGTGACGACCTCATCCACGTACTGGTTGATGTGCTCCATGGTTCGAGTTCCCGGGCACTTGACCGCGATACCGTCCGCAATGGTATGAACCGAATCGCTCGGCTGAATCTCGCCTGTGTGGAAGGACTGTGCGATGGCGGGAGCACCCTCCGCCTGTACACCGACGACCTGAATGCGCGGATTGATCTGCTTGACGCAGGCCGCGATGCCGGAGAGCAGTCCACCGCCGCCTACTGGAACAACAATCATGTCCACACTCGGCAGATCGCGCAGGATCTCCAGCGCAATGGTGCCCTGACCTGCCATAACATCCTCGTCGTCGAACGGGTGGATGAAGGTCGCTCCGGTCTGCTCGCAGATCTCCATTGCCTTGGCATAGGCATCGTCATAGCACGAGCCGGACAGTACAACCTTTGCGCCATAGCCCTCGGTTGCGGAAACCTTTGCAATCGGGGTGGAGCGCGGCATACAGATGGTTGCCGGAATGCCGATGGAGCGGGCTGCGAATGCCACACCCTGCGCATGATTGCCTGCGGAGGAGGCAACGACCGACTTCAGCTCGCCGGTTTCATGCAGCTTCATAATTTTATTGTACGCACCGCGCACCTTGAACGAACCGGTTTTCTGCTGGTTTTCGCACTTCAGATACACCTGTGCGCCGGTCATTTCGGAAAACGTGGTGGATGTGTTCAGCGGGATAAAATGCGTAACATTTTTGAGACGTTCAGCCGCCTGCTCGACCGCTTCTAATGTGACCATAAACGGAACCCTCCAATAAAAAACGCTGTGACGGCGATCCGGTCACAGCGATGTATTTTTCACATGTTCTGAATCTTTGCAACAGCAACAGTATATCATCTTAGAAAGGGAAATACAAGTGGTTTTGATACAGTTATCCGGCTAAAAAGTGAAGCCGCGGGATAGAACGTACAGAAAATTCTGTGCGGCGGCGGTTCTGGAAAATTCGGAGCTGTCATAGCATGGTAACGGCAGAGTATCGGGAGATACATGTATCATACGGAACACAACGGAAGAATGCAGGCGATGCACCGAGAATCCTGTTGTTTTTTGCCGAAAACGCTGATATAATAATCGAAGAAAAGAATCTATTATGAAAAGAGGCTACTGGTATGGCACATTATGATCTACATACTTCCCAGCTGCGAGATTACGTCCGCGTACTCAAGGCTGGTGACACCGTCTCTCTGACGGGCACGGTCTATACCGCGCGCGATGCGGCCCATAAGAAGATCGTTGCGGCGATGGAAGCAGGCGAGCCGCTGCCGTTTGAGATGAAGGATGCTGCGATTTATTATGCCGGTCCGACCCCGTCCAAGCCGGGGCAGGTCATCGGTTCCTGCGGCCCGACAACCTCCGGACGTATGGACCCGTTTGCTCCGAAGCTGATTGAAAACGGTCTGGTCTGCATGATCGGCAAGGGCGTGCGCAATGAGTCGGTTCATCAGTCCATGCAGGAGCATGGCTGTGTGTATATGGTTGCGATCGGCGGAGCCGGTGCGGTTATTGCCGATTCGGTCAAGAGCCTGGAGGTTGTGGCCTATGACGAGCTGGGGTGTGAATCCGTCAAGAGACTGACCGTAGAGAATTTCCCGGCAATCGTCTCGATGGATGCCGAGGGCGGAAATCTGTATGCGACCGGAACCCAGCAGTACCGGAAGTAAAAGAAGCAAAATGTTTTGAATGCGCGTTTTCTGTGATGGAAAATGCGCATTTTTTCCGTCATAAAGGATGAAAATGCAGGAAAATCTGTCGGATAAAAAGATATCATGGTGATTTTGCACAATGTTTTTTGTGATTGATATTTAAAACAGCTCAAAATTTACAAAAATGCAAAAAAAACATCTGGGAATCCGAGAAAACACAAGAAAATCTCTAAAACGTCACAATAAACAAGCCAACCAGATAGAGAAAAGATTTCTTTGTGCATTTGACAAGAATATATATCTCAAGTAGAATAGATGTGTAACTTCTTGACTGGGCGCATTCGGCCCGTATCCGCAGAATAACAGAACGGTTTAAATCGCAAAATCCAACAGGAGGATATTCATGAGAAACTTTGAAACTGACGTTCAGAAGCTGAAATATGAGATCTTGCGCGAGGTTGCACGGCTTGCGTTTGAAGGTCGTCTGAACGACGCTTATTATGAGATCCCGAAGACGGTTGTTCCGGGACCGAAGCCGACGATGCGCTGCTGTATTTATAAGGAGCGTGCAGTTGCGCAGGAGCGTGTCCGCATCGCATTGGGAGGCGAGCGCGCACGCGGAGAGGTCGTTACCGTCATCGACATCGCATGTGACGAATGTCCGGTTGACCGTTATTCGATCGGTCAGTCCTGCCGCGGCTGTATTGCGCGCCGCTGCATGAAGGTCTGCCCGAAGGGCGCCATCTCCAAGGGAGACGACGGACGCTGCCGTATTGATCCGGACAAGTGCATTCAGTGCGGACGCTGCGCAAAGGTTTGTCCGTACGGCGCAATTACGGAAAATGTCCGCCCGTGCGAGCGCGGCTGCAAGGTCGGAGCGATTTCGATGAACAGCCAGCACAAGGCAGAGATTGACTACGACAAGTGCATCAACTGCGGCGCATGTGCTACGCAGTGCCCGTTCGGCGCAGTTGTCGATAACTCTTATATGGTCGATGCAATCCGTATCTTGCAGCAGGCAGATCACCGCGGTTATTATACCGTTGCCATCGTCGCTCCGGCAATTGCATCCCAGTTCCCGGGCGCAACGGTCGGCAAGGTCAAGGCGGCGCTCAAGAATATCGGCTTCCACGATGTCGTCGAGGCGGCTCTGGGCGCAGATATGGTTGCGGCAAAGGAATCCCGCGAGCTTGTGGAAAAGGGCTTCCTGACCTCGTCCTGCTGCCCGGCATTTGTCCGCTATATCAAGCAGCATGTACCGGAAATGGCAGAGCATATTTCCCACAACCTCTCCCCGATGGCAGAGATCGGACGCTATCTCAAGGAGCACAGCGAATGGCCGATTAAGACCATCTTTATCGGACCGTGCACCGCGAAAAAGGCGGAGCAGACGCTGCCCACCGTTGAGTCGTGGATTGACTGTGTCATTACCTTCGAGGAGCTTCAGGCAATGCTGGATGCCGCAGAGCAGCCGCCGGAGGAGCAGCCGGACATCCCGGTCGATGATGCATCCTACTTCGGACGTATCTTTGCACGCTCGGGCGGTCTGACCGAGGCGGTTGCACAGAGCCTGAAGGAGCAGGGACTGGACTTTGTTGCCGATGCGGCGGTATGCAGCGGCATCGACGAATGCAAGAAGGCACTGCTGATGGCAAAGGTCGGCAAGCTGAAGCAGAACTTCATCGAGGGCATGGCCTGTGAGGGCGGCTGTATCCGCGGTGCAGGCACGATCAACCGTACTCCGAAGGACAAGATGAGCGTGGACAATTATGGTAAGGCAACCAAAAAGGACACCATTGGTGCGTCCATCGACGAGTATAAGACGGTATTCTAAAAGGAACCCCTTTCATATTTTTATTTGGACGGCGCTTCGGCGCCGTCTTTTTATGTCAAAATTATCTCCGGATTCATAGAATAAGGTCGAAGGAAAAGGAGGAATATGCTATGCCGACGATTTATCTCAGTCCGTCCACGCAGGAGTTCAATCCGTATTATGACGGGAACGGGAATGAGGAGTATTATATGAATCTGATTGCGGATGCCATGATTCCGTATCTGGATGCAACCGGAATCAACTACGTCCGCAATACGCCGCAGATGACGGCGGCATCATCCATTCGTCAGTCCAATGAGGGGCAGTATGATCTGCATCTGGCGCTGCACTCCAACGCTGCACCGGAAAATTTGTCCGGAATGCTGCAAGGGATAGATGTATACTATTATCCCACCAGCACCAGAGGAAAGGACGCTGCGGAAATCATCGCCAATAATCTCAGCATGATTTATCTGGATCCGGCGGATATCCAGGCGGTTCCGACAACGTCGATCGGAGAGGTGTCTCGGACGCGGGCTCCGGCAGTGCTTGTAGAGATGGGATATCACGATAATCCGGAGGATGCGGAATGGATCCGCGGCAACATCAACGACATTGCCAAAAATCTGGTGCTGTCGCTTGCGGATTATTTCGAGATTCCGTTTATGCAGTAACAGGCATAATCCAAACGGTTTTTTGCATATAACAGCAGAGAGAAACGGAGGGATCGGAATGCACCGAAGGTGGATCGCCGTCTTTCTTGCTGTGATTGCAGCGCTTCCGCTGCTGGCTTCGCGCGGAAAAACGCAGGCGAAACAGACAGCGGGAGCGGATTACATCCGGTACGTGGAGTTCAACGTACCGCAGGATGCGCTTCGGCGTGCACTGGACTGGGATGTCCGCACCGAGGGAGAGCTGGGCTGGGTGGAGCTGCTGGCACAGCTGGCGTGTACCTATGGAGGCGAATGGGGGCGGTATTCCGCAGAAGATCTGGAGCGCACTGCACAGCGGCTGATGAGCGGGGATACGCAGCCGCACAGTAAATATTATTCCTATTATCGGGAGGCGTATCAGGCGGTGCTGGGCGGTCTGGTCGGGGATTACCGGGAGCAGACCGTGCAGGACGGCAACATCGTCTGGGAGCAGAAATACGGCTTAAAGGCGTTTTATCCGATTGCAGCCGGATACGACATCAGCCATTTTGATGATTTCGGAGTCAGCCGAAGCTATGGCTACCGGCGTCGGCATCTGGGGCATGATATGATGGGGCAGACCGGTACGCCGATTATCGCAATCGAATCCGGCACGGTGGAGATTATGGGATGGAATCAATACGGAGGCTGGCGCATCGGCATCCGGAGTGAGGACAAAAAACGATACTGGTACTATGCGCATCTGAGGAAGGATCATCCGTTTCAGTCTTGTCTGAAGGAGGGGGATCATGTGACGGCAGGCGATGTGATCGGCTATATGGGACGCACCGGATATTCTGCGACGGAAAATGTCAATAACATTGAAACCACGCATCTGCATCTCGGACTGGAGCTGATTTTTGACGAGTCACAGAAGGAATCGGACAATGAGATCTGGGTTAGCCTGTATGCGCTGACCGGTCTGCTGTCACAGCATCGCTCGGCGGTGGACCGCGTGGAAGGGCAGAAGGAGTATGTGCGCCGGTATGAATTTCAGGAGGAACGATCATGAAACGGGTGATTCCGGTGCTCTGTACGGCGCTGCTTTTGCTGTCGCTCTGGCGCGATCCGGAGACGGTAACGGTCTCAGCCTCCGAAGTAGAAAGCATGGAGCTGCCGATTCTGATGTATCACAGCATTTTGAAGGATTCTGAGCGGCAAGGAGATTATGTGGTCAGTCCGACGGTGCTGGAATCCGATCTGAAATATCTGCTGAACAATCATTATCAGACCGTGACCATCCGTGAGGTGGTTGCTTACGTGAACGGAACAGGAGAGCTGCCGGAAAAATCCGTTATGATTACCTTTGATGACGGTTATTATAATAATTACAGCTATGCCTATCCGATTTTGAAACAATACGGTGCCCGTGCGGTGCTGTCGCCGGTTGCATCCCTCAGCGAGCAGTTTACCGAGAGCGGGGAGGAGAATGCATACTGGAGCTACTGCACGCGCACACAGCTCAAGGAAATGAGTGATTCCGGCGTATTTGAAATTGCGAATCATTCCTATGACATGCACGAGCTTTCTCCGCGCAGAGGCTGCCTCAAACGCTCCGGAGAGACAGGGGCACAATACCGGGAAAATCTGATGACGGATATCAAAAAGGCACAGGATGTATTTTTGCAGTATGCAATTCCCGCACCGATATGCTATACTTATCCATACGGTGCGCTCAGTGACCAGTCGGAAGCGATTGTCCGCGAGTTGGGCTTTGCAGTCACACTCGGCTGTGAGGAGGGAATCAATGTATTGATTCGCGGCGATGCGGAATGTCTGTATCGCCTAAAACGCTATAATCGTGCCAGTGGAAAAAGCTCTGCGGAATTTCTCTCGCAGATGTTGCCTGATGATTAACGTAACATATAAAGTGCACAAATAATTATTGTGAAATATGGAGAAAATAACATAGATAATGAAAAGAAAAAATGATATGATAAAAAATAGCAAGTCATTCCAAAAGGGAGGCAAGGTGGATGCACCTGCTATAGCGGCATATGCTGCTGCAACTTAAAATGGGGTAACACTTTAACCGGAAAGGAAGAGGGTTACCATGGCAGAGAAGAAGCTGGAAATTATCCCAAAGAAGGCACGCGGCGAGGATGGCTATCGCATTCTATCCATCCGTGTGCGAGAAGAAATCATTAGTCAGATGGATGTCATCGCAAAGAAGACCGGTCATTCCCGCAATGAACTGATCGGTAAATTCCTGGAATTTGGTCTGGAGAACTACATCATTAAGGAGTAATATTTTCCAGCCCAATTATGACCTGACAGGGCTGAAAGCCAGTCCTGTCAGATGGTGTCTTGTGCATGATCGTGCATATTTGTGAGTTAGGGGGATTTTCTTGGCGGATATGTGCTGTCGCATTGCTGAATTAAGATGCAAGGAAGTCATCAGCATTTGTGACGGAAACCGAATCGGTTTTGTCAGCGATGTCCAGATTGATACTTGTACAGGACGTTTATTTGCGCTCGTCGTTCCAGGACGAGCGCGTTTTTTCGGTCTATTCGGGCGGACGGACTATCTGATTCCGTGGGAGAGCATTCGGAGAATCGGAGAAGATATCATCCTGACCACCTTTGAGGTGCCGAAGGAGGATCAAAAACCCTGTCGGCTGAAGGAACTGAAAAAATAGTTGAAACCATCGGAAAAATAATGGTTGCAATCGAAAAAAAACTATGTTATACTAACAGGGCTTGTAAAAATACACACATATCGGGAGAACGCGGTGTGGTGCCGGAAACGGTCACCGCCGATGATGAACGATATGGAGGAAAAACTAAGGAGGACATTTCAATGTCGGTTATTTCTATGAAGCAGCTGCTGGAAGCAGGCGTACACTTTGGTCATCAGACCAGAAGATGGAACCCGAAGATGGCTCAGTACATCTTCACCGAGAGAAATGGTATCTATATCATTGATCTTCAGAAGACCGTAAAGAAGCTGGAGGAGGCATACTTCTTCGTTCGTGACATCGCAGCAGCAGGTCAGACTGTTCTGTTCGTTGGCACCAAGAAGCAGGCTCAGGACGCAATCCGCGAGGAGGCTACCCGCGCTGGCATGTACTATGTCAATGCAAGATGGCTGGGCGGCATGCTGACCAACTTCTCTACCATGCGTACCCGTATCGCTCGCCTGAACCAGCTGAAGAAGATGCAGGAAGACGGTACCTTCGATCTTCTGCCGAAGAAGGAAGTTATCAAGCTGCAGCTTGAGATCGCTAAGCTGGAGAAGTACCTGGGCGGCGTTAAGGACATGAAGAAGCTGCCGGGCGCACTGTTCATCGTTGATCCGCGCAAGGAGAAGAATGCAATCGCTGAGGCTAGAAAGCTGAAGATTCCGGTTGTTGCAATCGTTGATACCAACTGCGATCCGGACGAAGTTGACTACGTCATCCCGGGCAACGACGACGCAATCCGCGCAATCAAGCTGATCTCCTCCACCATGGCAAACGCTGTCATCGAGGGCAAGCAGGGTGAGCAGCTCGCAGTTGAGGAGACTGCAAAGGCTGAGTAATTCTCAGACCGGTTATAATTTTTACAACCAAAGGCAAAGGCCCGCCGCGCATGTGCGGGCGGGTCTTTACTGACTTTGAACATCCTTTGAAAAAAATCTAGGAGGAACACTACAATGGCATTTACCGCTAAGGACGTAAAGGCCCTGCGTGAGCAGACCAATGTTGGTATGATGGACTGCAAGAAGGCACTGCAGGAAGCTGACGGTGATTTTGAGAAGGCAATTGAGATCCTGCGTGAGAAGGGTCTGGCAAAGGCTGCCAAGAAGGCTGGCCGTATCGCAGCAGAGGGTATTGTCTGCGCGAAGGTATGCGATGAGTGCGGCGTAGGCGCAATCATCGAGGTTAACTCCGAGACCGACTTCGTTGCAAAGAATGCTGATTTCCAGGCATTTGTATCCGATCTGGCATCCGTTGTTATGAAGGAAGCTCCGGCTGACGTTGACGCTCTGAAGGCTTGCATGATGGGCGACGTTACCGTTGAGGCTGCTCTGCAGGAGAAGGTTCTGACCATCGGTGAGAACATCCAGATCCGCCGCTTCGAGCGCTACGACGAGTCCACTGTAAACGTATGCTACACCCATGCCGGCGGCGTCATCGGCGTTATGGTTGGTCTGGAAGTATCCGACAACATCAAGGGCAATGCAGCAGTTGTTGAGCTGGGCAAGGACATCGGTATGCAGGCAGCAGCAATGCGCCCGAACTTCATGGACAAGTCCGACGTTGACCAGGCTACCCTGGACAGAGAGAAGGAAATCCTGCTGGCTCAGGCAATCGAGGAGAACAAGACCGCTGCTAAGCCGAAGCCGGAAGCAATCCTGCAGAAGATGGTAATGGGCCGTATCGGCAAGTACTACGAGGAGAACTGCCTCCTGCAGCAGGCTTTCGTTAAGGAGAACAAGATCTCTGTTGAGAAGCACATTGCAGCAGTTGCCAAGGAGCTGGGCGGCTCCATCAAGCTGGTGAAGTATGTCCGCTTTGAGAAGGGCGAGGGCCTGGAGAAGAAGGTTGACGACTTCGCAGCAGAAGTTGCATCCATGGCAAAGTAATGTTTGCCTGATTGAGCAAAGAGAACGGGCGGCAGACCTTGGTCTGCCGCCTTTTTTCATGCCGCTGTAAAATTACAAGAAAATTCACAGGTTTGTGCGGCGGAAAGGGTTTACAAGCTTTACTCAAATGGGTTAAAATAAGTACAATGCTATAAGGGCGTTTTTCGCCCGATCTGTGATTATAGAGTGGAGGATGTGTACGATGGATACCTTAAAGTATAAACGCGTGCTGATTAAGATCAGCGGTGAGGCACTTGCCGGCGATAAGAAGTTCGGTCTGAATTTTGATGTGATCGGTCCGGTGTGTGACGTGATCAAAAAGTGCTCGGATATGGGTGCGGAGATCGGCATCGTGGTCGGCGGCGGCAATTTCTGGCGCGGCGTCAAGGACGGCGGCGGAAAGATGGAGCGCACCCGTGCGGACTACATGGGTATGCTGGCTACCACAATTAACTCGCTGGCACTGGCGGATGCACTGGAGCAGCGCGGTGTGGATGTCCGCGTACAGACTGCAATCGAGATGCGCGAGATCGCAGAGCCGTACATCCGCAATCGTGCAACCCGCCATCTGGAGAAGGGCCGCGTTGTGATCTTCGGCTGCGGCACGGGCAATCCGTACTGCTCGACCGATACCGCAGCAGTTCTGCGTGCGGCGGAGATCAATGCAGATATCATCCTGCTGGCGAAGAACATCGACGGCGTTTACGATTCCGACCCGGCGCAGAATCCGGAGGCGCACAAGTACGACAGCCTGTCCCATATGGACGTACTGAATCAGCGTCTGGGCGTTATGGATACGACCGCAACCTCGATGTCCATGGACAACAACATCCCGATTCTGGTCTTTGCCCTGCGCGATCCGGAAAATATCCTGCGCGCTGTGAAGGGTGAAGATATCGGCACCATCGTTCACTAATTGAGAAACATCTGAGAGGAGAAGCAAAATGGGTAAATATGATGCTTATGAAAACAAGATGAAAAAGACGCTGGAGGTTCTGAACAAGAATCTGGGCGCAATTCGTGCAGGCCGTGCAAACTCTGCGGTGCTGAATAAGATCAGCATCGAGTACTACGGCGCACAGGTGCCGGTAGAGCAGGTCGGTGCGGTTTCCTCTCCGGATCCGCGCACACTGGTCATCACCCCGTGGGATGCGTCTACGCTCAAGCCGATTGTCAAGGCAATCCAGACCTCGGATATCGGCATCAACCCGCAGAACGACGGCAAGGTAATCCGTCTGGTATTCCCGCCGCTGACCGAGGAGCACAGAAAGACGCTGGTCAAGCAGGTTGCCAAGGAGGGCGAAGAGGCCAAGGTTGCGATCCGCAACATCCGCCGCGATGCACTGGATAAGTTCAAGGCAGCAAAGAAATCGGGCGAGATGACTGAGGATGATGTCAAGCGCAGTGAGAAGGATATTCAGGCGCTGACCGACAAGTATATCAAGGAGATTGAGGCAATTTCTGCCAAAAAATCCAAGGAATTGCAGGAAATCTGACCAATGCTCCGGAGGGAGCAGTGCTGTCAGCAGACAAACGGCGGGCGGCTCTATAGCCGCCCGTAACTGCATCAGCAGAAAAAATAGACGGAGCAGCTTTGCTCTGATGAGAGGATAGGTCTACGAACGTGGCACTGTTCAATATATTTAAAAAAGAAAAAACTGCCGGCGCAGCGGTTCCGCAGCACATTGCGATTATCATGGACGGCAACGGGCGCTGGGCGAAAAAACGCGGCTTGCCGCGGTCTGCGGGTCATGCGGTGGGCGCGGAAACCTTCCGCACCATTGCGACGTACTGCAAGGATATCGGTGTAAAATACTTTACCGTATACGCTTTTTCGACCGAGAACTGGAAGCGTCCGCAGGACGAGGTCAATGCCCTGATGGATCTGTTCCGCAAGTATCTGGTCGAGGCGGCGGAGACCATGGCGGAAAAAAATATTGCCGTGCGCGTGCTGGGCGATCTCAGCGTGCTGCCGGAGGACATTCAGGCACTGATTCGGGATTGTGATAAGATTGCAGACCAGCTGGAGGATCCGGCGGTTGCGTGCCTCTGCATCAACTACGGCGGCAGAGATGAGATCAAAAACGCCGTGCGCGCGATTGCGCAAAAGGTGCAGGAGGGCGCACTGACACCGGAGGACATTTCGGAGCAGACGATTACACAGCATCTGTATACGGCGGGAATGCCCGATCCGGATCTGATTATCCGCCCAAGCGGAGAAATTCGGATTTCCAATTTCCTGCTGTGGCAGTCTGCCTATGCGGAGTACTATTTTACGGATATTCTGTGGCCGGACTTTAAGCCGGAGGACCTGGACAGGGCGATTGAAGAATTTCATCGCCGCAGCCGGAGATTTGGAGGGGTATGATGAAACAGCGCGTGATATTCGGTGTGGTCGGCGGCGTTGCGGTACTGCTGGCGATCTTTGTTCTGCCGCCGGTGGTGGCACAGGTGGCATTGGTTCTGCTGTCTGCCATTGCGGCGTATGAATTCAGCGCGGCAATGACCGGAAAGCGCCGGCTGATTCAGCTGGTTTCGATTGCGGCAGCGATTCCAATGGCAATTGTATCCACACTAAATCATCCCAACTGGACCAAGCTGGTCATTCTGGGAGTGGTAATACTGTTCTTTATCGTCCTGCTGCGATCCCATCGGCTGTATCAGTTCGGAGATGTTGCGGCATGTATGTTTGCCTCTCTGGTGATTCCGTACCTGATGACATCGCTGTTCCGCCTGCTGACCGCGGCAAACGGCAAGGTCTGGATTCTGCTGCCGCTGCTGGCGGCGTGGGGCTCGGATACCTGTGCACTGTTTGCCGGAATGCACTTTGGTAAGCATAAGCTGGCACCGGTCATCTCTCCGAAAAAGACATGGGAGGGCAGCATCGGCGGTCTGCTCGGCGCAGTTCTGCTCGTACTGCTGTACGGCATGGGCGCAAAGCTGATTGTACATGTGGAAATCCCCATCCTGATGTGTATTCTGATCGGCGTATTCGGTTCGATTGCAGGTCAGATCGGAGATCTGTCGTTCTCCATCGTCAAGCGCCAGACCGGACTCAAGGACTACGGAAACATTTTTCCGGGACACGGCGGTGTGCTCGACCGCTTTGACAGCGTGCTGTTTGCGGCACCGATGGTCGAGATTCTCATGCTGCTGGTTGCATCTCTGAAATAATTTGAGGAAGCTATGAAAAATATTGTAATACTGGGGTCAACCGGCTCCATCGGTACACAAACCATTGATATTCTGGACAGCATCGACGCACACGTGTGTGCACTGGCGGTCGGCTCGTCCATTGATGCCGCCGAGCGGCAGGCGCGGCAGCTGAAGCCGGAGCTGGTCGCGGTCTATGACGAGGCGCGTGCGGCGGAGCTGCGCGTGCGGCTGGCAGATACGGCCATCCGCGTTGTATCCGGCATGGACGGACTGATCGAGGCGGCGACGCTGCCGCAGGCGGATGTGATCGTAACGGCCGTGGTCGGTATGATCGGTCTGCTGCCCACCCTCGCGGCAATTGACGCGGGCAAGGATATTGCACTGGCAAATAAGGAAACCTTAGTGTGTGCAGGACAGATCGTGATGCAGCGCGCGGCGGAAAAGGGTGTGAAAATTCTGCCGGTGGATTCCGAGCATTCGGCAATCTTCCAGTGCCTTCAGGGGCGTGCGGACAATGCCATCCGCCGTATTCTGCTTACAGCCTCCGGCGGACCGTTCTTCGGCATGACCGCAGAGCAGATGCGCCATGTGACCAAGGAGCAGGCGCTCCACCATCCGAACTGGAGCATGGGCGCAAAGATTACGATTGACTCTGCGACCATGATGAACAAGGGTCTGGAGCTGATCGAGGCGATGTGGCTGTACGGTGTGGAGGAGCAGGCGATTGATATCGTGGTGCACCGCGAGAGCATTGTGCATTCCGCGGTGGAATTTGACGACCGCTCGGTGATTGCCCAGCTGGGCAATCCGGATATGCGCCTGCCGATTCAGTA
>JAEDEU010000153.1 GCA_016293155.1 Clostridiaceae bacterium | reverse complement strand
TCCGCAGCAGCTCATTGACATGATGGAACAGAAGAGAAGAGAGAAATCTTGACTCAACAAGCAAGCAAAAAAAATAAGCAACCAAGGTATGCGCCCGCACTTAACAGTGCGGGCGGGCGAAAGCAAGAAAGGGCGCACGGCGGATGCCTGTGGCTCAGGAAGGCGATGAAAGGCGCGGCAAGCTGCGAAAAGCCGTGGGGAGACGCAAGCGGTCTTAGATCCACGGGTTCCTGAATGGGGCAACCCGTCCGCGTGCAGCGCGGACATCCTCCCTAATGGAGGAGGCGAACGCGGGGAACTGAAACATCTTAGTACCCGCAGGAAGAGAAAACAAAACGTGATTCCCCCAGTAGTGGCGAGCGACCGGGGAACAGCCCAAACCGCCCGGGTTCCGGCCCGGGCGGGGTTGTAGGACCGCGGCACTGCAAGAAGATGGCGAGCGGAAGCGCCTGGAAAGGCGCGCCGCAGAGGGTGACAGCCCCTTACGCGAAGCCATCGGAAGCACAGCGGGATCCTGAGTAGCGCGGGGCACGTGGAACCCCGTGTGAATCCGGCGGGCCCATCCGCCAAGGCTAAATACTCTCCTGAGACCGATAGCGAACAAGTACCGTGAGGGAAAGGTGAAAAGCACCCCGAGCAGGGGAGTGAAAGAGTTCCTGAAACCGTGCGCCTACAAGCTGTCAGAGCAGACACGATTCTGTGATGGCGTGCCTTTTGCATAATGAGCCTACGAGTTGCCTGCACATGCGAGGTTAAGCGCCATGAGGCGCGCAGCCGGAGCGAAAGCGAGTCTGAACAGGGCGGCATGAGTATGTGCGGGCAGACGCGAAACCAGGTGATCTACCCATGGCCAGGCTGAAGTCCCGGTAACACGTGATGGAGGGCCGAACCGATAAGCGTTGAAAAGCTTCCGGATGAGCTGTGGGTAGGAGCGAAAGACCAATCAAACCTGGAGATAGCTCGTACTCCCCGAAAAGCATTTAGGTGCTGCCTGGGGCGTTCCCCGCGCGAGGTAGAGCGACCGGTAGGATGCGAGGGCTTCACCGCCTGTCAAGTCCTGTCGAACTCCGAATGCGCGCGGGCCAAGCCCTGGAGAAAGGGGGCGGGTGCTAACGTCCGCTCCCGAGAGGAGAACAATCCTGACCGCCGTCTAAGGCCCCGAAGTCATAGCTAAGTTAGTCTAACGCAGTCTCTTCCCCATGACAGCTAGCATGTTGGCTTGGAAGCAGCCATTCATTCAAAGAGTGCGTAACAGCTCACTAGTCGAGGGATCAGGCATGGATAATAATCGGGTATCAAGCTATGCGCCGAAGCCGCGGGATACGAAAGTATCGGTAGGGGAGCATTCCGGCCGGCGCCGAAGCCGGAGGCGCGAGCCGCGGTGGAGCGGCCGGAAAAGCAGATGTAGGCATAAGTAACGATAAGGGGAGCGAGAACCTCCCCCGCCGTAAGACCAAGGGTTCCCGGGCGACGTCAATCGGCCCGGGGTAAGTCGGCCCCTAATGATAAGCCGAAAGGCGACGCAGATGGAAGAGACGGTCAACATTCCGTCACTTCCCGCTGCAGCGACGCGGGGACGCGGGAGTGAAACCTCCCCCTGCTGACGGAATAGCAGGGTTAAGGGTGTAGGTGATGAGGGCGGCAGTCAAGCACACCGCCCGAGCCGAACCTGAAAGTACGCGAGGGGCCTCGGCCCTGAGCGAGCGAGGGTAACCATGCCGCCGAGAAAATCCGCTAAGCTCAATGCAGCGGGAAGCCGTACTCTAAACGGACACACGTGGTCGGGTAGAACATACCAAGGCGCTTGGGTGATTCGTGGTTAAGGAACTAGGCAAACTGACCCCGTAACTTCGGGAAAAGGGGTCCTCCGGCGACGGAGGCGCAGAGAATAGGTCCAGGCAACTGTTTACCAAAAACACAGGACTGTGCGAAGCATAGAGGCCAAGTATACAGTCTGACACCTGCCCGGTGCTGGAAGGTTAAGAGGAGATGTCATCGCGAGAGAAGCATTGAATTGAAGCCCCAGTAAACGGCGGCCGTAACTATAACGGTCCTAAGGTAGCGAAATTCCTTGTCGGGTAAGTTCCGACCTGCACGAATGGTGTAATGATCCGGACACTGTCTCAACCGTGAGCTCGGTGAAATTGTAGTATCGGTGAAGATGCCGATTACCCGCGATGGGACGAAAAGACCCCGTGAACCTTTACTGCAGCTTAGTGCTGCGCCCGGGCATCGGATGTGTAGGATAGGCCGGAGGCAAAGAAGGCGGGACGCCAGTCCTTCCGGAGCCGCCGTTGAAATACGGCCCTTCCGCTGTCTGGGCGCTAACTCGCGGTTGCGAGGACACCGCTTGGCGGGCAGTTTGACTGGGGTGGTCGCCTCCAAAAGAGTAACGGAGGCTCCTAAAGGTGCCCTCACGCCGATTGGTAACCGGCGGCAGAGTGCAATGGCAGAAGGGCGCTTGACTGGGAGGCAGACATGCCGAGCAGGTGGGAAACCAGAGCATAGTGATCCGGTGGTTCCGCATGGAAGGGCCATCGCTCAAAGGATAAAAGGTACTCCGGGGATAACAGGCTGATCATTCCCAAGAGCTCATATCGACGGAATGGTTTGGCACCTCGATGTCGGCTCGTCACATCCTGGGGCTGGAGAAGGTCCCAAGGGTTGGGCTGTTCGCCCATTAAAGTGGCACGCGAGCTGGGTTCAGAACGTCGTGAGACAGTTCGGTCTCTATCTATCGCGGGCGCATGAGACTTGCGCGGCTCTGTCACTAGTACGAGAGGACCGTGACGGACCGGCCGCTGGTCTGCCAGCTGTGCCGCCAGGCGCACCGCTGGGTATCCAAGCCGGGATCGGATAAGCGCTGAATGCATCTAAGCGCGAAGCCGGCCGCAAGATTAGGTCTCACAGGGCCGTTGAAGACGACGACGTAGATAGGATGCAGGTGTAAAGGCGGCGACGCCAAAGCCGAGCATTACTAATAGCCCGTCAGCTTTGCCCGAGAGGCGCATGCAGTGGCTGCATAGCTTGCCCATGGAGAGCCATGACGGCTCGAATCCCTTCTGTTTCCGCAAGTCAAGACGACATGCTGTCTGGCCTGTAGCCAGGGCAACGACATAATCAGGTGGCTTTAGCCCCGGTGTTCCACCTCTTCCCATCCCGAACAGAGAAGTTAAGCCCGGGCGCGCCGATGGTACTGCACCGCAATGCGGGAGAGTAGGTCGCCGCCTTCTTTACAAGGAGAGGCACTCGCGGATAATTCCGGGGGTGCCTCTTTGAGTTTT
>JAEDEU010000025.1 GCA_016293155.1 Clostridiaceae bacterium | reverse complement strand
TTCCCAACGGAAAGATTGTATTTTACTTGTAAAAATCCGGCATCTCGTCGTATACGACATCGACGATGGTCTGGGTGTCACGTGCCTTGGAGGCAGCCGCAGCGGCAACCTGACAGCAATAGCCGTCCCATGCGGTCGGACCATCCACGCGTCCTTCCTTGCAGCCGTTGATCCATGCCTGAAATTCGGTGTTGTATGCGTCAACAAAACGGGTGGACCAGTCTGCGTCCACTGCATTTCCGCGCACGGTGTTTGCCAGAACCTCGATGGTTGCCGGCTTCGGCAGGTTCATGATGGCGTCCTCGCAGACAACCTCGCAGCGGATGTCATAGCACTGTCCGTTGCAGACAAAGGATTCCACGTCAATGCGCACGCCGGACTCCGTGGTCAGAATCATGATCTGCGGATCGTGCAGACCTTCCTTCGCCTTACTCGTTGCCTTGCCGTAGCGCACCTCTGCGGTCTTGTAATTCTCGCCCAGCAGCCAGCGCAGGACGTCAATTTCATGTACCATGGAGTTCTCGACCGCGGAGGAGTTATCCCAGCTGTCCGGAACCTCCGGATTGCGGTGCGCGCAGTGCAGCAGCAGCGGCTCGCCGTATTTGCGGGTCTCGATTGCCTCCTTCAGCTGACGGTAGCCTGCGTCATAGCGGCGCATAAAGCCGACCTGAACCAGCTTCTTTCCTGCCGCCATCTCCGCCTCTACGATGCGCTTGCAGGCGTCTGCCTTCGGCGCGAGCGGCTTTTCGCAGAACACATACTTGCCCGCCTTGATTGCCGCCATGACAAACTGCTCATGATATTCATCCGCCGTGGTGTTGATGATCGCGTCGATTTCCGGATCGTTGATCATTGCGATCGGATCCTCGTATCCCTTGATGCCGAATTTTTCCGCAATGGACAGACCGAATGCCGCCGCCGGATCCGCGCAGGCGACTACCTTTGCGCCCTGCAGCTTGGTGTTGATGCGTTCAATGTGGGTACGGCCGATGCCTCCGGTGCCAACCAGACCAATTCTCAGTTCACTCATAATAAACGCTCCTTTAAACAGTGATTTGCCGCGTCCGCAATCTGTACGCCGCAGCATTATTTTATTTTCTTGCATAAATCGCACAAAATACAAGAGACTTTCTTGTGCATTTCAGCATCCGCTCTTGGCGGCATTTCGCAGAATGCTCGCAGCAGATTTTTCATCGAAACACCGGTTTTATCTCTGCTTTATCCGCTTTATTTACCGCTATTATACAAGGTTTTCCGTTTTGAGCGTTAGCCAAATCTTGCAGGAAATGCGGTGTTTTTTTCGTCCCGCTTTTTCAAAATTATAAAATCTTGCAAAAGCAAAACAAGACGGCATTTCTGCCGTCCTGTTTTGCGCCATATTTTATTGCTCCGGCTGTCCGCGCCGGTAATGTTTCCGGTACTCGCGCGGGGAAAGCCCCACATATTTTTTAAACATTGAGGTCAGATGACAGCTGCTGCCAAAGCCCAGCTGCTCCTCAATCCGATGAATGGGCAGCTCGGTTTCCACAAGCATACTCTGCGCCTCTCCGATGCGCCGGTGAATCACGTACTGCATCGGGGACAGTCCGGTTTCGCGCTTGAAGGCGTGCGACAGCTGGGAAACGCTGATGTGCAGCGCGCCGCTGATCTGCTCCAGCGTGATCGGCTCGGTATAGTGCCGGTCAAGATACTCCGTGATGCCGCGCACCAGATTCTCTGTGCGCTGCGTAACCAGATGCCGTCCGGCGTCCTCCTGCTCCCGCAGCTCCTGCTGCACCATCATCAGCACGCTGACCGCCAGCTGGCGGCAAAGCGCACGCTGTTCTCCGGAGAGCGGATACAGCTCATAAATACTGCGCATTAAATTGTGCACGGCGGCGCGAAAGCGCACCGGCGTGACCACCGGTCTGCGCGCGGAATCAATCAGACAGTTCTCCCGCAGCCCGGGCAGATGCAGACCGGTCAGCGCACAGCAGTATGTCTCCAGCTGGTGCTCCTGAAACGGCGCCTCACCGTGCAGTGTCTCCGCATTGCAGATCACCAGATCTCCCGCGCGCACCGCGTATTCCCGATTGCCGACCAGATACCGCCCCTCGCCGCTGTATACATATAATAATTCCAGCACTCCCATATGCTGATGCAGCATATGCGCATGTTGACTGTGCGACTGCTCCTCATAAAATACGCCGGTGAGCACGACATCCTCCGCCGCAGTCCATCCCGTCATCTTTTCATTCCTCCCCGCCGCGCGTTTGCTGTATTAAAGATAGCATCCGCAGGTGTGCCGTGTCAATCCGCCAGTTCCCGATTGTAATTTTTCTGATTCTGTGTTAAACTGTAAACGTACAAACCGACATAACCGGCGGTATCCCCCGCCCACATTCTGCATCAGGAGGCTGTAAGTATGGAAATGAAGTTTTACATCTGCGAGCACTGCGGCAATCAGATCGCATTCGTCAAGAACACCGGCGTTCCGGTCATGTGCTGCGGTCAGAAGATGACCGAGCTGGTCCCCAACACCACGGACGCCGCTCAGGAAAAGCATGTTCCGGTTGTTGCACAGGACGGCAACACCGTCACTGTACGCGTCGGCAGCGCCGAGCACCCGATGCTGGAGGAGCATTATATCGAATGGATCGCACTCCAGACGACCTCCGGCAATCAGCGCAAGGCACTGAAGCCCGGCAGCGCACCGGAAGCCTGCTTCAGCCTCTGCGAGGGCGATCAGGTCGAGGCGGTATACGCATACTGCAACCTGCACGGTCTCTGGAAGGCATAAGCTGCGCACACCTGCCCGCACGGATGATTCCCGCATCCGTGCGGGTATTTTTTTGTCCAAATCCGGCTCAGTGATTCCTCCAAAAAGCCGTCTCATTTTTTGGAGAAAATGCCGCGTTGACAAATCCGTTTCCTCCTGTATAATTAATATAACTTTTATAAAATATTTTATCAAAGTAATGGTTTATAGGACTTATTCCCCAAAACACGCCCGATGTTTCCGGTTATTTTAGACAATATGCCCGCAAAATTCCAGTGTCCGGAAAAAACGTGCATCAACCGATTTCCGGTGCAATGAAAAAGGCGGCATTAAAAATTGCCCGCCGCTCCCCTAAAATAAAGACAGAAAACAGATCCGAAGCCCGCAGGAAACCGGCTCGGATCCAGTCGAAAGAAAGAGGAGGAAACTTCAATGAATCAAAGCTGGTTAGGTCTGGAAGGCAATGTGGTGATCGTCACCGGCGGTGCATCCGGCATCGGCAAGCACGTGGTTGACACACTGACCAAGGCAGGCGCTCAGGCGGTCATCGTAGACATGAATGTAGAGACCGGTGCGGAGCTGGACGGCGCGTACTGTGTTCAGTGTAACGTTACAGACAGCAACAGCGTACAGGCAATGGCGGATGCCGTCGTTGCAAAGTTCGGCAAAATCGACGCGCTGGTCAACAACGCAGGCATCAACCTGCCGCGTCTGCTGGTAGACGTCGCAGGCGAAAAGCCGCAGTACGAGCTGAATGACGAATCGTTCAACAAGATGTTCGCCGTCAACGTCAAGGGCGTGTTCCTGTGTGCACAGGCGTGTGCGCGGCAGATGCTCAAGCAGGGCAAGGGCGTCATCGTAAACATGTCCTCGGAGTCCGGCAAGGAAGGCTCTCAGGGACAGAGCGCGTACTCCGCAACCAAGGGCGCGGTTGACAGCTTCACCCGCTCCTGGGCAAAGGAGCTCGGCAAGTACAACATCCGCGTACTGGCATGTGCACCGGGCATCATGGAGGCAACCGGTCTGCGCACCGCCGCCTACAACGAAGCACTGGCGTACACCCGCGGCTGCAAGCCGGAGGATCTGTCCACCGACTACACCAAGGTCATCCCGATGGGACGCGACGGCAAGCTGGACGAGGTCGGCGATCTGGTCACCTATCTGGTATCCGACCGCGCGAGCTACATCGCCGGCACGACCATCAATATCTCCGGCGGCAAGTCCCGCGGCTAATCTCTTGGAAGAAAGGAATGCTGACTATCTATGAAAAGCCTGTTCAGCGACAATCGAATTGCAAATATGCTGCAATTTTTCCGCAAAACTCCGGTCATTACAGTCAGCACTCTGGCTTCCAAGCTCGATGTCAGCGAGCGCACCGTGCGCAACGACATCAAGCAGCTCAACCACGAGCTGAACGGCTACGCGGTGATCGAGGGCGGTCAGGGCAAATACAGCCTGCGCATCTTCGATGCCGACCGGTTCCGCGAAATCTTTGCACAGCTGATTGAAACGGACGATTTTTTAAATTCCTCGCGCAACCGCATGGACTACATCTTCGGCAAGCTGATGCGCTCGGAGGAGCCGCTGCTCACCGACGAGCTCGCCTACGAAATGAACGTGGGACGCACCACACTGGTGAGTGATCTCAAAAAGCTGCGCACGGAAATCGAGCCGTATCACCTGTCCATCATCGGCAAGACCAGCAAGGGACTGATCCTGCACGGCGCGGAAAGCGACATCCGCAAATATGTGCTGGACACGAGCTATCATCAGATCTATCGCCAGTACCCGCTGGACAGCGAGATCTCGGAGGCGATTTCGGACACCTTTGCACAGCATTCCTTTGAAAAGAGCGTGCAGACCTCGTTCGAGCAGTTCATCACCCTTATGCTCGACCGTTTTCTGACCGGTCACTACATCGGCACGCTGTCCGCGCGGTACTACAATCTCACCGCACGGTCGGAGTTTGAAATCGTCAACCGGCTGATCGACCGCATTGCAGGCATTCTGCGGGTGGAATTTCCGGTCGAGGAAAAGCTGTTCGCGCTGCTCCCGATCATCGGTATGCGCACCCCGGCGGATGTGCACGGAATCCAGGAAATCGAGCTGGACGAAAGCGTCCGCGAGCTGATGGGCAAGGTGCTCCGTCAGATCCGGCTGGAAATGGACATCACCATCGAAAGCGGCGAATTCACGGAAGAATTTTTGTATCACATGATGTTCATGATTAACCGACTGCGCTTCGGCGTGCGGCTGACCAATCCGATGCTGGATGATCTGCGGGAAAAATACCCGCTCGCCTATCAGATGGCGGGCATCGCCGCACGGGTGGTCGGCAGGGAATACGGTCTGAAGGTTACGGAGGACGAACGCGGCTATCTCGCTTCCTATTTTGGCGTATTCCTGACCGAAGCCGATCTGAAGCAGAGCAAAAAATTCCGCGTCGCTGTGGTCTGCGGCACCGGACGGGTCACGGCGCGTCTGGTATCCGTCCAGCTGAAAAAGATTCTGGACAGCTCGACCGAGATCACACTGTTCGCGGACGACAAGGTCAGTCCGGAGATCCTGAACGAATTTGATATCGTTCTGACAACGGTCAATCTGACCTGCACCTGCGACCGCCCGATCATCCGCATTCACGAGATCTTCAACGAGCGCGAGCTGCTGCACAAAATCGAAAAGGCAAAGTACTGGGATCAGATTGATGTTCCGGTTCTGGACAACAACTGGTTTGTCATGACCGGACTGCTGGACGAAAGCAGATTTTTCGTTCTCAACGACGTCGCGAGCTACGACGAGGCGGTTTCCCGCATGGCGGGCACGCTGACCGAGCTCGGACAGGTGGACGAGGGCTTTTGCGAACGGCTGCGCGAGCGCGAGCGCAAGGGCACGATGGTATTCGACCACTCGGTCGCCATCCCGCACGGCGTACAGTATGCCGGCGACAAGCTGCTGCTTTCCATCGGCGTATTCCCAACCCCCATTCACTACCGCGATCACGATATCCGCGTGATCTTCCTGATCGGGCTGCCCCGTCAGGTGGAATCGGACGACAACCTGCTCATCCGCGTCTATGACGAAATCATCAACATCACACAGGATGAGGAGATGCTGGATAAAATCGCAGGCGCGGACTGCTTTCAGACCCTGCTGCGGACGCTGTACCGTCAGGCAGGAGAATAAACACACATATCACAGAACGGAGGAACTGCGATGTTACAACTAGGACTGGCTGTCGCGGCGGCATTCATATTGCAGGCAGTGCTCAGCCTGCTTCAGATGCGCCACTTTTCCAAGGAATTTATCAAGCTGAGACGTCAGGGCAAGGTTGCCTGCGGCCGCAAGGCCGGCGGATTTCATGCAGGCGCCATCGTGATGTTCCTGATCGACGACGACGGAATCATTCAGACGGCGCGCAAGCTGGAAGGCGTCACCTGCTTTGCACGGGTTCGCCCGCTCAAAGGCTTCGAAGGAAAGTATATCGGAAGCCTGACCGGAGAAGAGGTTGCAAAAAGCCACAAAAATCTCCGCAAGGCAATTCTGGATGCCGCACTCACCTACAAAAAATATGTCTCGGGCGAGGAAATCGAACAGCCGCCGTCTCCGTTCCAGAAGGTTGGTCGCTCCGTTGGAAGTATTTTGAAGAAAAACGCAACCTTAGGACAATTATGAAAGGTGGAAAACCATGGATTTCATCGTTAACTTAGCCTCTGGCTTTATGGGTCTGTTCACCCTCGGCGGCGAGCAGTTTATGAGCTGGGTCACCGGCATCATCCCGACCATCCTGATGCTTCTGGTTCTGATGAACGCGATCATCGCGCTGGCAGGTCAGGAACGCGTCAACACACTCGCTACCATCTGCACCGGCAATCCGATCCTGCGCTATGCCGTGCTCCCGTTCGTCAGCGCATTCATGCTCGGCAACCCGATGGCACTGTCGATGGGCAAGTTTATGCCGGAGTTCTACAAGCCGTGCTACTACGCATCCGCAACCTATCACTGCCACACCAACAGCGGTATTTTCCCGCACATCAACGCATCCGAGATCTTCATCTATCTGGGCATTGCAAACGGCATTACTCAGCTGGGACTGGATACCACTCCGCTGGCAATCCGCTATCTGCTGGTCGGTCTGGTCTGCAACTTCATTTCCGGCTGGTCCACAGAGTTCACCACCAAGCTGGTCGAGAAGCAGCAGGGCGTCCGTCTGAGCCGTGAGCTGAAGGCAAAGGCTTAACAAGGGAGGAAACAAAAAATGGCTGAATATCGTTCTATCAAAGTAGAAAAGGGCAGCGGCGGCTTTGGCGGCCCGCTGATTATCACCCCGACCGAAAAGCGCAACAAGGTCATGTTCATCACCGGCGGCGGCGCAGAGCCGGAATGTCTGGCAAAGATCATCGAGCTGACCGGTCTGATTCCGGTCAACGGCTTCCAGACCAACTGCCCGGAGGATGAGCTGGCACTGGTCATCATCGACTGCGGCGGCACCCTGCGCTGCGGCATCTATCCGAAGAAGCGTATCCCGACCATCAACACCAATCCGGTCGGCAAGTCCGGTCCGATGGCACAGTTCATCACCGAGGACATCTATGTTTCCGGCGTCACCTCCGCTCAGATCTCTCCGGCGGACGGCTCCGAGGCACCGGCAGCAGCCGCGGCTCCGGCAGAGGAAGCCAAGAGCGTAAAGTTCACCGCAGATAAGAAGGTTTCCGAAACCCTCGCCGCACAGCAGAACAAGAGCATCGTCACCAAGATCGGTCTGGCAGCGGGCAAGTTCGTCGCAACCTTCAACCAGGCGGCGCGCGATGCGGTTCAGACCTGCATCACCACCCTGCTCCCGTTCATGGCATTCGTTTCCATGCTCATCGGTATCATCAACGGCTCCGGCTTCGGCGATGCCTTCGCTTCCCTGCTGACCCCGCTGGCAGGCAACATCGTCGGTCTGGTCATTCTGGGCATCATCTGCTCCATTCCGGGTCTGTCCGCACTGCTCGGACCGGGCGCTGTTATCGCACAGATCGTCGGCACGCTGGTCGGCGCAGAAATCGGCAAGGGCAACATCGCTCCGCAGCTGGCACTTCCGGCACTGTTCGCAATCAACACCCAGGGCGCATGTGACTTCATTCCGGTTGGTCTGGGTCTGGCAGAGGCGGAAACCGAAACCGTCGAGGTCGGCGTTGTCTCCGTCATGTACTCCCGCTTCCTCACCGGCTGGCTGCGCGTTCTGATCGCCTACGCTGCAAGCTTCGGCCTGTACGCTGCATAATTTCACCACCTCTCTTTTATTCCCTTCTCCCGTCCGGCGGGGTCAGCCCGCCGGACATCCCCAATCCGGGTTTTCCGGATTGCCCGGGCAGGAAACCCGTTTTTTCCTGCCGAGGCAATGCGAAAAACAAGATAAAGCATGAGATTCCATCCCAATAGAAAGCAGGAGGTTATTATGATGAAAGTAATCTATGAAAATCAGGTAAAGGCGCTGGGCGCATGTGTAGAGGAATTCAAGGACGCGGAAATGTTTATCCTGTTCGGCGACAACGCACCCGAGGAGCTGCGCGACTACTGCTATTCGGTCAGCGTCAATCCGATCAACGGCACGATCGCCGCAGGTCAGATTCTCAAGATCGGCGCAAACGAATATAAGATCACCGCAGTCGGCTCCGAGGCTCCGGTCACGCTGGCAGGACTGGGTCACTGCACCGTCAACTTCAGCGGACAGACCACCGTTGACCTGCCGGGCACCATCTACGTGGAGCACAAGCCGATGCCGGACATCACCATCGGCACCGTGATTCAGATCCTTGAGGCATAACCCCCCCTCTTTTCCCGCCCGCGGAAAAAGTCCGCATTAACAAATCCGCGGTTTGTGATATGCTGAATTATTACAAAGATGCCGACGGCATCGGAACAAGAGGAGCGATACTATGATTAAGCTGAACATCAACAATTCGGGCATTCGTGACCACGAGCTGTCCATGGTACAGCCGATGGTCGAAACCGCCTACCGCACGCTGATGGAGCGCACGGGCGCGGGCAGTGAAATGCTGGGCTGGCTCAACCTGCCGTTTGAGTACGACAAGGAGGAGTTTGCCCGCATCAAGGCCGCGGCAAAGCGCATTCAGGAGCAGAGCGAGGTGCTGGTTTCCATCGGCATCGGCGGCAGCTATCTGGGCGCGCGCGCCGGCATTGAGTTCACCAAGGGTCCGTTTGCAAACCAGCTCACCGGAGACGGCGTGGAGGTTTACTTTGCGGGCAGCAACATCAGCTCGGACTATGTGCAGAACATTTTTGACATCATCGGCGACCGTGATTTTTCCGTAAACGTCATCTCCAAGTCGGGCACGACCACCGAGCCGGCGGTTGCCTTCCGTCTGTTCAAGGAAAAGCTGGAGGCAAAGTACGGCAGAGAGGGTGCAAAATCCCGCATCTACGCCACGACGGACGCAAAGAAGGGCGCCCTGCGCGGGCTTGCGGTCGAGGAGGGCTATGAGACCTTCGTCGTGCCGGATGCCACCGGCGGACGCTTCTCCTGCCTGACCGCAGTCGGTCTGCTGCCGATGGCGGCCGCCGGCATGGACATCGACCAGGTCATGCAGGGCTGCGCGGATGCCTGCACCAAGTATAACAATCCGGATCTGATGACCAACGATGCGATGCTGTACGCGGCAATGCGCTTTCTCATGCTCATGAAGGGCAAAAGCGTTGAAATTCTGGCAAACTATGAGCCGTCCCTCACCATGTTCGGCGAGTGGTACAAGCAGCTGATGGCAGAATCCGAGGGCAAGGACGGCAAGGGTCTGTTCCCGGTCTCCGCGAACTTCTCCACCGACCTGCACTCCATCGGTCAGTTCATTCAGGACGGCTCCCGCACGATGTTTGAAACCGTGCTGTGGGTCGAGCAGTCCCGTCACGACCTGACCGTGCCGAACGATCCCGCCAACGTGGACGGTCTGAACTTCGCTGCCGGACGCACCATGCAGTACATGAATGAAAAGGCAATGAAGGGCACCCTGCTCGCGCACGTGGACGGCGGCGTTCCCAACCTGATTCTGACGGTAGACCGTCTCTGTGACTACACCTTTGGCGAGCTGGTTTACTTCTTCTGGAAGAGCCTTGCCATCTCCGGCTATATGATCGGCGTCAATCCGTTTGACCAGCCGGGTGTCGAGGCGTACAAGAAAAATATGTTCGCGCTGCTCGGCAAGCCGGGCTATGAGGACGCCAAGGAAGCGCTGGAGGCGCGTCTGAGCGTACTCGATTAATTTGCATTTTCCGACTCTCTTATTCGTTTTTCCGCCAAAGCCGATTGGTTTCGCTGGCTTTGGCGGAATTTTTCATCAGACAACTTTGGGAAAAACGGTTGCGATTTGCTTCACCGTCCTGTATCATTTACTTTAATAAAAGTTTTAAAAAAGCAGGTGAGCATATGGCTGGGGCCAACACGGGAAAACGACAGAATCAGGAGCGCATGATTCAGCTGCTGCGCACGGAGCAGGAGCTGACCAAGCAGGACATCGCACGCAGGCTGCGGCTGAGTATGCCGACCGCCCTGCAAAGCATCAATGACCTGATCGACCGAGGTATTTTGGAGGAATGCGGTACGCTGGAATCCACCGGCGGGCGCAAGGCAAAAAAAATCCGCCTGCACCGGGAGGCCGGTCTGGGCGTGGGCATTGACATCGCGCTGCACCATGTGGAGCTGGTCGTGACCGACCTGCTCGGAACCGTGCGGTTCGGTCAGACGGTTCCGCTGCGGTTCCGCGATGAGCCGGACTGGTACCGTGCGCTGGGCGCGGCGCTGGAGCACTTCCTTCAGGCAAAGCAGGTGGATTCCGACCGCATTCTCGGCGTCGGCATTTCCTTTCCGGGCATCATCAGCGGAGATCAGATTGTCCGCTCGCACATCTTCAATCTCGCGCAGGTCGGGCTGGAGCGGTTTTGCAGGCACATTCCCTATCCGGTTGCGGTGGCAAACGACGCAAACTGCGCCTGCTTTGCGGAGCTGTGTCCGGAGCGCCCGACCTATCTGTACATCTCGCTGAACGAGTCGGTCGGGGGCTCGCTGATGATCGAAAACCGGCTGCTGCTGGGCGACCGGTGTCAGGCGGGCGAAATCGGGCATATGATGTTGATTCCGGGCGGCACGCGCTGCTACTGCGGCAAGCCGGGCTGTGCGGATGCCTATCTCTCCCCCAAGGTGCTGACCGGCGGCACACGCACGCTGGAGGAATTTTTCCGCGCGGTGGAGGGCGGGGATTCCGAGGCGCGGGAGCAGTGGAACCGCTATCTGGAGCATCTGGCGATCCTTGTCACCAACCTGCGTATGCTGATTGACATCGACCTGATTCTCGGCGGCGAGGTGGGAAAATACATCCCGCCCTATCTGGACGAGCTGTGTGCCCGCGCGGCGCGCTATGACCGCTTTGCCCGCGATGTGGACTATCTGATTCCCTGCACACGGACGGAGCACGCATTTGCGGCCGGCGCGGCAATGCTGGCGCTTGAGCAGTACGGCAGCCGGCTGCTGGAAACCCAACCCAAGTGAGGATTTTTTGACATGAAACACGGTGCAATTTTTGATATGGACGGTCTGCTGTTCGACACCGAGCGGCTGTACCGGGAAAGCTGGATGATTCTGGCGGAGCAGTTCGGTCAAACGCCCGATCCGGAGTTCCCCAAGGCGGTGTGCGGCTCGAACGGCGACACCATGCGCGCCATCATCCGCGCGTATTATCCGAACGTGGATGCCGATGCGTTTATGCAGGCATGTCTGAGCCGCGTGGACGGCATTCTGGAAACCTCCGTGCCGGAAAAGCCGGGCATTCGTGAGATATTGGATTACCTGCGCGCGCACGGCGTGAAGACCGCGGTCGCAAGCAGCAGCCGGCTGGAGCTGATCGAGCACAATCTGGCTCTTGCGGGCATCCGTGACCGGTTTGACGCGCTGGTCAGCGGCGAGGAGGTCGCACACGGCAAGCCGGCTCCGGATATTTTCCTGCTGGCGGCGGAGCGGATCGGCTGTGCGCCGGAGGATTGCTACGTCTTTGAGGACGGCGCGAACGGCATCCGCGCGGGCGCGGCTGCCGGCTGCACCACCGCAATGGTGGTTGATCTCTCCGAGCCGACCGACGAGCTGCGCGCCCTGTGCGCCGGCATTTATTCCGGTCTGCCGGAGGCGCTTGCCGCCATTCAAAACGCAGAGATATGACAAAAAGAGCACCCATCGCGGGTGCTCTTGCTGTTTTGTTGGTGTAAAAGAGTGTAAAACTTTTCAAAAAAATCCGGTCTAATTACATGAACACACCAGCAGGTAATTGGAGAGACTTCCCTGCTGTTTCGTTTCGGGAAAGATCGGAACCGGAGGAGGGGGTGTTCCTCCTCCGGTCTGTCAAAAATCTATGAAATGTGAGTGAATTACTCGAACGGTACCCAAACAGCGCCCTTGTCTGCGGACTCAGCACAAGCGTTGATCCACTTGATGCCGTCGATGCCGTGCTCCAGATCCGGGTAAACCAGATTTTTGAGGGTCTCCTCGTCGCCGCGATTCTTGGCATCCATTGCGACTGCGAAGCGTCCGTACAGGTTGGACCAGGACTCGATCAGACCGGTGTAGTGCAGAGCACCCAGACGCTCATCCTCCTGAGCCTCCGGAGCGAGGTAGCCCATGCCGCGGTACAGAATCTGCTCCGGCTCGCCCTGAATCTGATAGTGCAGGACATCCGGATGCATGTCGTTCCACTCCAGGGAAGCCTTGGAGCCGACGATGCGGATGTGCTGAGAGCTCATGTCGCCTGCGTTGACAGCAGAGCACCACATACGGCCAACAGCGCCGTCCTCGTAGCGCATCAGAACGTAAGCGTTGTCCTCCAGCGGGTAGCGGGAACCGACGAATGCCTGACGGTCGCAGAGAACCTCCTTCAGCTTCTGATCCGGGCAGATCATCTGGGACATGTAGAAGGTGTGGGTGGACAGGTCGCCCAGAACGAATGCACGGCCAACCTTCTTCGGGTCTACGCGCCACTTCTGACCCTCAGCCTTTACGTCGCCCTCCGGATCGCAGCCGAAGCCGTGCGCATAGCGCAGGTCGATCATGTTGATCTTGCCCAGTGCGCCGGAAGTAACCATGGAGCGCATCTGCTGCAGCAGCTCAAAGCCGGAGAAACCGTAGGTGACGCAAACGATCTTGCCCTTCTCCTCTGCGAGTCTCTTGATCTCCTCGCCCTGCTCAACCTCGAAGAACAGCGGCTTCTCGCAGATAACATGCAGGCCGGCTTCCAGAGCAGCCTTGGTTGCCTCGTAGTGCAGGAAGTTCGGGGTAGCGATGTCAACAGCCTCGATGCCGTCCTCACGCTTTGCCTCTTCTGCGAACATGGTCTGGTAGTCCGGGTACAGACGATCCTCGTCCATGCACAGGTTTCTGCCAAATTCCTTGCAGCGCTCGAAGTCAACGTCGAATGCAGCTGCGGTCAGTACGAAGGAGGTGTTGTCGCGCATTGCGCCCAGACGATGCTTGTAGCCTACCTGGCTGGTCTTGCCGCCGCCGACGATGCCCCAACGGAACGGTCTGCCAATCTTCTTTTCACCGATGTTACCCATAAGTTACTCTTCCTTTCATTTTAAAAAAATTTTTTTAATCAGGCGGCTGGGATTGTGTTTTTTTGCGATCCGCCTGTGCAATGTTTGGATGTGTGGTTTTGTTTGATTCTGACTGTGCTGCATGACCCAACGCGGAATCGCTCCGATTTCTTCGAGAAAAAGTTGCCGGTTTTTTCGCATTCCTACAAATCATTTTGCCGCCAAACAGGCATGTAATTTTTCGATTATTTCGTTTCAATTTTCGCGTTTTTTGTCATTCTTCACGGTGTTTCTTCCTTTGTTATGGCTCTATTATAGCACACGACCTAAAAATGTAAATACTCTGTCTTGCCCGTAAATTGCTCTTTTTTGCTTTGCATTTCTCCAAATTTGTTCTCTCTTGCCGTGCAATTGCGCGCTCTTGCTTTTGCCTATTTTTTCGTACATCCGTTTTGTTTTTTCCACTGCTTTGCACTTGCGCTTCCCGACCGTATCGTTTAAAATAAAAGCACTATCCAATTCCCTTGAAAGGAGAACCCTGCGTGAAAATTACCGATCACGGAGTGCTGCCTCAGTCTACCTGTTTTTCCTTTACCCCGAACGATACCGCACGGCAGATGCTCTGCTATCCGACCTGGTGCGGTCACTACTACTGCACAAACGAATACCGCATCGACCGCAGCGGTTATCCATCCGTTCTGCTGATGTTCATACAGCGCGGTGCAATGCGCTTCCATTTCCGCTCCAGAGATTACACGGCGCGCGTCGGCGATCTGGTTCTGATCGACGGCATGGAATACCACTGGTATCAGACGGAGGACGGCGCGGAATTTGTATACATCAATTTCTCCGGGCTGGGTGCGCACGAGATCGCGCGCTATCTGCTGGATCAGTACGGGCCGCTGATCCGCCGCGACAACAATGTCAAGATCGGCAACGCGCTGCATTCCATGGTGCATTTTTACGAGCAGGAGCGCATCGAGACCATGTTCGATCAGGCACAGCGCATCCATCAGATTCTCGCGCTGCTCGCCGCGCCGGAGCACACGCAGGACCGCGATGTCAGCGTCATCGAGCAGACCACGCGCTATATGCACGAGCACCTGAGCGAGTCGGTTTCGCTGGAGGATCTCGCCGCCGTATCCAATTACAGCGTGTACTATTTCTCCCATCTCTTTAAGCGCGAGACCGGATATTCCCCGACGGAGTACCTCATCAAGCTGCGCATCGAGGCGGCGCAGGTGCTGCTTGTGCACTCCGCGCTGCCGGTGGGCGAAATCGCAGAGCGCGTCGGCTACCAGACCAGCAGCAGCTTTATCAATATGTTCACCAAAAAGGTCGGTCTGAGCCCGCGCGAATACCGCAAGCTCAACCGCGCCGCGGCACAGCCGTAACATTCAGACGCAAAAAAGGTATCCCGTTCCAGCTTGGAAACAGGATACCTTTTCTATTTGAGAAAGAAGTCAGTGCCGGTCGGAGTGACACTGTTCGGACATTGCACAATGGCTGCATCCGCTGCCGCAGCTACAGCTGCCTTTGCTGCGGAAAAGACTGCGCACTGCCAGCACGACGGCGGCGAGCAGCACCGCAAGGATGACTGCGGTTGCGATCATGCCAGAACCTCCTTTGGTGCGCGCGCCGGACGGACGAGCAGATACACTGCAAGCGCAATCAGCAGGATTGCCACGACCGTACCGATTCCGAAGCTGCCGTATACGAACAGATTGCCCAGCTGATTGACGCACAGCGCGACGCAGTAAGCAAACACGCACTGATAGCCGACCGCAAATACGGTCCATCTGCCGCTGTTCATCTCACGCCGGATGGCGCCGATTGCCGCGAAGCACGGCGCGCACAGCAGATTGAAGCATATAAACGACATTGCGGAAACCTGGGTGAAGTGTACGGAAATCGCCGCCAGACCGGCAAAATCGCCTGCATCCACCAGCTCCATTGCGTCGCCGGATACGGCAAAAATGGTGCCCAGTGCGCCGACAACCTCCTCCTTTGCAACCAGACCGAGGATGGTCGCAACTGCCGGCTGCCAGGAGCCGAAGCCGAGCGGTGCAAAGATCCATGCGAAGGTATTGCCGATCATCGCCAGCAGAGAATGGTCATAATCCTCCACCGCGCCGAATGCGCCGTCCGTGAAGCCGTAGCCGGTCAGGAACCAGATCACGATGGAGGCGAGCAGGATCACCGTGCCCGCACGCTTGATAAAGCTCCAGCCGCGCTCCCACATGGAACGGGCGGTCGCGCCGATGGTCGGCAGATGATATGCCGGCAGCTCCATGACGAACGGCGCCGGATCACCGGCAAACATTGCGGTCTTTTTGAGTATCAGACCGGAGAAAATCACGGCGGCAATGCCGATGAAGTATGCGAGCGGACCCACCCACCATGCGTTGTGGAACAGCGTGCCGCCGATCAGTGCGATGATCGGGAGCTTTGCGCCACACGGAATAAAGGTGGTGGTCATAATGGTCATGCGGCGGTCGCGCTCGTTTTCGATGGTGCGGCTCGCCATCACACCCGGTACGCCGCAGCCCGTGCCGATCAGCATCGGGATAAAGGACTTGCCGGAAAGTCCGAAGCGGCGGAAAATACGGTCGAGAATGAACGCGACACGCGCCATATAGCCGCACTGCTCCAGCATGGAAAGGAAGAAGAACAGCACAAGCATCTGCGGCACAAATCCGAGCACCGCGCCCACACCGCCGACGATGCCATCCACGATCAGACCCTGAAGCCATGCGGCACAGCCGACCGATTCCAGAAATGCCGCCGTATTGCCCTGTAAAATCTCCGCCGCAAATACGTCATTCGTCCAGTCGGTCACAAGGGTGCCGATGGTTGTCACGGAGATATAGTATACAATGCCGATGACAACCGCGAAGATCGGCAGCGCCAAAATGCGGTTGGTCACGATGCGGTCAATTTTGTCCGAGGTCGTGCCCGCCTTCGCGTTCTTTTTCTTATAGCATCTGCCGATGATGCGTCCGATGTAATCATAGCGTGCAGAGGTGATGATGGATTCCGCGTCGTCGTCCAGCTCCTCCTCGCAGCGCGCGATGTCGTTTTCAATATGCGCCATCGTATCCGCCGGAATATTCAGCTCTGCGGTCGCCTTGGCATCGCGCTCAAACAGCTTGACGGCGAACCAGCGCTGCTGCTCCTCCGGAAGATCGTGCAGCGCCGCCTCCTCGATGTGCGCCAGCGTGTGCTCAATGCTGCCGCTGAAGGTATGCGCCGGCGCACTACGAACGCCTGTCTGCGCCGCCTCGACTGCCGCCGCCGTCAGCTCGGAAAGTCCCTGCTTTTTGAGCGCGGAAATCTCAAAGACCGGCACATGCAGCGTGTCGGACAGCGCCTTTGTGTTCAGGATGTCGCCGTTCTTGCGGACGAGATCCATCATGTTGATGGCGATCACGACCGGAATGCCCATCTCCAGCAGCTGGGTGGTCAGGTACAGATTGCGCTCCAGATTGGTGCCGTCAATCAGGTTGATGACCGCATCCGGACGCTCGTGCACCAGATAATTCCGGGCGACCACCTCCTCCAGCGTGTAGGGCGATAATGAATAAATGCCCGGAAGGTCGGTCAGGGTCACGTCCTTGTGTCCGCCGAGTCTGCCCTCCTTCTTTTCCACCGTAACGCCCGGCCAGTTGCCCACATACTGATTGGCACCGGTCAGCGCGTTGAACAGTGTGGTCTTGCCGCAGTTCGGATTGCCTGCGAGTGCGATTTTCATGTCCAATGTCACTCCCTCTAACTTAGTTTATGCTAATTTACAGAGCGGAAAAAAAGCGGCCCATTCCGCCCGGTTTTCGCCATGAAATTGTTTACTCCACCTCAATATTCTGCGCGTCCTCCTTGCGCAGAGAAAGCTCATAGCCGCGCACCGTGACCTCAACCGGATCGCCCAGCGGAGCCACCTTGCGCACATACACACTCACCCGCTTGGTGATGCCCATATCCATAATGCGGCGCTTGATTGCTCCGGTTCCGTTCAGCTTCACCACGGTGACGGTCTCACCGACCTTGCAGTCCTTCAATGTTCTCATGCCAATGCCTCCCTTATACGGTGATTTTGTTCGCCATTTCACGACTGATTGCGATTCGGGCATCCTTGACCTGAACGATCATGTTCCCGCCGTTGACCGAAATCACAGTCACCATTCCGCCGACGACAAAGCCCAGACCCTCCAGAAACTTTCTGGTGTCTGCGCGCCCGCCGATTCTCTTGATGTACTTTGTTTCGCCCGGATTCGCCATGGATAACGGCATACGATCACCTCC
>JAEDEU010000024.1 GCA_016293155.1 Clostridiaceae bacterium | reverse complement strand
TCGTGCGACTGCTCGCAGAGGTCGCCCAGACGCTGCATGGCAAAGGAATACTCCGCATAGCTGTCCGGCGTCTGGAGCTTTTCCGCCAGCCGTTCACACAGCTTGAGGCATTTTTCATAATACGCCTTTGCCGTCCTGCTGTCATTTTCATCCGAGCAGAGGTCTCCCATCTTTCCGTAGCCGATGGACAGATCACGCAGGGTATCAATGGTGGTACGCTCCTCCTCCAGCTGCTCTGCGATTTCGAGCGCCTCCTCATAATATCGGCGCGCGCTCTTATTGTCACACGCAATTGCGCTCAGATCGCCCGCCTTGCTCAGCGTAATGGACAGATCGCGCTGACAGTCCGGTGAGCTGTGCTCCTCATACAGCCGACGGCTGAGGCGCAGCGCCTCGTCAACGCGCTCCCGCGCGGTCTCAAACTTACTGCACGCCTCATAGATGCTGCCGCTTTTGAGCAGATAAATCAGTACATCGCGCTCGGTATCCGGCTCGCGCTCCGCCAGCCATCGTCCCAGCTCCAGTGCACGCTCATAGTACAGCAGCGCCTGTTCATAATCCCCCTCCAGCTCGAAGATCATGCCCATGCAGCCCAGGCTGCACAGCAGATCCCGCCGGTTTGCAATGGTATCATTCTGCTCCACCATATCGGAACACAGCGCAAGGGAATCCTCATAATACCGGCGCGCTTCCGGATAATCGCCCATCTCGGAACATACATCGCCGAGCCTCCCCAGCTGCGCCGCGAGCTCCCCGTGCCAGTCATCGGTATCATACTGCTCTGCCAGAGCCTTACAAATGACAAGCCCCTGTTCATAGCAGCGTTTTGCGGCGGGCAGATCTCCACGGTCACGGTACTGCTCTGCTTCCTCATTGTACTGACGAAGCTGATCCTGCTCGTCCATGTGTGCCCCTCCTTTCGTGATTCGGTTCTGCATTCATGATATGCGCCAACCTGCGTTTTGTCAATCCTGTTTTCATCGCAAAACGCTCCCTTCCGCCCAAGCGGAGCAAAAGGGAGCGTCAGTGCGTTTGTTATCAGGTTCGGTTTCAGCCCGCGATATTCGCGCAGACAACTGCGCCCATCTCGGAGGTGGACAGTACCTTATCGCCCGCTGCGGCAATATCCGCCGTGCGATGACCATCGTTCAGTGCCTTCTCCACCGCTGCCTCGATGCAGGAAGCCTCCTCGCTCAGACCGAACGAGTAGCGCAGCATCATTGCGCAGGACAGAATGGTTGCAATCGGGTTTGCGATGCCCTTGCCTGCGATGTCCGGAGCGGAGCCGTGGATCGGCTCGTACATGCCGAGCTTGCTCTCACCGATGGAGGCGGACGGCAGCATACCGATGGAGCCGGTAATCATAGAAGCCTCATCGGACAGGATGTCACCGAACAGGTTGCCGGTCACGATGACGTCGAACTGACCCGGATTGCGGACGAGCTGCATTGCCGCGTTGTCCACATACATATCCGAATACTCAACCTCCGGATACTCCTCCTTCAGGCGGTGCATGGTCTCGCGCCATACGCGAGAGGTCTCCAGTACGTTTGCCTTGTCCACGCTGACCAGCTTCTTGCCGCGTGCCATCGCCATATCAAAGCCGCGGCGGCCGATGCGCTCGACCTCGGTTACGGAGTAGTTCATATCGTCATAGCCGGTTTCTCCCAGCTCGGACTCGCGGCGGCCGTGCTCGCCGAAATATACATCGCCGGTCAGCTCGCGGCAGACCAGAATGTCAAAGCCGTCGCCGATGATCTCCTTCTTGATCGGGCAGGCATCTGCCAGAGCGGAGAACATCTGAGCCGGGCGCAGGTTGACGAACAGACCCAGACCTGCACGCAGACCGAGCAGCGCCTTCTCCGGACGGATTGCGGACGGGACGGAATCCCACTTCGGACCGCCGACTGCGCCGAGCAGTACGCTGTCCGATGCCTTACAGGTTTCCAGCGTCTCCTCCGGCAGCGGAATACCGAACTTGTCAATCGCGTTGCCGCCTGCGTAGCATTCGGTAAAGTTGAATTTATGACCAAACTTCTCGCCGACGGTGTCCAGCGCCTTCATTGCCTCGGTGACAATTTCCGGACCGATGCCGTCGCCCTTAATGACTGCAATATTAAATTCCATTACTTGCTCTCTCTTTCCTTCAGGCTCTTGAGCAGACCGCCTGCCTGAATGATATTCTGCAAAAACGGCGGGAACGCCGCTGCCTGGAAGGTCTGACCGGTCGTGATGTCCGTGATGATGCCAGTATCGAAATCAACCTCAACCTCATCGCCGTTGGCAATCGCGTTGGCAGCCTCCTCACTCTCCATGATCGGCAGACCGATGTTGATCGAGCTGCGGTAGAAGATGCGCGCAAACGAGGACGCGATTACGCAGGAAATGCCGTTGTCACGGATGACCTGCGGCGCGTGCTCACGGGAGGAGCCGCAGCCAAAGTTCTTGGTTGCCACCATGATATCGCCCTTCTTGACGTTCTTGACGAACTCGGTGTCGATATCCTCCATGCAGTGGGTTGCCAGCTCTACCGGATCGGCAATGTTCAGATAACGTGCCGGAATGATAACGTCGGTATCGACGTTATCGCCATATTTAAAAACAGAACCTCTTGCTTTCATCGTCTGTATCCTCCTTATTCAGCCACTTTTGCCGGATCGGTGATGTATCCGGTGATTGCAGAAGCCGCAGCGACTGCCGGGCTTGCCAGATAGATCTCGGACGAGACATGACCCATGCGGCCGACAAAGTTGCGGTTGGTGGTGGAAACCGCGCGCTCGCCGTGTGCCAGAATGCCCATATGACCGCCCAGGCACGGACCGCAGGTCGGCGTGGACAGGATTGCGCCTGCCTCTACGAAAATCTTTGCCAGACCCTCGTCGATGCACTGGAGATAAACCTCCTGCGTCGCCGGAATGACGATGGTGCGGACGTTCTTCTTGACCTTCTTGCCCTTCAGGATGGCAGCAGCCTCGCGCATATCCTGAATGCGGCCGTTGGTGCAGGAGCCGATGACCGCCTGCTGAATCTCAATGTGCTCCAGCTCGTCAATGGTCTTGGTGTTCTCCGGCAGGTGCGGGCACGCGATGGTCGGACGCAGCGCGGACAGGTCGATGGTGTATTCCTCATCGTAAACCGCATCGGCATCCGCCTCATATGCGGTGACCTCGCGGTCGATGCGGCCCTTAATATACTCCATGGTCTTTTCGTCAACCGGGAAAATGCCGTTCTTTGCACCCGCTTCGATTGCCATGTTGCAGATCGTGAAGCGGTCGTCCATGCTCAGAGAGGCAACGCCCTCGCCGCCGAACTCCATCGAGCGGTACAGTGCGCCGTCCACGCCGATCTTGCCGATGATGTGCAGGATGACATCCTTACCGGAAACGTACTCCGGCAGCTCGCCGACCAGATTGAACTTGATTGCAGACGGAACCTTGAACCATGCCTTGCCGGTTGCCATGCCTGCCGCAAGGTCGGTCGAGCCTACGCCGGTGGAAAATGCGCCCAGTGCACCGTAAGTACAGGTATGGGAGTCTGCGCCGATAATCAGCTCGCCCGGACCGACCAGACCCTTTTCCGGCAGCAGCGCGTGCTCAATGCCCATTGCGCCGACATCAAAGAAGTTGACGATCTCGTGCTTGCCGGCAAAGGTGCGGCACTGCAAGCACTGCTCCGCGGACTTGATGTCCTTGTTCGGAGCAAAGTGGTCCATGACCAGCGCGATCTTGGACTTATCAAAAACGGTCTCAAAGCCAGCCTTTTCCAGCTCGCGGATGGCGACCGGACCGGTGATGTCGTTTGCCAGAGTCAGATCCAGATTGGCCTCGATCAGCTGACCGGCGGAAACGCTTTCCAGCCCCGCGTGTGCCGCGAGGATTTTCTGTGTCATTGTCATTGCCATAAAAATGATACCTCGGTTCTGTGTATTTGATTGTGCCCGAAGCGCCTTGCGGCACTTCGGGTCACAGGAAACGATTAGTCGTTGAGGAACTTGTTGATACCGTTGATGTAAGCCTTGATGGAGGCCTCAACGATATCGGTGGAAACGCCGCGGCCGGTAACGGTATCCGCCGCACCGTCGATGCACAGCTTGACGACTGCCTCACACTGCGCGTCCTCGCCCTCGGTCAGTGCCTTCAGCGAGTAGTCGCACAGCTCGATGTCGTGACCGACGATCATATCCAGTGCCTTGTAGGAGGCATTGATCGGGCCGTCGCTCGCCGCAACCTGCTCGAAGATCTCGCCGCTCTTGCTGAGCTTGATGAGCGCGGTGCTGGTGATGGTATTGCCGCTGTTGATGACGTAGGAATCCAGCGTGAAGCGCTCCGGACCGGAAACCGGTACGACACCGATCAGCGCCTCGAGGTCGCGGTCCTTGATGGTCTTCTTCTTGTCTGCCAGCGCCTTGAACTTGGTAAATGCCTTGTCCAGCTTCTCCTGCGTCAGGGTGTAGCCCAGATCCTTCAGGCGCTCCTCGAAGGCGTGACGGCCGGAGTGCTTGCCCAGAACGATTGCATTCTTCGGAACACCGACGGATTCCGGCGTCATGATCTCATAGGTGGAAGCCTCGTTCAGGACGCCGTGCTGATGGATGCCGGACTCGTGTGCAAATGCGTTTGCGCCGATGATCGGCTTGGTCGGAGCAACCGGAACGCCGGTAATGGTCTGAATCATGCGGCTGGAACGATAGATCTGCGTGGTGTCGATCTTGGTGTCCGCATCAAAGTAATCCTTGCGGGTCTTGAGTGCCATAACGATTTCTTCCATTGCCGCATTGCCTGCGCGCTCGCCGATGCCGTTGATGGTACACTCGACCTGTCCGATGCCTGCCTCGATGCCTGCCAGAGAGTTTGCAACGCCCATGCCGAGGTCGTTGTGGTTGTGGCAGGACAGAATGACGTCATCCACATTTGCAACGTGCTCACGGATGTAGCGGATCAGGTTTGCATACTCGTGCGGAACCAGATAGCCGACGGTATCCGGAATGTTCAGCGTGGTAGCGCCCGCCTTGATTGCGGTCTCCAGTACGCGGCACAGGAAATCCCAGTCCGAACGGGTTGCATCCTCTGCGGAGAACTCGACGTTGGATACGTACTTCTTTGCGTATGCAACATGGTGTGCAACGCTTTCGAGTACCTGCTCCGGGGTCATCTTCAGCTTGTACTGCATATGAACCGGAGAGGTTGCAATGAAGGTATGGATGCGCGGATCCACTGCGTCCTTGATTGCGCCGTAGGCAGCGTCGATGTCCTTTTCGACTGCGCGCGCCAGCGAGCACACGGTGGAATCCTTAATGGTATGAGCGATTGCGCTGATTGCAGCGGCATCGCCCGGAGATGCAATTGCAAAGCCTGCCTCGATGATATCAACGCCGAGGGTTTCCAGCTGACGTGCAACCTCAATCTTCTCGCTGAGGTTCATGCTACAGCCCGGCGACTGCTCGCCGTCTCTGAGCGTCGTATCAAAAATTCGGATCATTCTTGACATGGTGATATCCTCCCAAATTAGAATAAATTTGATTGACTGATGCTGATAAGTTTATCTGAATGCGGTATGCGCGAAAAGTGCTGCCGTACAGCAATAAAAAAGACCTCCATCTCAAACCAAACCTGTAAGAGACGAAAGCCAGACCTTCCGCGGTACCACTCTTGTTGCCATAGCATGACCACTTATTCCACATCAAACAATGTGTCTCCCCGATAACGGAGGGAAATCCGTCCCCACCTACTTGTTTCAGCGGGCTGTTCCCGGGTGAGCTTCGCTGCTGAACGCCGCTGCCTCGCACCATACGGCAGCTCTCTGAAGACGGCTGACAGTTACTTTACCCGTTCATCACATTTTCTTATATGTGGTGTACCTGACGTACACTATGCATTAATATTAGCAAATCCATTGCTCACTGTCAAGATGATTTTTCATTTTTTGTCGTGTTTCTCCTCTGATTCCATAAAAACCGTCAAATTTTTTCACACATATCTCTTGACATTTCCGATTTATCACTTTATACTGGAACTGTATTTTGAAATATGTTCAAAAGCGATGACGGAGAAAAGTAATTCCGTTCTCCGGCTCAACAGGGAGTGTCTGTCCCCGACTGAAAGCAGACGCAGAGCCGCACGGTATGAAGTTCCCTCCCGAGCTTCCCCGCTGAACAAATAGTAAGCGCGGACGGATTCCCCCGTTAGCAGGATAGGATATCGAGCTTCCCGGCTCTGTATGCGAATAAGTGCGGCACATCGTGCCGAAATTGGGTGGTACCACGGAGATTTGTTGTCTTTCGTCCCTTTGTGCGGGATGGAAGGCTTTTTTTATGTCCTCACCCGAAAAAACTCTCACTTCTGTTAATCAATATCTGTATAAAGGAGATAATCACCATGATTGTTGTACTGAAAAAAGGCACCCCTGCCGACGAGGTAAACCGAATTTCCGAATGGCTGACTCATTTCGATCTTGAGGTCAACCCGATTGTCGGTCAGGAGACCACCATCCTCGGTCTGGTCGGCGATACCACTGCAATTGACAAGAACACCCTGATGCTCAACAGCTATGTAGACAAGGTTCTCAAGGTTCAGGAGCCGTTCAAGCGCGCCAACCGCCAGCTGCATCCGGAGGATACCATCGTGGATATCGGCGGTATCAAGGTCGGCGGCAGCAAGCTCGCCATCATGGCCGGCCCGTGCTCGGTCGAGTCCGAGGCGCAGATCTGCGAGATTGCAGAGCGCGTCAAGGCAGACGGCGCAACCATTCTGCGCGGCGGCGCATGGAAGCCGCGTTCCTCCCCGTACTCCTTCCAGGGTCTGAAGGCAGAAGGTCTGGAGCTGCTGAACCTGGCAAAGAAGCAGACCGGACTGCCGATCGTCACCGAGATCACCAATCCGGCAAACATCGAGTACTTCCTCGATAAGGTTGACTGCTTCCAGGTCGGCGCGCGCAATATGCAGAACTTCGACCTGCTCGCTGAGCTCGGCCGCACCAACAAGCCGGTTCTGCTCAAGCGCGGCTTCTCCAACACCATGAAGGAATTCCTGATGTCTGCCGAGTACATTCTCGCAGGCGGCAACGAGGACGTTATCCTCTGTGAGCGCGGCATCCGCACCCACGAGACCTACACCAGAAATACGCTGGATGTCAGCGCGGTTCCGGCACTCAAGCGTCTGTCTCACCTGCCGGTTGTCGTCGATCCGTCCCACGCTGCCGGCATCTACTGGATGGTCGAGCCGCTGGCAATGGCAGCCATCGCAGCCGGTGCAGACGGTCTGATGATCGAGGTGCACAACGATCCGGAGCACGCACTCTCGGACGGCGCTCAGTCGCTCACCTACGAAAACTTCCATAAGACCATGGAAAAAATCCGTGCGATTGCTTCCGTTGTCGGCAGAGAGGTGTAATTCATGTATCATCTGACGCTAAAGGGCTCGGTCAGTACCTCGGATATCTATATCGGTGCGGGCGTATTCGGAGAGACCGCCAAGCATGTGGCGGAAAAATTCCATCCGTCGCGCATCCATATCGTCACGGACTCCCACGTTGCTCCGCTGTATCTGGAACAGCTTTCCGCGCAGTTCCCGATCGCTGTGACCTCCACCGTGATTCCGGCGGGCGAGGAACACAAAAACCTCGACACCATCGCGGGAATCTATGCAGACCTGTGCGCTGCCGGCATCACCCGCAAGGATCTCATCATCGCCCTCGGCGGCGGTGTCATCGGTGATATGGCGGGCTTCGCGGCAGCCACCTTCCTGCGCGGTGTGAGCGTGTGTCAGATTCCGACCACTCTGCTTGCACAGGTAGATTCCTCGGTCGGCGGCAAGACCGGCGTAGACCTGCCGCAGGGCAAAAATCTCGTCGGCGCGTTCTACCAGCCGGAGCTGGTGCTCATCGACACCGATCTGCTCTCCACCCTGCCTGATTCCACCTTCTGTGACGGCATGGCAGAGGTCATCAAATACGGCTGCATTCAGAACGCCAGCATTCTGGATATGGTTGCGGAATCGAACTTTAAAGAAAACATCACCGATATCGTTTATGAATGCGTCAGCATCAAGCGCGATGTGGTACAGCAGGATGAGCACGACACCGGTCTGCGCATGATCCTGAACTTCGGTCATACCATCGGTCACGCCTGCGAAAAGCTGGGCAACTATGTCGATCTCACCCACGGTCAGGCGGTTGCCATCGGCATGGCGGCGGCGGCAAAACTGAACGCCGCACTGGGTGCGCCCGATCTCTCCGAGCGCCTGATCGAAATTCTCAAGGCGCATCACCTGCCGACCGAGCTGCCGTATGCACGCGAGGAAATCTATGGCGCGCTGCTCTCCGACAAGAAAAAGATGGCGAACACGATGAATTTCATTCTGGTGGATCGCTTCGGAGAGGCAAAGATTCATCCGTTTGCAATCGAGGAGCTGCACCAGCACATCCTCGCCCTGTAATTTTGACGAGAAAGGAGACCTGTCCAAATGGGTTCTGTATGGGGCACCAATTTAAAAGTATCTATTTTTGGCGAATCACATGGCGGCGGCATCGGCTGCGTGCTGGACGGCTTTCCGTCCGGCGTGCCGTTTGATGAGGAATTTGTCCTTCAGGAGATGAGCCGCAGAGCGCCGGGCAAAAACAAGCAGTCCACCGCCCGCAAGGAAAGCGATCTGCCCCAAATTTTATCCGGTATTTATAACGAAAAATCCACCGGAACGCCGATTTCCTGCGTGATTGAAAACGCGGATCAGCACTCTGGCGACTATAAAAATCTGGTGGAGCATCCGCGTCCGGGACATGCCGATTATACCGGCTCTGTCCGCTTCCACGGCTGCAACGATCCGCGCGGCGGCGGCCATTTTTCCGGCCGTCTGACCGCTCCGCTGGTATTTGCCGGCGCAATGTGCAAGCTCTTTCTGCGTTCCAAGGGCATCGAGGTTGGCTCTCACATCGCATCCATCGGTCAAATTATGGACACGCCGTTTGACGATATCAGCGTTCCGGCGGAGCAGCTTGCGCAGCTGCGCTCGCAGACCTTCCCGATCATTAATCCGGCTGCGGAGCAGGCGATGCTCCGCCTGATTGAAGAAGCGCGCATGTCGCAGGATTCGGTAGGCGGCATCATTGAATGCGCTGCCATCGGTCTGCCGGTCGGCATCGGCTCCCCGATGCTTTCCTCGGTGGAAAGCCGTGTTTCCTCTATGCTGTTTTCGGTTCCCGCCGTCAAGGGCGTGGAGTTCGGCGCAGGCTTTGCGATTTCCTCCATGCGCGGCAGCGAGGCAAACGACCGCATGTATCCGCAGGACGGAAAGGTGCTGTGTGAAACCAACCACAACGGCGGTGTGCTCGGCGGCATCACCAACGGTATGCCGATGATTGTCCGCGCGGCAATCAAGCCCACTGCGTCTATTTCCAGAGAACAGCGCACGCTCAAGCTCACCACCGGAGAAGTCGAGCCGCTGGTCATCAAGGGACGGCACGATCCGTGCATCGTCACCCGCGCAGCACCGGTCATCGAGGCGGCTGTCGCAATCGCACTGACCGACCTGTATCTGGAGGCATATGGCTATGCGAGATCTTAACGAAGTACGCCGCGATATTACGGAAATTGACCGTCAGATTGTCGATCTGTTCCTCAAGCGCATGAGCTGCTCCGAGGAGGTTTCGGACTACAAGATGGCGACCGGCGGCGCGGTTTACGTGCCGTCACGCGAGACCGAGCTACTCTCCACCCTGCTCGCAAAGGTTCCGGAGGAATACCGTCTGGAATACACTGCGCTGCTGAAAACCACAATGCGCATCAGCCGCAAGCATCAGTATGAGCGTATGCTCGCAAACGAACCGGAGCGTCTCCAGCTTCCGATCAAGGAGCGCATTCAGGCTCCGTCCACCGTGTGCTATCAGGGACTGCCCGGCTCCTATCAGCACTATGTCTCCTCCAAGCTGTTCCCAAACGCCGCGCAGTCGTATCTGCCGACCTGGGAGGATGTATTCCAGTCCGTTTCCGAGGGCAGGACGGACATCGGCGTGGTTCCGGTCGAAAATTCGACCGCAGGCACGGTCAACGAGGTATACGATCTGTTGGAAAAGTACGGTCTTTCCATCTCGCATTCCTACATTGCAAAAATCCGCCACTGCCTGTGTGCCTGCCCGGGCGCGACGCTGGACACCGTCCGCGATGTCCATTCGCATCCGCAGGCGCTCCGTCAGTGTCATAACTATATCAAGGCGCACGGGTTCAGCGATCACAACGAGAGCAATACCGCAGTGGCCGCTGAGCTGGTCCAGCAGGCAAATGATCCTACCAAGGCGGCAATCTGCTCCGAGGCGGCAGCCGAGCTGTACGGGCTCACCATTCTGGAGCGCGGCGTCAACGACGGTACGTTCAATCAGACCCGCTTTATCGCCGTCACGCGCGAGCTTTCCGCCAAGCCGGAGGACACGCGCGTCAGCCTGATTCTGACCCTTCCGCATATCTGCGGCAGCCTGTCCAGTGCGCTTGCCGTGTTTGGCGATTACGGCGTAAACATGACCGAGATTCACTCGCGTCCGCTGCCGGATATGCCGTGGAATTACTGCTTCTATGTGGATTTCGACGGCAATCTGCTGCATCAGGATACCCGTGCTCTGGTCTATCAGATGATTCAGGAGCTTCCCGCCGTGCGCGTGCTCGGAAGCTTCCCTGTGATTTCCGAGGAGGATACATAAATGCTGACCTGTCATCCATCGACCGGCGGTTTACACGGTGCGGTGACCGTCCCCGGCGATAAATCCATCTCTCACCGCGCAGTCATGTTCGGCGCGCTCGCATCCGGCGATACGCACATCACCGGTTTTCTCATGGGTGAGGACTGCCTTTCCACGATCTCCTGCTTCCGCCAAATGGGCGTGAAGATCGACGTATCCGACGACGAGGTCGTAGTGCACGGCGCCGGTATGCACGGCTTACAGGAGCCGTCCGAGCTGCTGTACACCGGAAACTCCGGCACCACCACCCGCCTGCTGTGCGGCATCCTTGCGGGACAGCCGTTCCGCTCCGTACTCAGCGGTGACGCCTCCATTCAGAAGCGTCCAATGGGACGTATCATCAAGCCGCTGCGCGAGATGGGTGCCAATATCGACGGCAAGGACGGCAACCTCTGTCCGCTGACCGTTTCCGGAAGTGCGCTGCATGGCATCACCTATACACTGCCGGTTGCCAGCGCACAGCTCAAATCTGCCATTCTGCTTGCCGGTCTGTTTGCCGAAGGCGAAACCACGGTCATCGAACCGGCGCCCTCCCGTGACCACACCGAGCGTATGCTGCGCGGTCTGGGCGTTGATGTGCGCACGGACGGCAACGTGATTACCCTCACCCCGCCGGAGCAGCTGACCGCTGTGGACGTAGCGGTTCCGGGCGATATCTCCTCCGCGGCATATTTTCTGGTTGCAGGCTGTATCGTTCCGAACAGCGAAATCACCATCCGCAATGTCGGCATCAATCCCACTCGCACAGGCATTCTGGATGTTCTGCGCGACATGGGCGCGGACATTGAGCTGGTCAACTGCACGGACGACGTAGAGCCGGTCTGCGACATCATTGTGCGCTCTTCTCGCCTGCACGGCACCCGCATCGGCGGCGACATTATCCCGCGTCTGATCGACGAGCTGCCGGTCATCGCAGTTGCGGCGGCATTCGCGGAGGGCGAAACCGTGATCTGCGACGCGCAGGAGCTCAAGGTCAAGGAATCCAACCGCATTGCGGCGATGGTCAGCGAGCTGTCCAAGACCGGCTGCGATATCACCGAAACCGAGGACGGAATGGTGATCCGCGGCGGCAAGCCGCTGCACGGCGCACAGTTTGCCTGCTACGCCGACCACCGCGTTGCCATGAGCATGGCGGTCTGTGCACTCGCCTGCGAGGGCGATTCCGTGCTGGAGGATCCCGACTGCGTTGCAATTTCCTATCCGACCTTCTTTGACGCGCTGCACGGACTGGAGGGATAAACAATGGCACTTACAATGCAGGAATTTCGGGAATTTGTTCCGAAAAAAACCACCTTTGCCCTGTTCGGATATCCGATCGGTCATTCCGTTTCTCCGGAGCTGCACGCAATGCTGTTTCAGGCCTCCGGTCAGGACTATGATTACATTGCCATCGAGGTTCCGCCGGAGGATCTGCCAGAGGCAACCCGTCTGGCGCGGGAAAAGCTGCGCGGCATCAACGTGACCATTCCGCACAAGGCGGCAATCATCCCGCTGCTGGATGCCGTGGACACCGCCGCAAAGGATCTCGGCAAGGTCAACACGGTGGATTTCCGCGACGGCGAGGCAATCGGCTATAACACCGATATTTTGGGCTTTGCCGCTTCGTTGGAGCGCGATGGTGTAACCATTCCGGGCGCCACTGCGGTAGTGCTTGGTTACGGCGGCGTATCCTCTGTCATGGCATATCATCTGGTCAATGCGGGGGCACGCGTGATTATCTCCGGCCGCAGCGCGGAAAAGGCGATTGCCCTGCGCGATTATCTGCGCGCCTGCCTGCCGGACGGCATGGTATCGGTTTACCCGCCCACACAGCTGCCGCACGCGACCTCCATTGTGGTCAACGGCACGCCGGTCGGCATGACCCCAAAGGAGGATGCCAACCCGCTTTCATCGCTTCCGCACGGCACAAAATATGTGTTTGACGCGATCTACAACCCGCCGACCACCGCACTTCTGCGTATGGCAGAGGAAAAGGGCATCGCCACCCGCGACGGACTGTACATGCTGGTCATGCAGGCTGCCTATGCACAGACGGTCTGGCTGGGCTCCCAGTTTGACAACAGCGATCTGGATCTGATTCTGCGCCGTCTGTACGGCGATGTTGTCAAAAAGCGCATGGCATCCGTATATCACAAAAGCAATCTGGTGCTGTGTGGCTTTATGGGCAGCGGCAAGACCACCATCGGACGCAAGATTGCCCGTCTGCTCGGTCTGGAATTTATCGACATGGACATCTATCTGGAGCAGCAGGAGGGCCGCAAAATCTCGGACATTTTTGCAGAGGATGGCGAGCCGTATTTCCGCGATCTGGAGACAAAATATGCCCGTGAGCTTTCCGAAAAAAACGGCTGTGTGATTGCAACCGGCGGCGGCTGTGTACTGCGTCCGGAAAACGTGGAGCTGCTCAAGAAAAACGGTATTTTGATTCATCTGGACACCCCGTTTTTCCGCATTGTGCAGAATCTCAGCCGAGACACTTCCCGCCCGCTCCTTCAGGGCGATAAGGAAAAGCAGACCCGCACGCTGTACGGCCAGCGCAAAAAGATTTATGAGGACTGTGCGGATGTTTCCGTGCGCGGTGTGCGCATTTCGGAAATCCTCATGAAACTGTTCCGCGCACTCTAAATATCGTGATAAATATCAAAAGAGACACCGCAGGGTGTCTCTTTTATACTTTATTCCGCTTCTGCCAAAATACCGGTCTTGACGTTTTCCACGCCGTAGATCGCCTTGAGCATCGAAGCTCTGCACTGATTCAGGTCGGGTACCAGAACCATCATACCGCGGATGGTATCGTTGCTGAACTCACCGTCCATCGGGATGCGGTAGGTGCGGACAGTATCTACATTCATCGAGAGCACCGTGCCTGCATAGCGGATGATATCCATGGTACTCAGGTCGGTGGTAACGAGCGGGAACAGCTCGTTAATCATGGATACACTGGTCATAACGCCCTGGTTCTTGACCTGCTGAAAAGCCGCCATAAGTACACGGCGCTGACGTTCGGTGCGTTCATAGTCGTTATTGCCGACATAACGTATACGGGCATATGCCAGTGCCTGCTCGCCGTTCAGGTGGTTCATTCCCACACTCAGATCGTTGTACCCTAAGTAATCGACCTCCTCCTGATACAGCTCAATATCAATGCCGCCGATGCTGTCAACTACGCGTTTAAAGCCCTCAAAATCCACTACCGCATTTGCATCAATCCGGATGTTAAAATTGGACTCAATCGTCTGATCCAGCAGCTGGGAGCCGCCGAACGCAAATGCCGCATTGATTCGGTTTCCGCCTCTGCCCGGAATATCCACATACAGATCACGCATCAGAGAGGTCAAGATAACCTCCTTGGTATTTTGGTTGATCGTTGCAATAATCATGGAATCCGAACGCTGGCGCGTGCCGTCGCGCGTATCCTGACCGATGAGCAGAATATTGATGACATTATCATCATAATAAACCTGATTGGCACTGTCCCACTGAAGACTTCCCAGATCGTTGTCCGATTCGGTGGTTTCCGCCGCTACCGGCTTCTCCTCCGGCTTTTCGGTATGATTCATCAGACTGAAGGTATGATACAGATAACCGATGCCTGCCAGAATCACCAGCCAAACTGCGGCAAAAATACCGATTGCCACTTTTTTGCCCGTCGAAAGCCGTTTGCGCTTCTTCGGTGCGTTCTCCATAAGATCATCTCACATTCCTTAAATTTCCCCTGTATGATTACAGTTATGCTACTATCCTAGCACAATTGCCCCGGCTGTGCAACTGTGATTGTTCCCTTATGCGCGTTCCGGCGGCTGAAAGACCGCGCCGAACGCCTGTGCAATATTGCTCACCTGAATGACGCGAATCCCTTCCGGAAGCTTTCCGACCTCCTGCTTCGGCATGATGCAGGTGTGAAAGCCCAGGCGCAGCGCCTCGCGGATGCGCTGCGGTGCGGCCGAAACCGCACGCAGCTCTCCGGTCAGTCCGATCTCACCAAATGCCATCACGCCCTCCGGAATCGGCTGGTCGCGGTAGCTGGAGCCGATTGCAAGCACGACCGGCAGGTCAATGGCGCGCTCATCCAGCCGCATTCCGCCGATGACATTGACATACGCATCGCTGCCCGAAAGAAACAGACCGACGCGTTTTTCCAGAATCGCCAGCAGCAGCGCCATGCGGTTGTAGTCAATGCCGTTCGCAGCACGACGCGGCGTACCAAAGGCAGTCTTGGTGACAAGCGCCTGAATTTCCGCCAGAATGGGCCGGGTGCCCTCGATGGTGCACGCGATGCAGTTGCCCGATGCATCCGCCGGATGTCCGGACAGCATCGCCGCAGACGGGTTTGTGACCTCGCTCAGACCGCGGTCGGTCATCTCGAATACACCGATCTCATTGGTCGAGCCGTAGCGGTTCTTCGCCGCGCGCAGGCAGCGGAAAGAGATCTGGCGCTCGCCCTCAAAATACAGCACGCAGTCCACCATATGCTCCAGAATCTTCGGGCCCGCGAGTGCTCCGTCCTTATTGACGTGTCCGACGATGAAAATCGTCACGTTGCGGTGCTTGGCATACTGCATCAGCGTCATGGCGCATTCCTTGATCTGCGTCACATTGCCCGGTGCACTGGTTAGATCCGGCTGATAGACTGTCTGAATCGAGTCCACGATCAATATATCCGGCTCAAGCAGGTCGGTTTCCGCCAAAATCTCATCCATATCGGTCTCTGCCAGCACAAACAGATTTTTGGAATGCACCTCCAGCCGGTCTGCGCGCAGGCGGATCTGACGCAGCGATTCCTCGCCCGAAACGTACAGCACCTTTGCCTCGCGCGCCATATTCTGGCACATTTGCAGCAGCAGTGTGGATTTGCCGATGCCCGGCTCGCCGCCGACCAGCACAAAGCTGCCGTGCACTGCGCCGCCGCCCAGTACACGGTCCAGCTCGGAAATGCCGGAGGAAAACCGTGCCTCCCCTGCCGTTTCAATCTCACCGATCACCTTCGGGCGGTTTTTGCCCGTGCGCACGGAGGTCTGTGCCAGCGTGCCGCGCGGCGCCGATCCCTTCTCCTTATATTCCCGCATCGTATTCCATGCGCCGCAGGACGGGCATTTGCCATACCACTTTGGGCTGGAATACCCGCACTCGTCACACAGATAACTCGTTTTCTGCTTCATATCATTCCTCGTTTTCTCGGTTGTTTCTGTTATTATAGCAGAGTGCGGCGCGGTTGTCGACCGCATCTGTCAGTTTGAATGATATACATTGAGATAACCGGATACAATACACAGTGCAAGCCTGCGCTGATATGCATCCTGCTTCAGCAGCTCCGCCTCCTGCACATTGGATAAAAAGCCGCACTCCACAATCACTGCCGGACAGGTCAGTGTTTTCATCAACCAGATACTGTCCACCGCCTGTTTGGCTGCGCGTTTGTTTCCGTCACTGATGCCGGCAATCAGGCTGCTCTGGATAGATTCTGCCAGCAGTTTCCCATCCGGATTATTTTTTGACCAGAACACCTGCGCCCCATGATAAGCGGTATCCGTAAATTTATTGAGATGGACAGAGACAAACACCGGATTGCGCGTATTTTGTGTGATCTCCGCCCGCGCACGGATGTCCGCCACCTTATTCTGACGGATGGTTTTTTCCGGATCGTACCGCAGGGACTGCGTATCCTCGCGCGTCATTACAGTCGGCACGCCGCAAAGCTCCGCTAGCTCGCGACACCGCAGCGCGATGGACAGATTGATATCCTGCTCCGCTGTCCCGTCCGCCGCGACCGCTCCGCCGTCCATGCCGCCATGTCCGGCATCCAGAACCAGCGTGCAATCGCTTTGAGAAGCGGAAAACACGCCGATGATCGGAAACGCGCCGCGGTACTGTACAACCACCGCAAACGCCGCCGCCGTCATCACTGCGGCAAATACTACCCAGCTCCTGCGCCCTAATCTGCTCATTGGCATCCCTCCTGCTGAAAAATATGAACGCGGCAGGAATTCCATGAGCAAAACCGATCTTCTTTGCTTTTCCGTCTATTTCGTGCTATACTAACAGGCAGATTCCATCCGAGGAGGCGACGCATGAACCAGCTCAAATACCGCGTGCTCAAGGAAACCTTTGGCTACGACAGCTTCCGCCCCGGTCAGGAGCAGCTGATTGACAGCATCCTCGCCGGGCGCGATGTGCTCGGTGTCATGCCCACCGGTGCCGGCAAATCCATCTGTTACCAGCTTCCCGCCATTCTGCTCCCCGGTGTCACACTGGTGATCTCGCCGCTCATCTCGCTGATGCGCGATCAGGTGATGGCACTGCGGCAATACGGCATTTCGGCGGCATATATCAACAGCACACTGTCCGCGCAGGAATACCATATGGTGATGAACGATGCGGCACGCGGCCGCATCCGTCTGCTGTACGCCGCACCGGAGCGTCTGGAGCATCCGGAGTTTCTGGCACTGTTACAGTCGCTCCCGCTCGCACTGCTCTGTGTGGACGAGGCACACTGCATTTCCCAGTGGGGACATGACTTCCGTCCGAGCTATCTGCGCATCGCATCGGTCATCGCCTCCCTCCCCCGCCGTCCGGTCATTGCTGCCTTTACCGCGACCGCAACCAAACGTGTCCGCGAGGATATCGTCTCCGCACTGCGGCTGAATCATCCGGAGCGTGTGGTCAACAGCTTTGACCGACCGAATCTTTTCTTCGAGATCCGGCATCCGAAGGACAAAATAAATGCACTCATGGCATTTCTGCGCACACAGGAAGGCAAAAGCGGCATTGTCTACTGCTCCACCCGAAAGAACGTGCAAAGCGTCACAGAGGAGCTTCAGGCACACGGATTTTCTGCGGTGCGCTATCATGCCGGACTGCCGCCCGCGGAACGCCGTGCAGCTCAGAATGCCTTTTCCTGTGATGAAGCCCCGATCATCGTGGCAACCAACGCTTTCGGCATGGGCATCAATAAATCCAATGTATCCTTTGTCGTGCACTATAACATGCCGCGCGACATGGAAAGCTACTATCAGGAGGCCGGACGTGCAGGGCGTGACGGCTCACCGGCGCATTGTCTGCTGCTTTATCAGGCGTCTGATGTTTCCACGCACCGTTTTCTGATCGACCAGCCTCCGGAAAACGAGGAAATTGACCCAAAGCTCTGGCTTCAGCTGCGCGCCAAAAACCACGAACGTCTGGAGCAGATGGTTTCGTACTGCTATACTGCGGACTG
>JAEDEU010000152.1 GCA_016293155.1 Clostridiaceae bacterium | reverse complement strand
CCTGAGAGAGTGTTGCAATACACGCTGACTTTTATGAAATGATACGGAGGAATAAAATTATGCTGGAAAATTTGGTTTCCGTTCTGAAGGCGGACAAGCGTAAGATCGTATTTACCGAGGGCCCGGACGCCCGTATTCTGGAAGCTACCGCACGCCTGCTGAAGGACGAGCTGCTGGATGTCATTCTGGTCGGCAATGTTGACGAGGTTAAGGCTGCGGCTGCCGCAGGCGGCTTCGACATCACCGGCGCTGAGATCCTTGATCCGCTGACCTACGAGGGCATGGATGAGATGGTTGCAAAGATGGTTGAGCTCCGCAAGGGCAAGATGACCGCAGAGCAGTGCGCAGCAGCACTGTCCAAGGGCAACTACTTCGGCACCATGCTGGTCAAGATGGGCAAGGCTGACGCTCTGCTGGGCGGCGCTACTTATTCTACCGCTGATACCGTTCGTCCGGCACTGCAGCTGATTAAGACCAAGCCGGGTAACAAGATCGTATCCTCCTGCTTTATTCTGTTCCGCACCGCTGCGGACGGTTCCGACGAGAAGTACGCAATGGGCGACTGCGCAATCAACATCAACCCGGGCGAGGACGACCTGGTAGAGATCGCAATCGAGACCGCACGCACCGCAAAGGCATTCGACATCGACCCGAAGGTTGCACTGCTGTCCTACTCCACCAAGGGCTCCGGCAAGGGCGAGACCGTTGACATGATGCGCAACGCAACCGAGAAGGTTAAGGCTGCCGCTCCGGATCTGGCAGTGGACGGCGAGCTGCAGTTCGACGCTGCATTCTCCCCGGTTGTTGCTCAGACCAAGGCAAAGGGCTCTCCGGTTGCAGGTCAGGCAAACACCTTTATCTTCCCGGATATCAACGCCGGCAACATCGGCTACAAGATCGCACAGAGACTGGGCGGCTTCGAGGCATTCGGCCCGATCCTGCAGGGTCTGAACGCTCCGATCAACGACCTCTCCAGAGGCTGCAACGCGGAAGAAGTTTACAAGATGGCGATCATCACCGCAGGTCTGAAGTAAGCACCTGTACCGCTGTGTACACAGATGCCGCTTTCCGCATGGAAAGCGGCATTTTTACAGGATGCAATAAAAAATGGGGAAGCATGGGACTGAGGAAAGGGGGAGCAAATGACACGGAAACGCCTGTATGAAATCGTCGCACAGGGGGAGCGGCGCGATTATGCCAGCAAGGCATATGATGTGCTGGTGATCCTGATGGTGGCGGCGAGCGTGGTGCCGCTGATGTTTAAGCGCTGGTCGGATCAGATGGTGGAGGGCGATCTGCTGGTGACGCTGTTTTTTTGCGCGGATTATATCCTGCGCTGGGTGACGGCGGACTATGCGCGCCCCAAGGCAAAGCACCCCTTTTTGACGTATGTATTTACGCCGATGGCGGTCGTTGAGCTGGTGACCATCGTGCCCGTGCTGTATGTCCACGCGCTGTCCACCTTTGCCACGCCTGCGCTTTCGCTGCTGCGCATTGCGCGTGCGCTGCGCGGTCTGCGACTGATCCGCGTACTGCCGTTCAATTCCAATTTTCAGCGTATCCTGCGCGTGCTCCGGCGCGAGCGCGATGTGCTCGGCGCGGTGCTGATGATCGGCGTGGTATATATTTTCGCCAGTGCAATTATTATGTTTTCCATCGAGCCGCTGAACTTTGACACCTTTTTTGATGCGGTATACTGGGCGACGATTACGCTGACCACGGTCGGCTATGGCGATATCAGCCCGATGACTGATCTTGGGCGGCTGGTCAGCATGGTTTCCTCGGTTCTGGGCATCGCCGTGATTGCGCTGCCGTCCGGTATTATTACCTCGGGCTTTATCGAGGAGTTTCAGGAGGATATGCGCCGCCGCGATGAGCAGCAGGATCAGGAGCTGGTCAGCCTGCGGGAGCATCTGTCCGCCCTGCGGCAGGAGGCGGAGCGCGAGCGTCTGGAACGCGAGGCACTGGAAAGCTACTATTCCAACTATGAGGATCTGAGGTGAAAATGTGACCGGATATCAATTCAACCGGATGCGCGTGCGCCTGTTCGCCGTGATCGAAAAGGACTCCAACAATGATTCCCTCAGCCGCCTGTACGACGGCTATATGCTCGTCACCATCATTGTCAGCCTGATTCCGCTGACCTCCAAAAACTGGACGACCACCTCGGTCATCATCGACTGGGTTACCAGCGGTCTGTTCATCATCGACTATCTGATGCGCTGGGCAACGGCGGATCTGCTCGCGGAGAGCCGCGGCGGTAAGTATGCAAAGCACCGCACGCGCGCCTTTTTGCTGTATCCGCTGACCGCCATGGCGATCATTGATCTGCTGTCCATCCTGCCGACGATCACCTCCGTGCTGCCGGTGGCGACGGCGGCAGGTACGCTGCGCGTTCTGCGCATTACGCGCGCGGTGCGCTGTATGCGTGTGTTCAAGTTCCTGCGCTATTCCGACCAGTTCAACCGCATTCTGCGCGTGTTCCGCCAGGAACGGAAGGTGCTGTATGCGGTGCTCGGTCTTGCGGTCGCGTATATCTTCGTCTGCGCCATCACGATGTTTTCACTGGAGCCGACCAACTTCCATACCTTTTTTGACGCGATTTACTGGGCGTCCTCCACGCTCACCACAGTGGGCTATGGCGACGTATATCCGGTTACAAACTACGGGCGGGTGCTCAGCATGATTGCGGCGCTGTTCGGCATTGCGGTGGTGGCGCTGCCGTCCGGCATCATCACGGCGGCATTTTTAGAGGATTTCAACCGCAATCTGACCGAGCAGACCCGACAGAGTAAGGTGCATAACGATCAGTTCGATCAGGAGCTGCGCGCGCTTGAGCAGGAGATGGAGGAGCTTCAGGAGGAAATGACCGGCAGACGCAGTTGAAAAAATGCGTCCGCTGCGGTACAATAACACTATCGTATCACTCAGGAGGACATTATGGCAGTATATACACAGACAAAATCCTATCGTACCCGTGCGCATATGGGCATGATTGACGTAACCGAGGACTTTCAGGCGGCAGTGAGCGCGGCGTGCCGCGAGCACGGCATCAAGAGCGGCATTATCACCGGCTTCACCACCGGCGGCGTAGCGGGTCTGACCACGCTGGAGTTTGAGCCGGGCATGGTCTATCATGACCTCAAGGCGGCGCTGGACGTCTTTTCTCCGTACAAGGACGAGCGCGGCCGCGTCATCCACTACGAGCACCACAACACGTGGCACGATGACAACGGCTCCAGCCACATCAAGTCCGCGCTGCTGTCTCCGTTCATCACCATCCCGTTTGTGGACGGACGCATCACCATCGGCCCGTGGCAGAACCTCACCCTCGTCGAGTGCGACACCCGCGACCGTCACCGTGAAATCGTCTTCCAGGTCATGGGAGAATAAAGGGGCGC
>JAEDEU010000023.1 GCA_016293155.1 Clostridiaceae bacterium | reverse complement strand
CGGAGCCGCCGGACGAGCCGCCCGGAACACAGTTCAAATTGTGCGGATTGCGGGTAACCTGAAGCGCCGAGTTCTCGCAGGAGGAGCCCATTGCGAACTCGTCCATGTTGACCTTACCGGTGACAATCAGACCGGCTTCGGTCAGCTTTGCTGCCGCAGTTGCATTGTACGGCGGCACAAAGTTCTCCAGCATTTTGGATGCGCAGGTGGTGCGGATGCCGCGGGTGCAGATGTTATCCTTGACGGCGACCGGTACGCCTGCAAGCGGGGAAAGTGCCTCGCCTGCCGCACGCTTTGCGTCGATGGCAGCAGCTGCCTTGAGCGCATTTTCACGGGTCTGCGTGATGTATGCGCCGACCTTGTCCTCTACCGCGTCGGTGCGCGCGTAGATATCGTTTACCAGTTCTACCGAGCTGATTTCCTTGGCTGCGAGCAGCTCGCTCAGCTCGGAGGCTGTCTTCTTGTACAGTTCCATAGTGTCCTCCCTTACTCCACAACGCGCGGAACGCTGACGCCGCCGCATTCCTGACTCGGTGCGTTCTTCAGCAGCTCCTCGCGGTCATACGAGCCGGTCGGAACATCCTCGCGCAGGGCGTTCTTGCGTTCGGTGTTGATGACGTCCGTGATGTCGCCCAGATCCAGCTGCTGGAGCTGATCGACCATCGCGACGATGCCCTGCATATCCTCCGCCAGCTTCGCAAACGTCTCGCCGTTCGGGTCGAGGCGTGCCAGCTTGGCGACGTGTTCAATGTCCTGTCTGGTAATTGCCATATTAATTGTCCTCCTGTATCAAAGCCTGAAATTCCTGCTCGGTGAGCACGGGAATTCCAAGATCATTCGCTTTTTTGAGCTTGCTGCCCGCGTTTTCGCCCGCGACGACCATGCTGGTCTTTTTGGAGACCGAACCGGATGCCCGTCCGCCGAGCGACTCGATCAGCTCGGTTGCCTGCTTGCGCGTGAACAGCGAGAGCGTGCCGGTGAGCACGATGGTTTTTCCGGCGAGCTTATCGCTCTTGACGGCCTGTTCGCCGGTAAAATTGACGCCCGCCTCGCGCAGCGCCGCAATCAGATGCTTGGACTGCTCCTGTCCGCGCCACTGGATGATAGACTGCGCCATAGTCGCGCCGATGTCGCGCACAGCGGTGAGCTGCTCCTCATCCGCCTCCAGAATCGCGTCCAGCGTGCCGAATTCACCGGCGAGCACCTTGCCCGCCTTCTGCCCGATGTGCCGGATGCCGAAGGCAAACAGCAGACGGGACAAATCGCGGCTCTTGCTGGCTTCAATCGCCTGAATCAGATTGTTTGCGGATTTTTCGCCCATGCGTTCGAGCGGCTGAACATCCTCCGCTCTGAGCTTGTAGAGATCCGCCGCAGATGCAATCAGCTTGTTTTCGATCAGTGCGGCAAGCACCGCCTGTCCGCAGCCGTCGATGTCCATCGCGTCGCGCGAGACAAAGTGCATCAGATTGCGCAGCAGCTGTGCGGGGCATTCCGCGCCCGTGCAGCGCATTGCCGCCTCGTCCTCATCCTCCGCGACCGGTGCGCCGCAGACGGGGCACACGCGCGGCATTTGGTACGGCACGGCATCCGCCGGACGCTGTTCGGGTACCACTCCGACGATTTCCGGAATAATCTCGCCCGCCTTGCGCACCAGCACGGTATCGCCGATGCGCACATCCTTCTCGCGGATAAAATCACGGTTATGCAGGGTTGCACGGCTGACCGTCGTGCCTGCCAGACGAACCGGATCGAGCACGGCATTCGGCGTGAGCACGCCGGTTCTGCCGACCGTGATGACGATATCCTTCAGCAGGGTTGGCTTGACCTCCGGCGGGTATTTGTACGCCGCCGCCCAGCGCGGGAATTTTGCCGTCGAGCCGAGCCGCGCGCGGGCTGCAAAGGAATCCACCTTGACCACTGCGCCGTCGATGTCAAAATCCAGCTCTCCGCGGCTCTCGCCCATGGACTGAATCTCCGCAATGATATCCTGCGGATCGGTATAGACCGGATAGCGCGGGCTGACCGGAAAGCCGAGCGATTTGAGCAGATCGAGCGCCTCGACATGGCTGGTCAGTCCCAGCTCATCGCCGTTCTGGATGTTGAAGCAGAAGATGGATAATCGGCGCTGCCGCGTCATCTCGCTGTCCAGCTGCCGCAGCGAGCCTGCCGCCGCGTTGCGCGGATTGGCGAGCAGCGGCTGCTCCTCCAGCTCACGCTGGGCGTTGATCGCCTCAAACACCGAGCGGCGCATATACACCTCGCCGCGCACAACCAGCTGCTCCGGCGCACCGGTGAGCACCTTCGGGATTTCCGCAATCGTCTTGAGGTTTTCGGTCACATCCTCGCCGGTGACGCCGTCACCGCGCGTTGCGCCGCGCACCAGCACACCGTGTTCATATTCCAGCGCGACCGAAAGTCCGTCGATCTTGTACTCCACGCAGCACGGCACGTGGTCGATCTTTTCCAGAAACTCGCATAGTTCCTCAAAGGAAAACACATCGTGCAGGCTTTCGAGCGGATAGCGGTGCGCAACCGGTGAAAACTTTGCCGAGCCGCCCACGCGGTTGGTCGGGGAATCCTCCGTGCGGTACTGGGGATATTCCTCCTCCAGTGTTTCCAGCTGGCGGAGCATCCGGTCGTACTCAAAGTCTGAAATCTCCGGTGCGTCCTCATCGTAGTATTTTTTATTGTGATACCGCAGCTGCTCCCGCAGCTGTTCGATCCTCTCTTTCATTGGCAATGCCTCCTGAATGCGGAAGCGGATTTGCCGCCTCCACAAAACATTCCATATTATTATACCAAGATTTTGCGCAAAGGAAAAGAGATAATTTCCAAAAATCACTGGTTTTCTGCCAGTACCAGCGGCACTTCCCCCACCAGCACGGTATCCGCGATGGGATAATCCGCCGTCACCGTTACATTCTTGACACATCCGATGGTCTGAATGCCCACATCCGCACTCACGGTCAGCGTCAGCACATGGCGGGTCTGATTGATGCCCGCCTCGGAAAACTCCGAATGGCACTCCGCGTGCACGACGCCCAGTCCGGTCACGCCGAACGGGACAGAAAATCCCACTCCTGCCATAAACTGCGGATCAATCAGCGTGCCAATCGGAACGGACAGTTTTTTGGTTTCCAGTGCGCCGATGCTGTCATAGACCGCCTGAACGACCGCGGTCTTGATCGCGTCCACCGCGGCGGTGTCCGTAGTCAGTGCCGCCACGGTTCCGCCCTCCTTCGTGGTCAGAGACACGAGCGGCGCATCCAGTCCGGCGATGGTGTCCTGCACCGCCTGATTCATCGCGCGGGTCGCGGCATACTGAACCGCATTGGTCGAGTGCTCCAACAGCTTCGGCCGCAGCCATGATGCGATCCACGCGGGCACCATCAGCAGAAGCAGCGCCGCCGCCCCTGCAATCAGTGCCACCCGGTGTCTCCGATATCTCCACCGCACAAATCCGCCCCCTCTCCTGCCGTATGCTATGAATCCGGCAGGTCTTCGGTGCGTGTATTGAGGTAGAAAAAGGGAGTACCCTTGTATGGATACTCCCTTTCAAATCGTTGGAACCGATTATGATTTACTCGTCGTCCTTGCTCAGCAGAGCGCGGATGGACAGAGAAACCTTCTTCTTTTCAGTGTCGATGTCGATGATCTTCGCCTCGACCTCCTGACCGATGGTCAGAACCTCATCCGGCTTTGCGATGCGGCGGTTAGCGATCTGGGAAATATGGATCAGACCGTCTACGCCCGGGATGATCTCAGCAAATGCGCCGAACGGCATAAACTTCAGGATCTTTACGGTAGCAACGTCGTCGATCTCGTAGTTAGAGGTGAAGACGTTCCACGGATTGTCCTCTGCGCGCTTGTAGCCCAGGGAGATCTTCTTCTTCTCGGTGTCCAGACCGATGACGTATACGTTGACGGTATCGCCAACAGCTACGATCTCGGACGGGTGCTTGATGCGGCCCCAGGACAGCTCGGAGATGTGGATCATGCCGTCCACGCCGCCGATGTCAACGAATGCGCCGTAGGAAGTCAGGGACTTCACGGTACCGGTGTACTCCTTGCCTACCTCGATCTCAGACCAAACCTTCTCAGCAGCAGCGCGGCGCTCGTCCTGCTGGACAGAACGGATGGAGCCGACAACGCGCTTTCTCGGGCGGTTGATCTCGGTGATGCGGAACTTGATCGGCTGATGTACCAGCTGAGAAAGCGGCTGGCCCTTCGGGATGCCGGTCTGGGATGCCGGGATGAATACGCGAACGCCGAATGCGGAAGCAACTACGCCGCCCTTATTCTCCTCGCTGACAACACCCTCAACGATGGTCTTCTCTTCCTTGGCAGCCTCGATGGACTCCCAGCCCTTCATCTGGTCAACGCGCTTCTTGGACAGTACGATAGTGCCCTCTGCATCGTTTACGCGAACAACGACAACCTCGATCTCGTCGCCGACCTTGATGTTATCCTCCAGCTTAAAGGACGGATCATCAGACAGCTCGTGCATCGGGATGTATGCTGCATGCTTGACGCCGAGGTCAACGTGTACTTCATTCTGGGAAATCTGAATGACGGTACCAGTTACCTTATCTCCTGTATTTAAAGTTTTGAAGGACTCATTCAGCATTGCCTCAAAGTCTTCGGTTTCGATTTCGTTCTTGATTTCTTCGCTCATCTTGTTTCTAACCTCCTTGATAATCCTCGCCGGTGTCGATGCGCCTGCTGTAATCCCGATAATTGGATGCTCCGCACTCTGAATCTCGGTTCCATCCAATTCAGAGGCATCTTCGATATAAAGTACTCGTCCGCACAGTGCGGCGCTGATTTCATACAGACGCTTTGTGTTAGAGCTTTTCCTGTCGCCAATCACAATCATGATATCCGACTTACCGGCAAGCAAACGAGCCTCAGCCTGACGCTCGTCCGTCGCATTACATATTGTATCAAATATTTTGGCATTTGTACACTCTTTTTTTATAATTTTAATGCAAAAATCCCATATTTTTCGATTAATGGTGGTCTGCGCCACGACGCTGACCGGTTTGGAGCGCAGTTTTTCGCTCTCCTGGGTGTTTTCCGCGAACATTTTGGACAGCTGTTCGGCAGTTTCAAACACCATGGATTCGCCGCACCAGCCCTGAATGCCCACCACCTCGGGATGATTTTTCGAGCCAATGACGAGAACCAGCCGTCCCTTTGCGCTCTCCTCCCGCACGATGCGGTGGATCTTTCCGACGAACGGACAGGTCGCGTCGATCACCTCACAGTGCTTTTCCTCCAGTGAGCGGCAAACCGCCTCCGGCACGCCGTGCGCACGGATGAGTACCGCACTGCCGTCCGGCACATCCTCGACGTGCTCCGCCTTGGTCACACCGAGCGCGTGCAGACGCTCCACCTCATGGGTGTTGTGAATGATATCGCCCAGCGACACAAGCGAACCGCGTGCCGCCGCCTCGCGCTCTGCCATGTCTACGGCACGGCGCACGCCGAAGCAGAAGCCCGCTGTCTTTGCTACCTCAATCATTTCTCTATCGTATCCTTCAGCTCATAGATTCGGCGCATGATGTCGTCAGACACCTCACGGTAGGCATCCTTGCCGCGTCCCAGACGCTCGGGCATATACGGTTTGCCGACCACGATATTGACGCGCGAACGGAATTTTTTATCCGGTGAGATATAAACCGGCACAATCGGCGCCTTGCAGCGCAGAGCGATCATTGCCGCGCCCTCCTTCGCCTCACCGCCCGCGTTCTTGGTCGTGCCCTCCGGAAAGATCATCAGCTTTCTGCCGTCCTGCACCGCCTGAATCGCGGTCTTGATGGACTTGATGTCTGCCGCACCGCGATCGACCGGAAACGCGCCCAGCGAACGGATCAGCGGAGCCAGACCCTTGATCTCAAACAGCTCCTTCTTCGCCATGATTGCGATGTCGTGCTTCGCGCCGATGGCAACCGCCAGCATCGGCGGGTCTGCCCACTGGGTATGGTTTGCGCATACCACAGCGCCGCCCTCCGGCATGTTTTCCCGTCCGTAGACATGGAAATTGTACTTAATCATATCATACAGATGAATTGCGTGAATGGCAATTCTCTGAAATCCTCGACTGTATTTCATTCTGTTCCTCCGGTCATTCCATCACGCGGCGCACGATCGCCCCGACGGCCTCAATGCTCTGCTCCAGCGTTAGCTCGCTGGTATCCACCAGTACGGCATCCTCCGCCTGACGCAGCGGCGCCTCCGCACGGGTCATATCCGCCTCGTCACGGCGCAGCTGATCCGCCAGAATCTGCTCATAGGTCACATCCTGTCCCTTTTCCAGCAGCTCGTCACAGCGGCGGCGCGCACGCGCCTCCGGCGCAGCGGTCAGATAAATCTTTACATCCGCGTCCGGCAGAATGACGGTGCCGATGTCACGCCCGTCCATGATAACGCTCGTGGTCTTTGCCAGATCGCGCTGGGTATTGAGCAAAAACGCGCGAACCTCCGGCACGGCGGATACAAATGACGCATAGCGCGACATCTCCGGCGTGCGGATGAGTCCGGACACATCCTCTCCGTTCAGCAGGACATGCTGCTCGCCCTCCACGTAAGTAAGGCTGACCGCCGGCGCATCCGCGCTCTGAATCAGCTCGGAAACCTTATCCGGCTCCCCCGGCTGAATGCCGGCGCGCGATACATGCAGACCGATGGTGCGGTACATCGCGCCCGTGTCCACATAAATGAGTCCCAGACTCTGTGCGACGGCGCGTGCGATGGTGCTTTTGCCCGCACCGGACGGCCCGTCAATTGCCACTGCAATGTGCTTCATAACTCTATCTCCTCACTCTATTTCAGCAGCACGGCTGCCGGCCAAATAGCCGGTGGACCATGCGATCTGCAAATTAAAGCCGCCGGTATATGCATCCACATCAATGATTTCTCCGGCAAAATACAGCCCGCGCACCTTTTTTGACTGCATATCGCGCGGGGCGATTTCCCGCACGGACACGCCACCCGAGGTGACGATTGCCTCCTCAATCGGACGCGGCTCGACTACCTTCAGCGCAAAATGCTTGAGTGCGTGCACCAATCCGGCACGCTGCTGCTTTGTAATCGAATTGACCTTGGCGTGCGGATCAATGCCCGAACGCTCCACGATAATCGGAATGAGCTTTTTGGGCAGCAGGGCTCCGAGCGCATTGCGGAAATCCGCATTCAGATGCTCGGAAAAGTCGGACACGATGCGGCGGTCAAGCGTCTGCTCGTCCAGCGCGGGCTTGAGGTCGATTTCCAGGCTGTAGCGCGCCTTTTCCCACTTGCGCATGTGCGAGGATGCGCGCAGGATGAGCGGACCGGAGACACCGTAGTGCGTAAACAGCATCTCGCCAAAATCCTCATACAGTGTCTTTCCGTTTTCCTGTACGGTCAGACCGACATTGCGCAGAGAAAGCCCTTGCAAACGCGGACAGTCCTTGCCCTCGCACACCAGCGGCACCAGCGAGGCGCGCAGCGGCGTGACCGTATGTCCAAGCTCCTGCGCCATGCGATAGCCGTCTCCGGTTGAGCCGGTCAGCGGATAGGACGCGCCGCCGGTGGCAAGAATCACGCGATCGGCGGGATAACGCCTTCCGCCCGCCGTGACTGCACAGACCGCGCCGTCCTCCGTCAGGATGGACTCTGCGGCTTCATGCACGAGATACACGCCCGCCTTGCGGACATAATCGTACAGCGCGTCCACGATATCCAGCGAACGGTCAGACACGGGAAATACGCGGTTTCCGCGCTCGGTCTTGAGCGGAACGCCGCGTTGTTCAAAAAATTCCATTGTATCCTGCACGGAAAATGCACCGAGCGCACTGTACAAAAACCGCGGATTGCGCGGCACATGCGCCAGAAAATCATCCGTACTGCAATTGTTGGTGACATTGCACCTGCCCTTGCCGGTGATGACGATCTTGCGTCCCACCTTGGGGTTCTTTTCAAACAGGGTGACGGATGCGCCGTACAGCGCCGCTGTTCCGGCCGCCATCAGTCCCGCCGCGCCGCCGCCGATGACGGCGACGCGTACACCCTGAACATCATTCGTTGTCGAGTTTTTCATACACCTGATATTCGTCCCAGATATTTTCCAGTTTATTAAATGCTTCGCTGATCTGATCCTTTTTGCGCATACCGAGCGCGACGATCAGCGCATTGATGACACTCAGCGGTGCAACCAGCGAGTCTACAAATGACACCATGTCGCTCTTGGCGATCAGTGTATAGTCCGCGAACCGGCTGAGCGGAGACAGACGGCTGTCCGTCAGCGCGACCACCTTCGCGCCGCTGCTGTGCGAATACTGAAGCGCCTGTAATGTGCGCTTGGAATAGCGCGGGAAGCTGACGCCGATGACGATATCGCCCTCACCGACGCGCAAAATCTGCTCAAACATTTCGCTGGCGCTGTTCGTGTGAATCAGACGCACATTGTCAAACATCAGGTTGAAATAGAAGCCAATGAAGCTTGACAGCGCCGCGGACGAACGTACGCCGAGAATATAAATATGCTTTGCCGCCAGAATTTCCTCTACAATCGCGGAAAAATCGTCGCGGTTGATCTCGTCCAGCGTCATGCGGATTTTTTCCACATCCGAGTTCAGTACGGTACGCAGGATATCCTGATTCCCCAACCGGTCTGTTGTAACCTCCATACGCTGTACAGCGGTCAGCTTGTTGCGGATCATCTCCTGAAGCGCACGCTGTAGGTATGGATATCCGCTGTAGCCCAGCTCGGTCGCAAAGCGTACTACGGTGGACTCACTGACGCCGACGGTCGCGCCCAGACGGCTCGCCGTCATAAACGCCGCCTTGTCATAATGGTCGATAATATATCGAGCAATCAGACGCTGGCCCTTGGAAAATTCGGGCAGTCTGCTCTGAATTTTACCCATCAAGTCATTCATTCGGTTTTCCTCTTTTCACTCTATGCAGGCAACATCTTCTCCCTGCAAACTTATCCGCTTTTATTTTACTGCAAAAGCAGGTGAAAATGCAAGTTATTTTTCAAAAAATTGCAAAACCGTCTGAAATTCCCGGCAATTAATTATCTCTGCGCAGGATTCTGAGCATTTCACTTTCGTCCTGACGCAGCTCGCGCCATGCGCCCGGCTTCAGGGACGGGTCCAGACGCAGGTCTCCGATGGCAACGCGCTTTAATTTCAGCACCCGAAAGCCGCACTGTGCGCACATTTTTCGGATCTGCCGGTTTCTGCCCTCGTGGATCGTAATCCGGAGCGTCATCGTGCCGTCTCCGCCTGTGCGCAGACAGCGAACCTGTGCCGGACGGATGCGGTAGCCGTCGATGTCCATCGGGCGGGACAGCTCAGGCAGCCGCGCGGCATCGCCGCGCACGGTCACCTCATAAACCTTGTCCACATGGCGGGACGGGTGCGTGAGGTCGTGCAGCAGCGCACCGTCATCCGTGAGCAGCAGCAGTCCCTCCGACCACTGATCCAGCCGTCCGACCGGAAGCACGCGGTGCGGATAGCGCTCCACGAGCATCGCAACCGTTTTGCGTCCGCGCTCGTCCTTCATCGTCGTCACAACGCCGGCGGGCTTGTTCATCATCAGGCAGTGCGTTTCGGTCTGCCTGCGGAGCGGCACGCCGTTGACACAGATCTCATCCGTATCCGGATCTGCGCTGTCGCCCAGCTTTGCCGTCACGCCGTTGACCGTGACCGAGCCGCTCTGAATGAGCGGCTCCGAAGCACGCCGCGAGCAGATGCCCGCCTGAGATAACAATTTTTGCAGCCGCTGTTTCACTTCCTGCCCTCCGAATGGTCACTAAAATAGGATAAAATGCGTTCAATTACGCCTTGTTTCTGCTGTTTTACGTCCAGCGCGACATCCTCGGCATAAACCAGCGGACACGAAGCGAGCACGGCATCCCCGCTTTTCCATTCCAGCGTACCGTATACCTCGCCCGCCTTGACCGGTGCATACACAAATTTTGCGCCCTGAACGACAATCTCCGGCACTTCGTCCGCAAATACATGCGCGGATACCGGCTCGGCGGTCTGAACCGCCACGGAGTCACTCATGCCAGTCATCACGGGTACTTCGCGCACGGACGCGCCCTGCGGATACAGCAGCTTTTCCTCCAGTTGGGAAAAGCCGGAGTCCAGCAGCGCCGCGTGATCCTTCCAGTCGTCCGGATCGTTCAGCGTGACCGCGACCAGTGTGCGTCCGCCGCGTTCCGCCGCGGATACCAGGCAGCGCCCGCTTTTCTTGGTAAAGCCAGTTTTCACGCCCACCGCGCCCTCATAGCGTGAGAGCATTTTATTGTGGTTGACCAGCGTTCGTGTGCCTGTCGTATAGGATTTCGTCCCGACGATGGTGCGGAACGTCTCATTTTGCAGAGCCTCCGAGGCAATCCGCGCCAGCTCCAGCGCCGTGGTATAGTGGGTTTCCCCGTCCAGACCGCTGGGGTTGTCAAAGTGCGTATCCGTCAGTCCCATCTCCTGTGCGCGCTCGTTCATTCGTGAGACAAAGGCTTGTTGTCCCCCACTGACCTCCGCAATGCACATTGCCGCATCATTGCCGCTTGAGAGCATCAGCCCGTACAGAACATCGCGCAGCGGCAGCAGCTCACCCGCCTGCAAATACATGGAGGAACCCTCCACTCCTGCGCAGGACGCGGGAACCTCGATCATACGATCCAGATTGCCGGATTCCACCGCAACCAGTGCGGTCATGATTTTGGTTGTGCTCGCCATCGGGAGCTGCTCCGAGCCGTTTTCCTGTGCAAGCACCCGTCCGGTATCCGCATCCATCAGCGCATATGCCTGCGCGGAATATGCCGCACACGGCACGGACAGCAGCCCGCACAATACTGCGGCAAGCATCCATTTCCGAATCAAAAACATCCCCCTCCCCTGCATCATTGTACGGCGGAGGGGGGATTGTTTATGACTTTACTCCGGATCAGACGGATTTTCCGGGTCTGCCGGAGCTTCCGGATCCTCTGCTGCGGGTGCATCTCCGCCCTTGCGCTTGGAGAAGAAGTTGGAAACGCCGCTGACCGCATCCGGAATCATCTCTACCAGACGGTCGACCGTGGTATCCGCCGGCATATTGACCGGAAGAATACGCGCCATGCCGTTGGAAACCACGACAAATGCGACCGGATTGATGCTGATGCCGGCACCGCCGCCGCCGCCAAAGCACAGCGGAGCGCTCTCCTTGCTGTTCTTGGACACAAAATCCGAACCGGCAGAGGCAAAGCCGACCGACACCTTGGAAATCGGAATCAGCGTCGTGCCGTCCTGTGTCACAATCGGATCACCGATAATCGTGTTGACGTCCACCATCGAGCGGACTTTTTCCATGGTTTCGCCCATTAAATCCTTCACTGACATAATTATTCTCCTATTCTGCTGCACAAGTCAGCGATAATATAGCATTTTCTTATGAGCTTATCGTCCGAGCCCACCTGCCCAAACGAATCACATCACTTTGTCGTTTTATCAGGAAACGCAGTGCACGGATCAGCCTTGTTTTCGCTTCCAGATCAAACACCCACTGAGTTTTATGACCGCTTTCAAAATCGCCGTCAATCCAGATATGCGGATTTTTGATGGAAAATCCGGACACCAGCCATGGGTACAGATTGGATACCAATACTGCGGCCTGTCCGACCAAAATACCGGTGCGTGCCGGATCACCGGCGGCAATCACGGCATCCAACCGAAGCACCGGAAAATCCACCAGTCCGCGCAGATCCTCCAGCAGGGACAGCATCAGCTCAACCGCATCCGCCGTCTGCATCTGCGGCTTCGGTTTGGGTTTCGGCTTGTCCGCCGGTTTCTTTTGCTTCTTTGACTTCTTTTTCGGAGCGTTCTCCTTCGGCGCTTTTTTCAAAACGCCCTCCAGCCTGTCCGGCGAAATCCGGAACGGACCGACTGCCAGCCAAACCTTCAGCACGCCGCGCTCCGAGTGCAGGATCAGCCGCATACGAATACACAGCAGGATCACGCCCAATACGGCAAGGACTGCAAGCAAAGCCAATACCAGCTTGAGCAGTCCCGCCGCAGCGGACAGCGCGATCTCAGCCATTGGTGTCCTCCTCCGTCTCGGTGTCCAGGGTGAGCTGCTCCGCCTCTCCAAGCTCGGGCAGGCTGGGCAGCTGGGTCAAATCGGTCAATGAAAAGGTGCGCAAGAATGCTGGTGTGGTGCGGTAAAGCATGGGGCGTCCGGGCACATCCAGCCGTCCGCAGCCCTCAATCAATCCCTTGTCCACCAGCGAAAGTACGGTGTTCGAGCTGTCCACGCCGCGCAGCTGTTCGATAAACGCGCGCGTCACCGGCTGGCGGTATGCCACAATGGCAAGCACCTCCAGCGCCGCATTGGACAGCGTCGGCGTGCGGCGCGTCTCCAGCGCCGCACGGATATAGTCTGCATACTGCGGGCGGGAGCACAGCTGATACCGATCGTCCAGCCGCACGAGCATGATGCCGCGCTGCTCCTCATCATACCGCTGTGCGAGCCGTTTGGCGGTGCTGCTCAGCACATCTGCCGGCACATTCAGCACCTGCATCAGCTTCGCGCACGCGACCGGCTCGCCCGCCGCAAATAAAATCCCCTCCAGGATACATTCCAGTTCGGTCACTGTTCTTCTTCCCCGCTTTCGGTTTCCTCCGGCGTTCCCAGCCGGATGCTCATATCATTTCCCTCTCCGTCAATGCAGATCCGGCGTGTCTTGCTCAGCTCCAGCACGGCGAGAAAGGTCGCCACCAGCTCCGAGCGGCTTTTCGCCCCGCGGAACAGACCGGAAAAGGTCAGCCGTACCGACTTGCGGAACGCTTTCAATATCTCGGTGAGCTTGACGCTGACCGGCACACTTTCGCGTCCAACGATGCCGGAGAATGCGCTTGCCGGCGGCGGCATTGCCCTGCCGATGCGCTCGGTCATGCGCCGCGCCGCGCGCTGAAGCAGCTCCGGCGATAAAATCGCTTCAAACTGCCGCTTTTTGGGCTTTTCCAGCACCTCCGGCGCCTTTACAAAAATATCCCGTCCCGCGCTGCTGCGTTCCCGAAAATATTCCTGTGTGCTGCGGATGCGCTGATATTCCAGCAGTTGCTCGACAAGCTGGGCGCGCGGATCCTCCTCCGCTTCCTCCTGCGGCTTGGGCAGCAGCATACGCGACTTGATATACAGCAGCTGCGCCGCCATGGCGATAAAGTCGCCCGCCACCTCCAAATCCTCGGAGGCCGCGCTGTTCAGGATTTCGGTGTACTGATCCAGAATCTCCGCAATCGGAATGTCGTAGATGCTGACCTTATTTTTATGAATCAGATGCAGCAGCAGGTCGAGCGGCCCGTCAAATGCATCCAGATGAAATTCAATCGCCGTCATAGCAGAATCCCTGCAATGATATTCCACATTCCCTGCATCACGGTTCCCTGCAAAAATGCCAGCGGGATATCCAAAAAGCCGAGCCAGAGCAGGAGCAGGAGAATAAACTGAATCCACTGCTGATACTGCTGTACCTTAAATGTCCATTGAAACGGCAGGAAGGAAAACAGAATCTTCGAGCCGTCCAGTGGCGGAACCGGAATCAGGTTGAACACGCCGAGACAGATGCTAATGCTACAGGTATAGTAACAGAATGTACCGAGAGCCTGTGCGATATTCGTTCCGGAAAAGGTAAGCAGGACGCTCAGCAGCATCATGACAAAGCCCAGCACGAAATTGGACAGCGGGCCTGCCAGTGCAATCAGCGCCATGTCACGCTTCGGCTTTTTCAGGTTGCGGAGATTGACATTGACCGGCTTTGCCCAGCCGACATGGAAGAACAGCAGGCAGAGAAAACCAAGCGGATCCAGATGCCGGAACGGGTCAAGCGACAGCCGTCCGTCAATCTTGGCGGTGGAGTCACCGAGCGCCAGCGCCGCCAGACCGTGGCACACCTCGTGCACCATCAGCGCCAGCAGTACCGCCGGAATCGTGATAATCAATTGGGTCATAAAGGACACGTGATCGCTCCTCACAATAAGATATTATTTTATTCAGTATAACGTATTCCTCGCCGGAATACAAGTTTTACGGCATAAATTTACATTTCTGACACGTTTCTCTCATTTGTCCGCCCTTTCTGCCGCATCATGCAGGAAACCGGCGCCTCTGACATATGCAGAAGCGCCGGTTGAATGTTTACTTTGCCGCCGCAGTTACGCCGGTCTTATCATAGCCGCCCAGCACCTTGGTGCCGTCCACCGTGCGATAGGCACGCACCGTGTAGGTGTAGGCTGTTCCCTTTTTCAGTCCGGTATTCTTCCACGAGGTGGTGGAGGAACCGACCGTTTTGACCTTCTTCCAGCTGCCGCCGTCGGTTTTGCGATAGATATTGTATCCGTTTGCACCGCTGACCGCGTTCCACTTGACCGTAACCGAACCGCTGCCCGCGGTCGCACTGACCAGCTGAACCGTCGCCGGAATCGGCTTTGCGGTCACGCCGTCCTTGTCGTACCCGCTCCAAATTGTTCCGGCATCTGTCTTGCAGTATGCGCGCACTGTATAGCGATAGGCTGTGCCGCAGGTCAGACCGCTGTCCGTCAGCGAGCACGTCAAGCTGCTGACCGTCTTGACCGTTCTCCACTTGCTGTCTTCCGGTCCGATGCGGTAGACACGGTAGCCATCCGCGCCGCTGACCGCATTCCAGCTCACCTGAATACTGTCGTATCCTGCCGATACCGCTTTCAGTCCGGACGGAATCGGAGCATTCGGCGTTACGGCAGCGCCTTCTTCCTCATAGCCGCCGATCACGGTTTTGCCGGATTCCGTATAATACGCGCGAATGGTATAGATATATTCGGTTCCGCTCGTCAGACCGCTGTCCGTAAACGACGCATCCGTGACATCGGAAGCGACCTTCTTCCACTTTCCCGATCCGGTCCGGCGATAGACACGGTAGCCGCTTGCGCCCTCGACCGCTGTCCAGGTGATCTCTGCCGAATCCCATCCGGCGGATGCCGCTTGAATCCCTCCGACCGTCGGAACACTGAATACGCCAACCGAATCACAGTCACTCAGAACGGATTCCCCATCCTGATCCAGACGGGCACGCACCGTGTAAATGGACACCGCTCCGCTTTCGGCTGTGGTATCCGTATACTGTGTTTCGGTGATGCCGTCCTCATCGGTCAGAAGCGTCCATTTGCTTTCACCGGCTGCTCTGCGATAGACCAGATAGCCGCGCGCGGACTCAACCGGCGACCACTTGACCACGCCGTTTTCTGCACTCAGCAGCTCCGGAGCGGGAGCGGAAACCGTAACATGGCAGACCGCCGTGGATTGATTCTCCGAGCGGACGGTGATATCCGCACTGCCCAGCTTCAGAGCGGACACCGTTCCGTTTTCATTCACGGAAACGACCTCCGAATCACTGCTCGACCAGGTCAGCGCCGTATCTGCCGCTTCCTCCGGTGTAATTTTGACCGGAAGGGAAGCTGATTCTCCCAGAGACAGCTCCAGCTGCTCCGGCAGCGTAACCTTTTCCAATATATACCGCACGCCGGTACGATCATACGAGCTCAAAACCGTGCTGCCGTCATACACAAAGTACGCACGGACAGTATAATCATATACATTGCCCTGCTGTACCCTTTTGTCGGTATACGAGGTGTTTTTGGTCACTGCAATCCGCTTCCAGCCGCCGCCGGCGGTCTTGCGGTAGACACGGTAATGCGTCGCGCCGGAAACCGCATTCCAGCGCACCGTACCGCCCTGCGCCGAGATCAGCTCCGGTGCCGCCGGGGTGACAATGACAGTACAGGTCGCCTCTGTACCATATTCACCTGTCAGTTTGATCTCCGCCGTGCCGCCGCTCTCGGCGGTAACCTTACCGTTCTGATCGACGGACGCAACACTCGAATTGCTGCTCGACCAAACAGCCTGATCCGTACCCGGACAAAGTTCTGCCGCAAGGACTGCCGTTTTGCCGATTGACAGTCTCAGCTCGGTCTGGGACAGTGTGACAACCTCCCAGACATACTGCACACCATTCTGGTCGCAGCTGCTGAGCAGTGTCCGATCTCCCACGTGCATCACAGCACGAACAGTATAATGATAGGTACCACCTTGCTCCACGGTGGTATCGGTGTATTCGACCTCTGTAATGCCGTTTTCATCCGTCAGTCGTGTCCAGTTTTCTTCGTCCGAAGTCTTGCGATAAACCAGATAGGCATCGGCATCCTCCACAGCCTTCCAGCGCACGGTGCCGCCCTCCGCCGAAATCAGCTCCGGTGCTGCCGGCAGGACGGATACCGTACACTGTGCAGTTTCACCGTCTGCCTGCGCGGTAATCACAACCACGCCTGCACGCAGCGCGGTCAGATTGCCATTCTCATCTACGCTTACCCGCTCTGCATCGCTGCTGCTCCAGGAAACTGTCGGTTCTCCGTCCATTTTAACGATCGCATTCAGCGTCGCGGTTTCTCCGATTTCCAGCTCCAGCTCGGTAGGATCGAGCACAATACCGGAAGCAAAGCAGACAACGCCGGTCTCATCATAATGGCTGCGCACCTCACTGTTTCCGTCCTTTGCCACCGCACAGACCGTGTAATAATAAATCAAATCGGTCTGGACGGTTGTATCGGTATACTCGGTTGCTTCTGTGCGCGCCAGCTCGGTCCATTCCTTTTCCGTGCTCAGCCGGCGAAATACGATATATTCCTCCGCGCCGTTGGATTTCTCCCAGCGCACGATGCTTTGTCCTTCCTCCGGCCGCATTTCCGCCGAAATCAATACCGGCGCTTCCAGAGCCTGTACGCTGACCTGACAGGATGCTGTTCTGCCGTTGGTGCTCTCCACCGTGATTACTGCCGAGCCGACCGCTTCCGCAATCACCTCGCCGTTTTGATCTACGGTTGCAATCGCCTCGTCATCCGAGCTCCACGCAACCGGACGCTCGACCGTGCTTTCCGGTGTCAGCGCTGCGGTCAGCGTGTCTGCACGCCCCTGCACCAGATCTAGCTCCGTCTGATTCAGCTGCACACGCCGCACATATGCCTGCTCGGAAAGTGTCGGATAACGGAACTGCATTGTCGTCGTGTCTGTTGTAAAATATCCGGTTGGCTCATGGGTGTCCGAAAAGGTTTTGCCCTCGGAAATCGCCGGGCTGACCGATTTGCCGCCAACCAGCAAATAGTCATCATAGGTCTTCTGTTTCTGGTCATCCCATGTCGCATCCACAGCATACCATGCGCTGTCATCCATCCGGACATAGTTCCACATATGGGCATCACTACCGCTTGAGGTATAGCCGGTACCGAGCACCATCTTACATGGAATATCCAGCTGGTCGCAAAGCACCTTGAGCGCCTTGGCATAGCCCTCGCAGACGCATTCTCCCTCAACCAGAGCACCATAAGAGCTGTGCGCATATTCCGCAGAGCTCAGATAAGTAATTTTATTGCACAGCCAGTCATGAAGCGCCTTGACCTGTTCATCCCGTTCACTGAACTTTTTCGCTTCCGTCAGAGCACTGTCGATTGCGCTGTTGTATTTTCTTTTCGCCGTATTCAGCGAATTGCTCGTTGTGAACAGCAGCTGAATTTTCAAGGTGATGGAGATTACCTCCCAGCAGCAGCGCCCGGATTCATCCGTACTTTTCAGAGAATAGCTATAGGAAGCCTTACACTGCGGATCCAAATAAAATATCTCCGGATGGTCATAACGGAACGCGCTGACTCCGAGAAAAACATCCTTCATCGCCTCGCTTTTTTCCTCAGAGGTCAGCTCCTCTGTTTCGGAATAAAAGTGTACATCCGCTTCCGGCTCATATTTGATTTGGGCAATGCCTTCTGAGGTCAGCGTATAGGTACTGTTCTCAAATGCGTTTTTCATCTGCCTGTAGGATTCTGTCGCAGCGTCATTATCGGACAGCTGATCGACAAAATCCAAATTCGGATCTCCGACCGCACTGCGGCTGGAGGCCGACCGCCGGAAAGTAGTCGCCGCATTGGTCGCGGCATCCTCTGCCGTGCCGGAACGCTGAGACGCTGTGGCGGTATAAATGGTTCGCGCAGTCTCTCCCGCTTCAGGCTCCGCTGATTCCTCCAGATTCTCTTCCGAAGCCTGCTCCTGTATTTGTGTGGATGGATTCTGCTGCTCTGCGCCGTTTCCCCCTGCCGCGATCACGGGGCACATACCAGTCACAATGGACAGTGTCAGCATCAGTGACAATAGCCTGTACTTCA
>JAEDEU010000151.1 GCA_016293155.1 Clostridiaceae bacterium | reverse complement strand
TTAGCACTCAAATCTGTCGAGTGCTAAAAATTCACAAACTCGTAACACTTCACCTATTGATTTCCGGTTTGCACGGGTTTATACTTGCGTTGAACGAAAACGAACTGTGGATTCTCACAGCACCGAGGGAGGGTATTTTATGAATGCACAGAAATTTACGCAGAAGTCGCTGGACGCCATCAACAAGGCCAGCGGACTCGCAACCGAATACGGCAACGCGGAAATCGGGCAGGAGCACCTGCTCACCACGCTGCTGACCCAGGAGAACGGTCTGACCGCCCAGCTCATCACAAAGATGGGTCTGGATGCCGGCGCCATGACCGCGGACGCGAAGCGCGCCGTGGAAAAGCTGCCGCACGTCAGCGGACAGTCCGGTCAGTATATCACCGCAGACCTGCAAAAGACGCTGAACGCCGCCGAGCAGACCGCCGAGCGCATGAAGGACGATTTTGTCTCCGTCGAGCACCTGTTCCTCGCGCTGATTGACACCGCAGGCGGCGCGGTCAGGCAGCTGTTCCAAAAATACCGCATCGAAAAGAACAATTTCCTCAAGGCACTCAGCGAGGTGCGCGGCAGTCAGCGCGTGACCTCGGACTCGCCGGAGGACACCTATGACGCGCTCAAGAAATACGGCACCGATCTGGTCGAGCGCGCACGCGAAAAGAAAATGGATCCGGTTATCGGCAGAGATGACGAGATCCGAAACGTCATCCGCATCCTGTCGCGCAAAACCAAGAACAATCCGGTTCTGATCGGTGAGCCGGGCGTCGGCAAGACCGCCATCGCGGAGGGTCTGGCGCAGCGCATCGTCAAGGGCGATGTGCCGAACAACCTCAAGGACAAGACCATTTTCTCGCTGGACATGGGCGCACTGGTCGCGGGCGCAAAGTACCGCGGTGAATTCGAGGAGCGCCTCAAGGCGGTGCTGAACGAGGTCAAAAAGAGCGAGGGCGGCATCATCCTGTTCATCGACGAGCTGCACACCATCGTCGGCGCGGGCAAGACCGACGGCGCGATGGACGCAGGCAACCTGCTCAAGCCGATGCTGGCGCGCGGTGAGCTGCACTGCATCGGCGCGACCACGCTCAACGAGTACCGGCAGTATATCGAAAAGGATCCGGCATTGGAGCGCCGCTTCCAGCCCGTACAGGTCGGTGAACCGAATGTCGAGGACACCATCGCCATCCTGCGCGGACTCAAGGAGCGCTACGAGGTCTATCACGGCGTAAAAATTCAGGATCAGGCGATTATTGCGGCGGCAACCCTGTCCAACCGCTATATCACCGACCGTTTCCTGCCGGATAAGGCGATTGACCTGATCGACGAGGCGTGCGCGATGATCCGCACCGAGATCGACTCCATGCCGACCGAGCTGGATGTCATCCAGAGAAAGATCATCCAGCACGAGATCGAGGAGGCCGCACTGAAAAAAGAGGATGACGAGCTTTCGAGAGAGCATCTGGCAGAGATCCAGAAGGAGCTTGCCGAGATGCGCGAGCAGTTCAACGCGATGAAGGCGCGCTGGGACAACGAAAAGAACGCCATCAGCAAGGTACAGAGCCTGCGCGAGCAGATTGAGGCCATGAAGGCGGACATCGAGCGTGCAGAGGAGGCTTACGACCTGAACCGCGCCGCCGAGCTGAAATACGGCAAGCTGCCCGAGCTTCAGCGTCAGCTGGAGGAAGAGGAGCGCAAGGACGGCGGCGAGCAGGCGGACACCACCCTGCTGCGCGACAAGGTCACCGAGCAGGAGATTGCACGGATCATCGAGCGCTGGACGGGCATTCCGGTCGCACGCCTGATGCAGGGCGAGCGCGAAAAGCTGCTGCATCTGGAAGAGATTCTGCACGAGCGCGTCATCGGTCAGGATGAGGCGGTCAGCCGCGTCACCGAGGCGATTATCCGCTCGCGTGCGGGCATTCAGGACCCGAACCGTCCGATCGGCTCCTTCCTGTTCCTCGGTCCGACCGGCGTCGGCAAGACCGAGCTGGCAAAGACCCTCGCTGCAACCCTGTTTGACGACGAAAATAACATGGTGCGCATCGACATGTCCGAGTACATGGAAAAGTTCTCGGTATCCCGTTTGATCGGAGCGCCTCCCGGATATGTCGGCTATGAAGAAGGCGGTCAGCTGACCGAAGCCGTCCGCCGCCGCCCGTACTCGGTTGTCCTGTTCGACGAGATCGAAAAGGCACATCCGGATGTGTTCAACATCCTGCTTCAGGTGCTGGACGACGGACGCATCACGGACTCGCAGGGCAGAACCGTGGACTTCAAAAACACCATCCTGATTATGACCTCCAACCTCGGCTCTCAGTTCCTTCTGGACGGCATCGACGAGAGCGGAAACATCCGTGACGACGCCAAGGCACAGGTCAATGAGCTGCTGCGCCGTTCGTTCCGTCCGGAGTTCCTGAACCGTCTGGACGAAACCGTATTCTACAAGCCGCTGACCCGCGAAAACATCACGGGCATCATCGACCTGATGATTCAGGCGCTCAGCAAGCGCCTGGCAGACAAGCACCTGACCGTCGAGCTGAGCGAGGACGCAAAGCAGTATATCATCGACAATGGCTATGACCCGATTTACGGTGCCCGCCCGCTGCGCCGCTTCCTACAGCGCAATGTCGAAACGCTCATCGGACGCGAGATCATCGCGGGCGATCTGAGCGCAGGCACCAGGCTGATTGTCGATCTACAGGACGGACATCTGCACATCACACCGGTGTCCATCGTCAAATAATCACGCCATTCTTTCTCAATTATATTGATATCCAACACAAACCGCGCCGGAGCTTCGTACTTCGGCGCGGTTTGCTGTGTCCAGACAAAAAAGAAATAACCGCCCCAGTGTCCCAAACTTAGGCGGTTAAATCTTGTCTAACATTGGGAACAAACCGTAACTGGTATGCCTCCCTTTTTGTATCTTTAGTATACCGCGCGGCGGGCGGTTTGTCAACTTCACTGTTTGCGGCTGACGTCCTCTGATGCAGGCTGCCGATACCTCTGTTTCATCATACCTTTACTCCTTTTTTCACGTCGCTTTCTCCTGCGGATTTTCGTGTATTTTCGAGCATTTATGAATAATTTTACAGAGTTCCTGCATTTTCTTCGGCATTTCGCTGATAAACTTCATGGTTTTGTAACAATTCATTCATCCATTTTCCCCAAAAATCCTTTATAATAGATACTAACAAGAAATCGTTCCTGCAAAGGAGACCGCAATCGGAAAAGGAGGAGAAGCACTCATGGGTACCCGAATCTACTCACCCGGTGCTATGGCCATATTAATTGAGGCTCAGAACACTGCATCCAAGTATCATCATCATACCATCCAGCCGGAGCACGTACTGTATGCTCTGCTCAATGCGGAAAGCGGCGCACTTCGTCAGATTCTCGCCACCATGCGCAAGGATGCGGATGCGATCCTGCATGAGACCTGCCGCGTTCTGGAACAGCTCCCGACTGCGGAATGCAGCGGCGGCAGACATAT
>JAEDEU010000150.1 GCA_016293155.1 Clostridiaceae bacterium | reverse complement strand
GCTTCTTTTTCCGCCAGCTCCGAGGTGCAGTGCGGGCATCTGGTTGCCTCGATTGCGATCTCACTCTTGCAGAAGGGGCAAACCTTGGTGGTCGGCGCCGCCGGAGCCGCCGGCTTGGTGCCGATGGAAGTGAGCTTGTTGACTGCCTTGACCATCAGGAAGATGATAAACGCCATAATGATAAAGTCAATCACAGAGCTGATAAACGCACCGTACTTGATGTTTGCGCCGCCGATGCGCAGCACCAGACCGCTGAAATCCAGCTCCGCATTGCCGAAAATATTCAGGATCGGGGTGATGATGTTATCCGTCAGAGAGGTGACAATGGACTGGAATGCGGCACCGATAATCACACCGACAGCCAGATCCATTACATTGCCGCGCAGGGCAAAGGTTTTAAATTCTTCCAAAAACTTTTTCATGGCCAAACTCCTTCCACGCTGTTCAAACGAGTTGTATCCTTATTATACGTGGAAACAAAATCCCTGTCAATCGTCTCGCACCTTTTCGTCAATGATATCGCGGGTTTTGGCAAAATACTTGATAATATCCTGCCGAGTGACAATTCCGATGAACATGCCGCGGTCGTCCACGACGGGGATAAAATTCTGAGAAATACTGCGGTGGTACAGCTCCTCCATGGTCGCGTTGATATGTACGCTCACATAGTTCCAGCGCAGCGGAATTTCGGAAATATACCGTTTTTCCAGATCGCGCATTTCCGGCATCGGATGGTGAAAGTCCAGCACCGTCCACAGAAAATCTCCCTCCGTAATCGTACCGAGATAATGTCCGTCCTCATCCAGCACCGGAATCGCGGTATATCCGTGGTGGTACATTTTTTCCATTCCCTGACGGATGGTATCATTGCAGTAAATATAGGCCGTCATCGCCTTCGGTGTCAGAAAAAAAGAAATGTTCATCGCACAGACTCCTTGCCGTTGATAATCGTTTTTGACACTCCTTCTATTATAGCGTGCGTTTTGTAAAAGTCATGAAATAACTGTGAACTTTTACAAAAAAACACAAAATATCGGTTACCTTCCGGACGCAGCAAAAAGCCGGAACAATGCTCTGTTCCGGCTTTGATTTTTTCGCGCTTATCCTACCACGTCGCTGTTGAGGCTTTCATTCTGAATCGCCAGCTTTTCCGCAATGATGCGGGCAACGGATTCGTCAATGCGCTCCTCGGTGAGGGTGCCATCCTCGACCGCCGCAAGCACGCCCTCATATGCCTCCTGAAAATCCTCCGGCATGAGCACGATGTCCACACCTGCCTGAATCGCCTTGACCGCAGCCTCTGCGCTCTTGTATTCCTGCGTAATGGCACCCATGTTCATGGCATCCGTGATAATCAGACCGCTGTAGCCCAGACCGGTGCGCAGCATATCGGTGACAACCTCCTTGTTTATGCTGGACGGGGACTGCTCCTCGGTTGCATTCGGGAGCGTGATGTGTCCGACCATGATAAAGTCCGTGCCGGCCGCAATGCCCGCCTCAAACGGAAGAAATTCCATGGATTGCAGCTCCTCCAGCGTGCGGTCGCTGGAGGCATAACCGGAATGGCTGTCCTGCGTCGTATTGCCGTGTCCCGGGAAATGCTTGACTGCGGCGGCAACGCCGTTGTCCTGCAAGCCCTCGACCGCCTGCACTACCATTTCGGATACCACGTTCGGATCGCTGCCGAAGCTGCGCTTTCCGATCACCGTGTTCTGCGGGTTGCTGAATACATCCGCAACCGGTGCAAAATCCACATTAAAGCCCAGATCCTTGAGGTAGCCCGCAAGCGTTTCGCCTACGTCATACGCCTTGGAGGAATCGCCCGTTGCGCCGATATCCGCCATGTCTCCGATATTTTCCACGCCGAATGCTGCATTATCCGCAATACGGACTACCGTTCCGCCTTCCTCGTCTACGCCGAGGAACAGCGGCAGTCCGGTCTGCTCCTCGCTGAACTGCTGCATATTGCCGAGCATGGTGCGCGTCTGATCCGGGTCCTTCAGATTCTGCGAAAAATACACCAGTCCGCCGACCGGATACTTGACAAACGCCTCCTTGGACGCATTGCCCGCCTGTGTGACCCTGTTGTAGCCGGTCATACTCTCCGGGGTGATGAAGAACATCTGCGCCACCTTCTGCTCGAGAGTCAGGCTGTCCAGCACCTCCTGTACCTCGCTGTCCAAAACCGTGGTCTCCGACTGCTCCGGCTGGCTATTCTCTCCGCCCTGCAGGCGCGCGGAAAACCGTCCGCTGACAATCAGTCCGGCTGCCATCACCAGCACCGCCGCGCCCAGCACGCCGACAATAATGCGCAGCACATTTCCTTTTTTCTTCGCCATTCCTTTTCCTCCTGTTTACTGAAATTCACAAATGTATCCGATTTTATCCTTATAATTCGGTGCAGCGGCAATGGTGTCGTTCGGAATGTCATTCCAAACCCATTTGCCCTGCTTCTTCAGATAGAACAGATTCACATAGTATTCGCCCACATCGCCCTCGCTCAGGCTGGGCTCGCCGTCCAGCCAGTGGCTTGAGCCGTCCAGCGTTTCACCGGACAGCGTGCGGTCGGAGTTGACCCAGTAGTAGCTGCTGCTGTTCTCCGCACGTCCTGCGCCAATATAATAAATCTTCTTGGTGTCCAGCCGGCTGAGGACATTCTGATATTCCTCCTCGGTTTCGAAGGTGATCAGAGTGCCGCCCATTTCCACGCAGCGGTCAAACGCCTCCTGCCAGGTGCAGTTCTCGTAGAAAATCTCATAGGTCGGCTCGGATTCCTCCTCCATCTGTCCGATGGTCTGCTGCTCTGTCTGCGGTTCGTTCTGCACCTGATTCTGTTCCGGCGAGGCAGTCTGCGCCCCCGTGCTGTGCGAGCCTGCCAGCTGACTTGCGGCAGCTGCAAGCCCGACCGCCGCAATGGCAACCGCTAGCACAATCAACGGTATTTTGCTTTTTTTCAATCGATGCCCGCAAAACCGGCAGTAGCGGGCCTCATCCTCTTGATCGGTTCCGCATCGCGGACAGGTCTGCATAAAAAACTTCCTCCATCCCTTTTTCTCTTATTTTATCATTGTATTCGACAAAAAACAAGAACCGTCCCGCGAGGGATTTCTCAATCCAATCCGACAAATCCGCCGCCGGTTGACAATTCCTCCGTACATCTGTTATATTGTGGATACAACACCACCGAAAGGATGACAATTATGATCGCAATCGTAGCAAGACAGGTTATCAAAAAGGAATGTATCGCGGAATATGAAGCGCTCGCTGCCGAGCTGGTCGAGGCCTCCCGCAAGGACGCAGGCTGCATTTCCTACCGCAATGTAACCGGACACACGGACGAGCGCCTCCACACCTTTTTCGAGGTCTGGAAGGATCAGGCTTCCATCGACGCACACAATGCCTCTGAGCACTTCACGCGCATCGTGCCGCAGCTCGGCGCCATGATGGATGAGCCGGAGCTGGTCGATCTGTACGATCTGGACGCATAACATCTCCATATTTTTGCAAAAAAGCCGCCCAAA
>JAEDEU010000022.1 GCA_016293155.1 Clostridiaceae bacterium | reverse complement strand
CATAAGGACATTACCGAACGGCTTTATCATCTGAATCTTCCGCTGTACGCACAGGTACACGAAGTGCTGATGCATAATAAATGCGAGCGCCATATCCGCGGCGGTATGGCAACCCGCAAAAAGTACAAGGGAATATGAGAAAAGAGGGGACGGTTTTCCGTCCCCTCTTCCAGAATCGTCTCATTGTTCTGTATCCAGTGCACCGACCAACTCCGACATACAGCTGCGGCACACATTTTTGCCCTTATAGCTGATGATATCCTTGGCATTGCCGCAGAAAATACAGGCCGGCTCGTATTTTTTCAGAATGATCTGAGAACCATCAACGTAAATTTCAAGGGAATCCTTTACTTCGATGTCGAGTGTCCGTCTCAGTTCGATCGGCAGAACGATACGACCGAGTTCATCGACCTTACGAACAATACCAGTAGACTTCATAGGGGTAAAGCTCCTTTCATACTTCCTCAGAGACATCTTAATATATTCGCCGCCGAGAAGCGGAGAACGACAGGGGGGATCGGTTTGATTTCATATCTTTGGCTGGGGATACTGGTGCTGGCAGCCGCGACAGGGCTGCTGACCGGACGCATCGGTGCGGTCTCGGCGGCAGTGACCGCCGGCGCGGGGGATGCCGTGACGCTGTGTATCTCCATCGCGGGCATCATGAGCCTGTGGAGCGGACTGATGGAGCTGATGGAGGAATCCGGACTTGCTGCGCGCATTGCCCGTGTGTTATCGCCGCTGCTGCGCCCGCTGTTCGGCAGGGCAGGGAAGGACGAGGCCGCCATGCGAGCGGTCAGCGCCAATGTCACGGCCAATCTGCTCGGTTTGAGCAATGCCGCCACGCCGATCGGTCTGCGTGCCGCAGAGCGCATTTATGCCGTCTGCGGAGGGAAGGGTTCACCCGATGAGGTGCTGACGCTGGTTGTGCTCAACAGTGCGTCCATTCAGCTGATCCCGTCCACCGTTGCGGCGGTGCGGGCGTCCTTTGGCTGTGCGCAGCCGTTTGACATCATGCCCGCCGTGTGGGGGGCATCCATTTTGTCTGTGATTGTTGTCATCGCCGCCGCGCGCCTGTTTGCGCTGTTCTGGCCATGATGATGCAGGCGGTTGTGCCGCTGCTGCTGTGCCTGATCTGCGGCTATGCGCTGGCACACGGAGTGGATATCTTCCCGGTTTTTCTGCGCGGCGCGCGCAAGGGGCTGGAAACCGTACTTCAGATTTTGCCTACTCTGATCGCACTGCTGACCGCCGTGACCATGCTGCGCGCCTCCGGCTTTATTGACCTCGCAGGGCAGGCGGTACAGCCCGTGCTGGCGTTTTTCGGGATCCCGGAGGAATGTGCCGCCCTGGTGCTGCTCAAGCCGCTGAGCGGCAGCGGAGGGCTTGCGCTGGGGACAGAAATTATGAAGACCTGTGGTGTGGACAGCGAGGCAGGACGGATTGCCGCCGTTATGCTCGGTGCGTCCGAGACCAGTATCTATACCATCAGTATGTATTGCGGATACCTGTCCATGGGCAGGACGCGCTATGCGATCCCTGCGGCGCTGCTTGCAGATCTCACTGCATTCGCCGCATCTGCCTACTTTGTGCGCATACTGTTCGGGTAAAAAGTGGAAAAAAATGTATTTTGAGAGACAATTTTGTACTATATGATATTATATGGGGAAAATTGTCATATTTCAATAGATTTTGCCGCAGCCGCAAAATTTTGTGCGACCGAACAAAATATAGTGGATTTCTGAAAAAGTGCCGTCAAACCGTGGATAAATTGAAGGAAAATATGTGCAGGTGTTGAAACGGTCAAAATGAGATTATCATACTTGGACAGTGGGAGCAGGAAAGCAAAAAGGCGCCGGATTTCCGGCGCCTTCGACCCGCATGGACGGGAACAATATGTGGATTTTACTTAACGGTCAGCTCGCCGCCCGGGATTTCCTTACCCTTTTCATCATAAGTAAAGAAGCCGCGGCCGGTCTTGATGCCCAGCCAGCCTGCGCGAACCATCTTGCGCAGCAGCGGATGCGGACGATACTTGGTATCGCCGGTCTCGTTGTACAGGGTCTCCATGATTGCGAGGTTGACATCGTGGCCAACCAGGTCAGCGGTATGGAGCGGACCGGAGCGCATACCAGCGCCGTTCTGCATTGCCAGGTCGATATCGGACGGGCAGGCAATGCCTTCTGCATAAATACCAATTGCCTCGTTGATCATCGGGATCAGCATACGGTTTACAACGAAGCCAGGACCCTCGTTGACCTTGACCGGGATCTTGCCGAGCGACTGCATCAGCTCGAATGCGGTGTTGAAGGTCTCGTCAGAGGTCTGGATTGCGCGCGTAACCTCAACCAGCTTCATGATCTGTGCCGGATTGAAGAAGTGGCAGCCGATGAACTTGTCTGCACGATGCGGGAATGCATTTGCCATCTCGGTAACCGACAGAGCGGAAGTGTTGGAAGCGAAGATGGTGTGCTTCGGGCAGATGTTATCCAGGTCGTGCAGGAGTTCCTTCTTGAGGTCCATGCGCTCCAGAATAACTTCCATGATGAAGTCAGCATCACGTGCAGCCTTGCGGTCGGTCGCGGTCTTGAGGGTGCCGAGCAGCTCGTCAGCCTTCTCCTGCTCCATCTTGCCCTTCTTTACGAGGAATGCGAAGTCGTTCTTAATGGTGTTGACGCCTCTCTCGAGGAACTGATCCTTGATGTCCAGCATCGTTACGGTATGACCAGCGGTCAGGAATACCTCTGCGATGCGCGCGCCCATGTTGCCGGCGCCGAATACACAAACATTCATGTTGTAAAAACCTCTCTCCGTGTTTTTGGTAACTCTCTCAGGTTAAAATTACTTGTTGCTGAACTGCTTCGGCTCTCTGCTCTTGCTTACGAAGTGGTTCATAGCGTACTTCTGATCCTCGGTAGCGAAGCACTCACCAAACGCGTTGCCCTCGAACTTCAGAGCGGAGTTCAGGTCGGTCTGCAGGCCGACATTGACGCACTCCTTGACCAGGGAAACAGCGATCGGAGCCTGAGCAGCGATCTCAGCAGCCAGGGACTCAGCAGCCTCCATCAGCTCTTCAACCGTCTCATAGACCTCGTTGACCAGACCAGCTTCCTTTGCGTACTGAGCGGTGTAGTTGCCGCGTGCGGTGTACAGCATTTCCTTTGCCTTGCCTGCGCCGATCAGGCGAGCCAGTCTCTGGGTGCCGCCGCAGCCCGGGGTGATGCCCAGACCAACTTCCGGCTGGCCGAAGGTTGCATTTGCAGAAGCGAGACGGATGTCACAGGACATTGCCAGCTCGCAGCCGCCGCCCAGGCAGAAGCCGTTGATTGCAGCGATAACCGGGCGCTTGAAGTTCTCGATCTTCCAGCATACGCGGTTGGAATCGTTGCCGAATGCCTTGCCCTCTGCAACGGTCATGGTGGACATCTGGGAGATGTCAGCGCCTGCTACGAAGGACTGAACCAGCTTGCCCTTCTTGTTGACGCGGGAGGAACCGGTCAGGACGACGGCATAAACGTCTTCCATTGCACCAACGGTGTCAAATGCTTCCTCCAGCTGAGCGTACATATCGGTGCTCAGTGCGTTCATTGCAGACATATGGTCGATGGTTACGACCGCGATATTGCCCTTTTTCTCAACCTTTACATCAGTCATGATACAGATAGCTCCTTTTTGTTTCAAACCGCCGGAAGGGGGACGCGCTTGCGGCGCGCCCCTCCCCGGTCCGATGGAAAAATAACTTACTTACAATTGTTGTCGCGCTCGAGGATGATTGCCTCGCCCATGCCGCCGCCGATGCACATGGTAGCCAGACCGATGGTGGAACCACGCTTCATCATTTCGTACAGCAGGGTGGTGGAGATACGGCAGCCTGCTGCGCCGATCGGGTGACCCAGAGCGATTGCGCCGCCGTTTACGTTAACCTTGTCCATATCGAAGCCAAGGGTGGTGTTGACAGCAGCAGCCTGAGCAGCGAATGCCTCGTTGGACTCGATCAGGTCGAGGTCAGCAACGGTCAGACCTGCGCGGGACAGAGCCTGACGGGTGGACTCGATCGGACCTACGCCCATGATGGACGGATCGCAGCCGACAGAACCGTAGGAACGGATCTTAGCCAGCATGGTCAGGCCGTGAGCCTTTGCGAACTCCTCAGAGCAGATAACCATAGCAGCAGCAGCGTCATTGATACCGGAAGCGTTGCCTGCGGTTACGGTGCCGTCCTTCTTGAATGCCGGACGCAGCTTGCCCAGAACCTCAAGAGTGGTGCCCGGCTTCGGATGCTCGTCGGTGTCGAAGATAACGGTCTTCTTGCGCATCTTAACCTCGATCGGAACGATCTCGTCCTTGAACTTGCCAGCCTCGATTGCAGCAACAGCCTTCTGCTGGGATGCCAGAGCGATCTCGTCCTGCATCTCACGGGTGATGCCGTACTTCTCAGCTACGTTCTCAGCGGTGATGCCCATGTGGTAGTTGTTGAATACGTCCCAAACGCCGTCGTAGACCATCATATCGACCATCTTGACGTCGTTCATACGAGCGCCCCAGCGCATGTTGCGGGAGATGTACGGAGCAGAGGACATAGACTCAGCGCCGCCTGCCAGCATGCACTTAACGTCGCCGGACTTAATCATCTGTGCTGCCAGAGACATTGCTCTCATGGAGGAACCGCAGACCTTGTTGATGGTCATTGCCGGAGTTTCGATCGGCAGACCTGCACCCATCATTGCCTGACGAGCGATGTTCTGACCACAGCCAGCGGAAAGGACCTGACCGAATACAACCTCGTCGATTGCAGCCTTGTCGATGCCTGCGCGCTCAACAGCAGCGGTTGCAGCAGCAACTGCCAGGGTCGGAGCGGTAACATCCTTCAGGGTGCCGCCGTAGGTGCCGATTGCGGTTCTTGCAGCACTACAAATGTAAATGTTCATTTCACTTTTCTCCTTTTCGTTCATAGATGGATTTTTACAACATGAGAGCATTTGACACGGATCAAACGTCTCGCTAATAGTCTATCATGAACTATATGAATTACACAAGTGTTTTTTCGGTGCTCTTTGGTTATTTTGTACGAAAAAACAGGGTAGATTATGTGTTTTTTACTCCAAACCCATCGGCTCGTCGCGGAAAATGCGCTCGTCCATCAGCTTGATGGTGCCGTCTTCCTGATAAGCGATGTTCGGGGTGAACTCCATCTGGTCGAGGACCTGAGTCTGCAGATCAATGCCCGGAGCGATCTCGATCAGGGTTACGCCCTCCGGACGCAGCTCGAATACAGCACGCTCGGTGATGTACAGAACCGGCTGACCAACCTTGTTTGCATAAACACCGGAGAAGGTGATATGCTCAACGCTCTTGACGAACTTCTTCTTTTCGCCTTCCTGAACGATCTCGATCTTGCCGTCGCCGACCTTGACCTTCAGACCCTTTGCGGTAAAGGTGCCGCAGTAGCAGACCTTCTTTGCGTTCTGGGTGATATCGACGAATCCGCCGGAGCCTGCCAGACGGGTGCCGAACTTGGAAACGTTCAGGTCGCCGTTCGGAGCGGTCTCAGCCAGACCCAGGAATGCGATATCCAGACCGCCGCCCTGATAGAAGTCGAACTGTACGTTGTGCTCCAGAATTGCCTCTGCGTTTGCGGATGCGCCGAACTGCGGGCCTGCCATCGGGATGCCGCCGATCGGGCCTGCCTCTACGGTCAGGGTCATCTTGTCGGAGATGCCTTCCTCAGCCGCAACGTTTGCGATCTGCTCCGGCATACCGGTGCCGAGGTTAACGATTGCGTCGTTCGGGAGCTCCATTGCAGCACGGCGAGCGACAACCTTGCGCTGGTTCAGCGGGATGGTCGGGATGGCATCCAGCGGGATGCAGTACTCGCCAGCAGCTGCGCCGTCGTACGGAACGCCGATGCACTGCATGTTGTCCTCCTCGGTGCCTACGACAACTGCGTCAACGTAGATACCCGGGATCTTGACCAGCTTCGGATCAAGGGAGCCTGCGGCAACGATCTTCTCAACCTGAACGATAACCTTACCGCCGGAGTTCTTACAAGCCTGAGCCATTGCGGTAACGTCCAGCGGACCAACCTCTCTATGTACGGTGCAGTTGCCGCGCTCGTCGCAGTAGGATGCGCGCAGGAATACAACGTTGATCGGGAAGCCCTTGTACAGCAGGCGCTCCTCGCCCTCGATCTCGATCAGCTTGACCAGATCTTCCTTGGTGACATCGTTCAGCTTGCCGCCGCCGTTGCGCGGGTCAGCGAAGGTGTACAGACCAACGTGGGTGATGGTGCCGATGTTGTGTGCTGCGATATCGCGGTACATATGGGTGATAACGCCCTGCGGCAGGTTGTATGCCTCAATCTTGTTCTCCAGTGCGAGCTTGCCCAGTCCCGGAGCACGGTCCCAGTGACCGCCGACAACGCGCTTCACCATGCCCTCGTGAGCAAAGTGGTCGCCGCCGGAGCCCGGAGTGCCGCGGTAGCCCTGACCTGCTGCATAGAACAGGGTCATATTGTTCGGGTGACCGGTCTCAACGAAGCGCTTCTCGATTGCCTTGGAAAGAGTCTCCGGGCAAGCGCAGCTGACGAAGCCGCCGGTTGCGATGGTATCGCCATCGTTAACCAGCATGACTGCCTCATCCGCAGTCATAATTTTGACTTTCTTCATTTGAATTCATCCTCTCTCATGGATCGTTCTAAATATGTGGACAAAAGAACAGGAAGTCCTCTGTTCATTCAGTGGAGGTGGCGGAGTCTGTCGATGACAGAAGGGACATCCGAGCTGTCCGAGCAGCGGATGCGATGATCCGCGCAGATCTCCGCATAATCGTATTCGCACGCGGTGCATCCTGTGATGATCAGCAGTGCGTCGTAGTGCTCGCCGTCCTGCGGAAGGGAGAACTCAGCGATGCCGGACAGCGCGCTGCGGATCGCCGCATATGCGTCGCCGCGCTCATATTTCGGATTGCATCCGCCGCAGAATTTCACTGTACACTTCAGCATAAATACCCTCTGACGGAATGATTTGGTTACAAAATGTAAATGAAAAAGAGGCACTCACAGAGTGATTCTATGAGTGCCTCATTCGTTCGTTATCGCGGGATTTTCAGCACCGTTTTTTCGAGTGAAACGAATAAATTAGTCGATGCGGGCAATCTTCTTCGCCAGCTGCTTCTTCATTTCCATGTTGGACTGACGAGCGATCATGATGCGCTGAGCCTGCGGGGAGCCTGCGCCGTGCATGGACTCCGGCAGATAGCCGACAGCTGCGGTGCCCATGGTCATGTTCTCGATCAGGCGGAGGACTCTCATGCGGTCCTCGGTCGGAACGGAATCGACACCCTTGAGGTACTTGTCGATCAGCGGCTTCAGCTCCGGATTGCGGTAGTCCGCCTCGGACGGCTGAGTAACCATCAGGCCGCCTGCCAGATCCTGTGCCAGACGAGCGATGTCGTACGGGAAGCGGGTGACGTTCTGCTTGCAGACGTTAGCCAGCAGCAGGTCGATGAGGTAGTTGCCAGACTTGGTCTTGGAGCCCTGAGAGGAGCATGCGATACCGCAGCAGTACAGGGTCTCGTTCAGGTGGGTCATCTCGATCAGCTTATCCTTGACATGGGAAGCCTTTGCAGCGCCTGCCATCTCAACTGCCAGTGCGGTAGCGCCGATCAGGACGTCGCCTACACCAACCTTACAGCCGCCGTAGGACTGTCTGTGGTAGCCTGCGAAGCGCTCGACGATCATGCCTGCGAACTTGGTCTCGCCGTTCAGGAAGATCATGTCGTTCGGGATGAATACGCGGTCGAAGATTACGAGGGTCTCGTGGCCGCCGTATACCTTGTTGCCGACGTCGATGTCGTTGTACTCCTCCAGCTTGCGGGTGTCGCAGGACTGGCGGCCGTAGATCAGGGTGATGCCCTCTGCATCGGTCGGGCAAGCGAAGGAAATTGCATAATCCTCGTCGCCGTCACGCATGGAGATGGTCGGCATAACCAGTACGTAGTGGGAGTTGATGTAGCCGGTCTGATGTGCCTTTGCGCCGGTTACGTAAACGCCGTCAGCGGTGCGCTCAACAACGTGTACGAACAGGTCCGGATCAGCCTGCTGGGACGGAGCCTTGGAGCGGTCGCCCTTGACGTCGGTCATTGCGCCGTCAACAGCCAGGTCGCCTTCCTGAACCATGGTCAGGAACTTGACGAAATTCTCGTGGTACTTGGTGCCGCATGCCTCGTCGATCTCGTAGGTAGAGGAGTAAACTGCGTTCATTGCGTCCATGCCGACACAGCGCTGGAAGCATGCTGCGGTCTTCTGGCCGAGCAGTCTCTGCATCTTAACCTTCTTAATCAGGTCGTCAGTGGACTGATGCATGTGGGTGAAGCGGTTGATCTTCTTACCGGTCAGGTGAGAGGTAGCGGTCATCAGATCTTCGTACTGCGGGTCCTCTGCCAGCTCGTAGGTTGCTGCGAAGGAGTTCAGGGACGGGCGGATTACCGGATCGTCTACCGGATTCTCAACCTTCTTACCGAACATCCACAGGTTAAACTTGAGGCTTCTCAGGCTCTCAATGTACTCTGCCTTAGTCATCATGGCGGGGTATCATCCTTTCCAATTCTATGTTTTTCACAATCTCTCTCGTGTGATTGCAGGGTGAAAAAGAAGGGCAGGCAACGGAGCTGCTGCCTGCCCCAGTCAGTTCTCAATTAGGTAAACTGGAGTGTGCCGATAATTAGTAGCACTCTCTGTAAACGCGCTCCATCAGCTCGCGGGTCCACGGCTGGATGTAGGAGTTGGTGATCAGGCGCTGCTGGTTGGACTCAACGGATACCGGGAAGTCCTTGATGTCGGACTCCTTGAAGCCGTACTCACGCAGCGGCTTCAGGTGCAGAACCTTTTCGAGCAGCTCGTTCATGTACGGGATAGCGTTCTCGACCTCGCAGCCGGTGATGCGTGCTACCATCTGCTTGAACTTCAGGATCTCGCCGGTCGGGTTCATCTCGTCGTAGATCTCCATGATCTTGCCGAACAGAGCGTAGTTGGACTCACCGTGCGGTACGTGATAGGTGCCGCCGAGCGGGAAGGACATGCCGTGAACGGTAGCGCAGCCAGCCTTCAGGAATGCGATGCCTGCGTACAGGGAAGCGGTTACGAACTCATCCAGGTAGCCCAGGCGAGCGTCCGGACCCTCTTCGCCGATGCGGCGGAAGCCCTCGAGGATCATCTCCATCGCCTTGACGGAGAACAGCTCGGAGGTAGTGGTCTTACGGGACGGGGACAGGAAGGACTCGGTCGCATGGATCAGAGCGTCGATTGCAGAGGAAGCAAACGGCTTGTACGGCAGGGTCTTCAGCAGATCCGGGATCAGGCAAACCTTGTTCGGGATGATATCGTCGGATACCAGACCCAGCTTGGTCTCGCCGCCGGTCAGAACGCCGTCCTTCTCGTCCTTGACGATTGCAACGGAGATGTTGGTAACCTCGGAACCGGTGCCGCAGGTGGTCGGGATAGCGACAACTTCCTTCTCGTGGATAACCGGCTCGCGCTTGAAGTACAGCTCGTGTACAGAAGCCGGACGCTTGCAGCCCAGCAGCTTGCACAGGTCCATGATAGCGCCGCCGCCGATTGCGATAACGCGGTCATAGGAATCGTACGGAATTGCCTCGTACATGGTCTCGATCATAGCCTCGGACGGCTCGCCGCCGCCGAACTTCTCCTGGAATACGAAGTTGCACGGCAGGTTGTACTGCTCCATGAACGGCTTGTAGATGAACTCGTTGGTCAGAACGCAGTCTCTCTCGTTGAGCTTGAACTCCTCTGCGAACATGCCAAAGTCTGCACACTTGTAAATGGTCGGTGCAATGATAATTTCTCTCTTGTCTGCCTGTAAAGCCTTGCTGAAAGCATCCATTGAACACATCTCCTATTTCTAAAAAAATTCTGTGGTGTTACAGCCTGGATGGTTATCTGTTGGTGCAAAGCTGAACAAATAATCATCCATCAGTAGTAATTGTACCAAATCTTCTGCGCAAATTCAATGTCCTTTGGGAACATTATGGGAATAAAAATGAGAGCACGGGCATTTGATACAAAACATACCAATTTCCAGACTGTTCTGATACAAATACATTTTATACTATTTCAACAACTTTGTAAATCATTTTTTTTAAAAAAACTGTTGAAAATGTTGATGAAATGCAAGGGGAAATCAGAAAAAACCTCCAATTTAACAGATAAATCACACTTTTGAGACAATTGAGCAACTTTTGAGTATGTTTATGGGCGTTTTTGAGACAGTATGATGTATTGATGGAAAAAGCATGAAGCGCCGGAACGCTGCATAGATTGGAAGCGGACAAGATGAAGGAGGGATGTTTTTCGGGTTGTCAAGCGCGTCACAAATTGTTATAATGTAGAGGATTTAATACCATTTAGCACTGCATTGCGTGCGGCAGACGGCTGCCCGCGCGGGGCGCGACCGAAATGGAACATCCCCGAAAGGATAGAGGAGCAATATGAAATTTATTTCGGCACAGGGGAATTTCGGCATGATGGGAGGACGAGAGTTCACATTCAAGGATGGCTTTAATGTCATTTACATGCCGAATGAGGGCGGAAAGACCACGCTGTGTGACTTTCTGCGCGTGATGCTGTACGGCTTGAACACCGCGCGGCGCGACAGCAAAAAGGCGCTGTCCGATAAAACAAAATACTGTCCGCAGGACGGCTCGCCGATGAGCGGGCGCATTCAGATCGAATGGAAGGGACGGCCGGTTACGATCAGCCGAACCACCGGACGCGGCGGACTGATGCAGGAATTTTCCGCGCGCTGGGCGGATACCAATGAGGAATGCCTGGAGCTGACCAGCCGGGACTGCGGCAGAACGCTCACCGGCGTGGGCGAGCAGGGCTATCAGTCCTCCGCGCTGATCGACGGCACCGACCTGACCATGGCGACCGAGGAGCTGGACGAGCGGATGCTGGCACTTTCGAGCACCGGCGACAATGCGGCAGCCTATGCGCGCGCGGTCAGCCAGCTCGACCGCTGGAGATTGGAGCTCAAGGGCAGCGGCGGACGCGGCAAGCTGGGCGAGGTCGAAACCGAGCTGGAGCAGGTGCTGGACGGCATCAACCGCATCGACCGGCTGCAAAGCGAAATTGACGCGAGCGAAGCCCGTCTGCCGCAGGTGCAGGAACAGCTGGAGGCTGCCGAGCACGATTACGAGCAGACCTATGAGGAATTCAATACGGTGTACATCGCAAAGCGCGAGCGCACCGAGACCGAGGAACGCCGCGCACGCGAGGAGCTACAGGAACGCCGCGCCATGCTGCCCGAGCCGCGCAGGCTGGCGGCGGCAGAACAGGCAAAAAAGAGCTATGAGCAGGCGGATCAGGCGGTCAAGGCGGCGGATCAGGAGGTACGCTTCCTGCGCGACCACTTCGAGGACGAGTGGGATAAGATCAACCGCGCGGAGGATGATTACAGCGCGCATGATTACGGGACGTCCGACATCCGTATCCGCTGGTGGTCGATGCTTGTGGCAATCGTGATGGGCATTCTGGCGGTGCTCAGCCTGTTCAAGGTGCTGCCGCTCGGCGATATTATGCCATACCTGTTCTCCGTGCTCGCTGTGGTCTTTTTGATTGTCACCTTTATCGGCAGCACAAAGGAGCTTTCCGGTCCGCCGATGGACTTTGACGATGAGCGCGCCAAGCTGGAGCGCAGACGTCAGACTGCGGGCGGCAAGTATACACAGGCTGCGGAAAAGTTTGAGGCTGCGCGGGAAAAGCTGATTGACGCGGCGCAGGCAATCGAGCCGGAGGTCGTCAACGAGTGGCAGGCGCTCGAAATGATTACCGATCTGATGATGCAGCACGCGGAATGCGATGCCTTTGAAAAGAAGTATCTGGCGATTCGCCGCGAGTATCTGGAAATTCTGGAGCTGACCGGCCCGCAGGGCACGGCGCGCGCCAATGTGGAAAACAAAAAGCAGACGCTTGCCGAGCTGCGCGAGGAGCTGACCGAGCTGCGTGAATACATTGCGCAGTGCAAGGGTAAGTCCGAGGCAATCGGCGTGCGGGAGGAGCTGATCGCGCGGCGCGACCTGTTGACCGTAGAGCGGCGGGATATTATGTGGCATCTGGATGCGATTGCCGCCGCGAAGGATGCGCTGGTCAAGGCGAATACCGAGCTGACCGGACGTATGTCGCCGGAGATCAACCGCTATGCACAGGAATATCTGACCGCGCTGACCGACGGCAAATATACCGAGCTGACCCTCGGCAGGAGCTTTGAGGCGGAGTGCCGCGCCGAAAACAGTGCAGCGGCACTGGACGCGCTCAAGCTGTCCTCCGGTACGCGTGACCAGCTGTATCTGGCGCTGCGGCTTGCGGCGTGCAAGGTGCTGCTGGACGAGAACGGGGAATCCGTTCCGCTGGTGCTGGACGATCCCTTCCTCACCTATGACGATGAGCGCACTGCCTGCGGCATGAAGCTGCTGCGGCAGATTGCAAAGGAGCGTCAGGTCATTCTGCTGACCTGCAAGCGTCCGGCATAAAACCGTAAGAAAAAGGACAGTATCTGTGGATACTGTCCTTTCTTATGCAGCTTTTAACGGATAAACCGATAATACCGGTGGCGTGCCTGTCCGAAGCGGAACAGGAAATACAGCGTGCACAGCGTGGAAATCAGCGCGAATTCCAGCACGAACACCTCGGGCAGATGCGGGGGATAGATCACAAGCAGCTGATACGCATACGCCGCAACGCGGGAGATCATCAGCGCGCGCCATGCCTCGTAGACGGCATAGGCGCGCAGAACGCAGAACCGCGCGTCCTCCAGATCATTCAGCCCCAGCCCGATCAGATAGGTGGTGTACAGCGTCAGGATGGTTGCGATCAGATGAGCAAACAGCCCAAGCGCACCCAGACGGTCGGTGATTTCCCAAAAATCCAGCGCGTACAGAAGCAAGGTATAGACGCCTGCCGCGCGGATATAGGGACGCACCTTTTTGAAGCAGATGCTTTTGTCTGCGGTTGTGCGCAGACCGAGTGCAATCAGAAGATATCCCAAAAAATCCGGAAGGATATCAAAGCTCGGCAGAAGATTGATCGTAATGGTTCCGAACTGGTTGTTGATATCCATCAGGACAAAGATCAGTCCGGCAAAAATCAGATTCATAGTAGCGATACACCTCGAAATCGGAAGCGGATTGTGTTATTTCCCCTTGCCGTTGTACTTCTGCACAGCGCTCGGCACGCCGTGCTCAATCAGCTCGCTGACCGCTGCCGCCGCACGCTTTGCGGCATCCTGCATCGCTTCCTGCTCCTCCGGACGGAAGGAGGAAAGCACCCAGTCTGCCAGATCATAGTCCGGATGCGGCTTGCCGCCGATGCCGACCTTGATGCGCGGGAACTGCTCTGAGCCGAGCTGTGCGATGATGTTTTTCACGCCGTTCTGACCGCCGGCAGAGCCCTTTGCGCGGATGCGCAGCGTGCCGACCGGCAGCGAGATGTCGTCAAAAATGACCAGCACGCGCTCAGGCGGAATTTTGTAAAAGGCTGCCGCCTCGCGTACTGCCTCGCCCGAGAGATTCATAAAGGTCTGCGGCTTGAGCAGCAGCACGCGCTTGCCGCCCAGCACCGCCTCTCCGGTCAGGGCGCGGAAGCGGGAGCGGTCACAGGATACGCCGTGCTCCCGGCACAGCGTGTCCATCACCAGAAATCCGGTGTTATGACGGGTGTTTTCGTATTTTTTGCCCGGATTGCCCAAGCCGACCACCAGCCACTCCGGCGGCGTTGCCGGTGCGGCGGTGCGCTTCTGCTCAATCTGAGCGAACAGATCAAAAATGGACATTGCTTAACCTTCTGTGGAAAGAATAAAATAGTAAACCGGCTGACCGCCGTTGATGATGGTGCACTCCAGATCCGGACGCTCCTTGAGGAACATCGCCTGAACACGCTCCGCATCCTCCTCGGTCATGGACTCGCCGTAGATGATGTTGGCAAACGAGCAGTCGCTGCGCGTCATCTCGCGCACCAGCTTCTTGATGGCATCATCCATCTTCTTGCTGTTGGCGCACAGGCGCGACTCGAACAGCGCAAGATACTCGTCCTTCTTGATCTTCTTGCCGTCAAAATCCGAATTGCGCGCGGCGTAGGTGACCTGACCGGAGCGGACGCTGTTGATCGCGTCCTTCATTGCCTCGGTATTGTCCTCCGGCTCGCCGTCCGGATCGAAGATCAGCATGGCGGAAATGCCCTGCGGGATATTGCGCGTGCCGATGACAATCACCTGCTTGGTCTCGCACAGCGGAATTGCCTGCTCGGCTGCCATGATGATGTTTTTATTGTTCGGCAGGACGTAGACAATCTCGGCGGGAACTGCGTCGATTGCCTTCAAAATATCGTCCGTGGACGGATTCATGGTCTGACCGCCCTCGACCACCTCGTCGGCGCCCAGATCGTGGAATACATTGACCAGACCCTCGCCGGCAGCGACGGCGACAAAGCCATAGCGCTTTTCCGGCTCGGCGATGACGCGGCGGCTCTCCAGTCCGGCAGCCTCCTCGACAATCTTTGCCGAATGCTGCTGGCGCATATTTTCAATCTTGACCGTCAGCAGCGGACCGAACTGTAAGCCCTTGGCGAGCGCTTCGTTCGGCTGATCGGTGTGTACGTGTACCTTGACAATTTCGTCATCCTCCACCACAACCAGGCTGTCGCCGATGGTGGACAGGAAGGAGCGCAGACGCTGGACATTGCGCGAGCGGTCGCGTCGCTCCGCGATAAACTCGGTGCAGTAGGTAAACGTGATGTCCTCATCGCGGATCTCGGAGAAGACACCGCCGGTCGGCTGCTCCGCCTCCGCCTGCTTGTGCTCCTTCTGAATGCCGTGATAGGCATCGCGCATACCCTTGAGCACGGCAATATAGCCAAAACCGCCGGCATCGACAACGCCCGCCTTTTCCAGCACGGGATTCTGATGCTGCGTTTCGGCAAGCGCCTCCTCGGCGGACCGGATGACTTCGTCGAGTACCACATCGCATCCGATTTCCGGATTGCTCTGGCACAGCTCCAGTGCGTGCTGGGCGGAAACGCGCGAAACCGTCAGGATGGTGCCCTCGGCGGGCTTCATGACCGCCTTATATGCGGCGCGGACACCCTCGCTCAGCGCAAGCGCGAGATCCATGCCGCCGGCCGGATCGGCCGCTTTTTTCAGATGCTTGGCAACGCCGCGGAATAACAGCGACAGAATGACGCCGGAATTGCCGCGCGCACCGCGCAGCAGGGCGGAAGCCGTGGTATCTGCTGCCTTTGCCAGCGTCGGCTCGGACAGCTTGGCAACCTCCTGACGGGCGGATGACATCGTCAGGGACATATTGGTACCGGTATCTCCGTCCGGCACGGGAAATACATTCAGTGCATTGGCCTGTTCCTTCTGGTCCTCGATACAAAGTGCACCCTCGATGACCATCGCACAGAACAGAGCGCCGTCGATCAGTTTAGACAAAGTGAATATCCTCCTCAATCGGGCAGCATGAGGCTGCCCCTGTGTTCCACAATCGCAGTTATCATTCTGCGCGGATGGCTTCGACATAGACGTCTACATTTTTGACATCAATGCCGGTCAGCCGCTCAACATGATAACGGACTTCTCCGATGATCGAACGGCATACCGTCGCAATGTTGACCCCGTGCTCCACCGCAAGGTGCAGATCAATGCTCACGCCGCCGTCGTCCTCCTCCCGGATGCGCACGCCGCGGGACATGCTCTCGCGGCGCAGCAGATGCGCAAGACCATCGGAGACAGAACGGATTGTCATTCCCTTTACACCGAAGCAGCTCATTGCGGCGTAGCCTGCGATATCGGCAAGAACGTTTGGCGATATGTCGATTGTGCCAAGTTCAGCTTTGATCATCATAACGAAATCCTCCTCACATACAAGGTAATACTACTAACAGTATATAATAATTTGAAAGTTTACACAAGGGTATTCAAATGACGCAGATAAAAAAAACGAACATCTACAAAACATTTGTTTGATTTTTTGAAAGAAATGTAGTAAAATAAAAATAAAAGCAATCCAGACTGAAATCAATGCAGAAAGGAACGGTTTGCCATGAAAGGAATCTCCGCAAAGCAGCAGCAAATTTTGGATTTTGTTGGAAGTTATACGGATGAAAACGGTTACCCGCCTACGGTCCGTGAGATCGCGGCAGCGGTCGGACTGCGTTCTCCGTCCACTGTGCATTCGCATATCAAAAAACTGATCGAACAGGGTTATCTGGATAAGGCGGGGCGAAAGACGCGCACCGTTTCGGTCAAGGGCTCCAATACCCCGATTACCCGTGTGCCCATCCTCGGACGCGTTACCGCAGGTATGCCGATTCTGGCGGTTGAGGACGTCGAGGGCTATATCCCGATTGACATGAGCAGCAGCCGCGGCGAGCATTTTGCTCTGCGCATTCAGGGCAGCTCCATGATCGGCGCGGGTATCTACGACGGCGATTATATTATCGTGCGCAAGCAGGATCACGCGGAGGAGGGCGAGATTGTCGTCGCGCTCATCGGCGAGGAGGCAACCTGCAAGCGTCTGACCAAGCAGGACGGTCATGTCGTGCTCATGCCGGAAAACCCTGCCTATCCGCCGATTGACGGCGATGAAGGATATATTTTGGGCGTTGTTGTCATGCTGTACCGCAAGTATCCGTCATGAATTTGTCCGATCCCATCCGATTCGTCAAGGGGATCGGTCCCAAAAAGGCGGAGCAGTTTGAAAAGCTGGGGCTGTACACATTAAACGATGTGCTGGCATTTTACCCGCGGAGCTATGAGGACCGCAGTGCGGTTATCCCGATTGACCGGCTGCCGGCCGGAGAGAAGGCGTGCGTGCGCGCCGTGGTCGGCGCTCCGCCGCAGACCGCCCGGCTGCGCCGCGGGATGGAGCTGACGCGCTGCATTGTGTTTGACGAGAGCGGAACGCTCCTGCTGCGTTTTTTTCAGCAGTCCTATGTGGCGCGCCAGCTGTCCGCCGGACAGGAATATCTGTTTTACGGCAGGGTGCAGATGGAAAATGGGCGTCCGGTGATGGTTGCCCCGGTGTTTGAAGCACCGCGCCCCGGGAGGGAAGGCGGCAGAATTGTGCCGGTTTATCCGCTGACCGCAGGACTGCGGCAGGGCGATGTGCAGAAGGCGGCGGCGGCAGCGCTTTCTGCGCTGCCGGAACACATGGAGGATGTGATTCCGCCGGAGATTCGGGAACGGTATGGACTGCCGCACATCCGAGATACGATCTGTGCGATTCACTGCCCCCAGACCGTGCAGCAGGCGCAGGCGGCGCGGCGCAGGGCGGTATTTGAGGAGCTGTTTCTGCTCTCCTGCGGGCTGAGCCAGCTCCGTCAGCGGCGTGCGGGCGTGCACGGACTGCCGATGAAGGATCTCAGCCTGCGGCTGTTTTACCGCGCTCTGCCGTTTGAGCTGACCGGCGCACAGCAGCGCGCCATCGAGCAGTGCTGTATGGATATTGCCGAGGGCAGACCGCTCAGCCGGCTGGTTCAGGGAGATGTCGGCTCCGGCAAGACCATGGTTGCGGCGGCGCTGGGTTTTCTTGCCGCGCGCAACGGGTATCAGACGGCGATTATGGCGCCGACCGAGCTGCTCGCGCAGCAGCATTTGCAGACCATGCAGCCTCTGTTTGCGCGGCTGGGCATTTCGTGCACACTGCTGACCGGCTCGCTGACCGCAAAGCAGCGGCGCGAGGCACTGGAGGAAATCGAAAACGGCGCGGCACATATTGTGATCGGTACACACGCGCTCATCAGCGAAAACGTGACATTTTCGCGCCTTGGCGTGGCGGTGGTGGACGAGCAGCACCGCTTCGGCGTGGGACAGCGCGCCGCGCTGACGCAGAAGGGGGAGCGGGTGCATCTGCTCGTCATGTCCGCAACGCCCATTCCGCGCACGCTGGCGCTGCTGATGTACGGCGATCTGGATGTGTCCATCATTGACGAGCTGCCGCCCGGACGGCAGAAGGTGGAAACCTATGCGGTCGGGGAGCGGATGCGCGAGCGCATTATCCGATTTATCGACAAGCAGTGCGGACTGGGCGGTCAGGCATATGTGGTTTGTCCGCTGGTTGAGGATGGAGATACCGGACGCATGAGCGCCGAGCGGTGCGCCGAGCAGCTGAAAAAGGTACTGCCGCACCGGAAAACTCTGCTCGTGCACGGGCGCATGAAATCAGCGGAAAAAGATGCGGTGATGGCGCAGTTTGCCGCCGGAAAGGCGGATATTCTGGTTTCCACGACCGTAATCGAAGTCGGCGTGAATGTGCCGAACGCGACGCTGATGGTGGTGGAGAATGCAGACTGCTTCGGTCTGTCCCAGCTGCACCAGCTGCGCGGGCGCGTCGGACGCGGTACCCGGCAGTCATACTGTGTATTTTTCGGCGCGGACAAAGGTGAGAATGCCAGAAAGCGCCTGAAAACACTGTGTGCGACCAATGACGGTTTTGCGATCGCGCAGGCAGATCTGGAGCAGCGCGGCGCGGGTGACTTTTTCGGCACGCGGCAGCACGGGCTGCCGCCCCTCACGCTTGCCGATCCGGTGACCGATGTGCGGCTGGTCGAGGGCGCAAAGCGCGCGGCGGATGCGTTGCTCCGGGAGGATCCGGAGCTGGAACGACATCCGGCGCTCAAAGCGCGCGTGCGCAGGCTGTTCGAGGTCACGGGCGACGGGATGTTTAA
>JAEDEU010000149.1 GCA_016293155.1 Clostridiaceae bacterium | reverse complement strand
TTTGCTGATGTTAAGCAAAGACTAAAAAAATATGGGCTGTTCAAGCCCACATACGAAGGAGCGGTACCCGGTAATCCAGGGTCCGCTCCTCCTGTTATTCTGCTGTATTCTCCTGCCCGATCAACCGGGCAATCTCATCGGAGAAGCGATAGATGATCTCCACCCTCATGCCGCTGTACACATTCACGCGGTCGATAAAGAACAGGAGCATTTCATTGGTCAGCTCGTCCGCAGTCAGCGTCTGGCGGGCCATGTCGCAGGTCTCCGTCAGTTCACGGTTTCTGCTCTGAGAAAGGGCTAAAAGCTCCTTTTCCAGCCGCTCTTTCTCGGAGCTGAGGCTGTCGTTCTCCGCGTTCAGCTTATCGCGTTCCATGAGGTATATATCCCTCTGAAGTCGTCCTTCGGCATACCGCTCGTAAGCACTGACCCGGCTGACGGAAATCTGCTTCATGCGCTTTTCAATCTGTTCCAGCCGAAATCTGAGGTTTTCCTCTGTGCCTTCGCTGACCGCTGCCGCCGCATACAGGCGATCATCTGCATCCACCAGCAGACGGAGCTTCTCAAGCAGGTCGTTCTTCACGATGCGCTCCAGATCAGCCTCAATGAATCGTTCGCCCACCGGGCAGGCGGTTTCTCTGTTGGATACAGACTTGAGGCAGGTGTAGTAAATCACCGGGGAGTGTTTCTGCCGCTGCATGGTGCGTCCGCAAGCCCCGCAGTGAACCAGACTGCGCAGCAGATATTGATCAGGACTCCGATCATACCCCTTGCGGATTTTGCGGAACACCTTCTGCGCTTCTTCATACTCGCTTTCGCTGACAATGGCTTCATGGCAGTCCGGAATGATCTGCCATTCGGATTCATCCGTCCAAACCGTCCGGGGATTGTCCAGCCCCTTCCAGCGGCGCTGATTCATGACCATCACACCGGTATACTCCCGGCGCTTCAGAATCTCCCGCACATTGCTGACCGTCCAGCAGGCTTCCTTGGAAGAAGTGCGGAACTTTTTGCTGTCAGGATTCATCCGCCTAAAGTAAGCCGACGGCGTTTCCAGCTTATAATCGTTCAGGATAACAGCAATTTCTGCCGGCGTTTTTCCTTCCAGCGCAAGGTCGAAGATTTTCCGCACCACAGGCGCGGTATCCGGATTGGGAATGATCTTTCGCTTTACATTTGGGTCTTTCATGTATCCATAGGGAGCCTGTGAAGCCACGAACTCGCCCTTGCTCTTTCTGGTACTCATGACGGTTTTGATCTTCTGGGACAGGTCGCGGCTGTAATAGGAGTAGACGATGTACTTCATGACCACTTCCATGCCGGCCGTAGAGCCCTTGTAATCATCGCTGTCATACCCGTCGTTGACGGCAATGAAGCGAACGCCCAGGAACGGAAAGATACGCTCCAGATAGTCGCCGATCTCCACATAGTCGCGGAAAAAGCGGCTGAAATCCTTGCAGATGACCACGTTTGCCTCGCCGTTTTTCAGGCTTTCAATCATCCGCTCAAAGGACGGACGGTTGCCGTTGGTGCCGGAGTAGCCGTCATCGATGAACTCAACCACTTCATAGCCGTCAAACTCCCGGCGGGCGCGGATAAACCGATACAGCAGCGTGCGCTGATTGGCGATGCTCTCGCTCTCGGTCTTGAATTTCAGGTCATCATCGGCATCCGACAGGCGGATGTACAGGTACAGTTTCTTCACCGGGCTTCACCTCCTTCCAATTCGTGATAAGCCGTTTCCAATGCGTCCCGTTCTTCCTGAAAGCGGAATATGATCTCCAGCCGGTGCTGGGCATAACCGGTTTTATATACGTTGATGTGGTCAATCATCGCCTGGGCGATTTCCGGCGTCAGCTTCCGCGCCTTGCGGATATTCCGGATGTTCACAAGCCACTTGTTCTCATTAGAAAGCATCCGATTCAGCCTGACCAGCTCCACCGACAGCTGATTGAGCCGGGAGCTCTGTTCCTGATATGCGGTGTCAAAGCGGGTTTTCAGCTCAATATAATCTCCGGCAGAGAGAATACCATCCACATAGTCATTGTAGAGCTGCTCCCGTTTGTTCTGATAGCCAGATAGCTGTTCACTGACTTCCAGCATTTCCTGCTGAAGTTCGGTCTGCCGTTTCGTCTGAATACCGCTGTCCTTCAGCCGCCCGGCCACTTCCTCAAAATCCGCGAACAGGGCAAACTGTATCTGAATCGCGTTCCAGACAATCGGCGCGAGCTTTTTCTCCGAGATGCCGACGGCAACATCGCAGCGGCCATACTGCTTGTTCCGGCAGTTGTACCGACCTTCCTTTTTCTCGCCGTGTCGGCTGTAACCGAGATTGGAACCGCAGTGCCCGCACCGGACGATTCCGCTTTTGAAGATCTGCGGATGCTTTTCGCGGTAATTCCGGCTGGCTTCCAGCTTGGCCTCATTCTCACGGCGGCCTGCCTCCAGGATTTCTCTGACCTGATAGAAGTCGCCCCGGCTGACCAGCGCTTCGTGCATATCCGGCAGGATACGCCACTTGCTCTCATCCGGCTCATAGTGATAATCCGGCTGACCCAGATAAAGCGCCGTCGGCATCCGTCCAAAGACAAGATCGCCCATATAGGTCGGATTCATCAATATCTGTTTGATGACCTGCTGCGTCCAGAGGCAGTCGGAATAACATGCCCGCTTGGTCTGTCCGCGCAGATAGCGGAGTCTGCCGGGAGAAGGAATTCCTTCTTCATTCAGCTGACGCATGATGGGGCGCGCTCCGATGCCGCTGAGAAACTGTGCGTAGATTCTTCTGACAATCGGTGCGGTCTCCGGATCTGGTTCAAACCGGTACTCCTGTGTGGTCGATTTCCGGTACCCGTAGGGAATCATGCTGGGAATGTGTTCGCCGGCCAGCTGTTTGGCATGAACCGCCAGCGACACCTTCTTGGACTGGTCTCTGGAATAGAAGCTGTTGATCAGGTTTTTCAGCGGAATCAGCAGGCTGCTGGCGGAGCCGTCTGTTTCAAAGCTGTCATAGCGGTCAACCACCGAAATAAACCGTACACCCATGGCCGGAAAGATGTTCTCCAGAAGGTTGCCTGCCTCGATATAATCACGGGAGAAGCGGCTGAAATCCTTGATGACCAGCGCCTTGATTTTTCCCTCCCGAATATCGGAAAGCAGTCTCTGAAACTCCGGGCGGTCCGTGTTGGTTCCAGTCCAGCCGTTGTCCACATAGGTATCCGCCAGATGAAGATACGGATGCTCCGATACATAGTCCCGGCAAATTTCAATCTGTCCCTCGATGGAATCGCCGTCGTCGTTCTTTTTGCTGTTTTCAACCGAGAGTCGGGCGTAGATGGCCGTCTCCCAGACGGACGGCAGCATGGCGCTGACCGGTTCCTGCGCCTGCTCCGGCTGTAAATACTGTCTTTTCTTTCTTGCCATTATGCGTTCCTCCTCTCAGGTATCGTTACACCTTCCTCAGCGGGAAGGACATCCTCAAACCGTTCTATATACTGCAATGCGTTTTCCAGCTCATCTCTGTAACGGAAGCACACCTCGATGCGCTTGCCGTCATAGATCAGGATTTTCTCAATCAGGT
>JAEDEU010000148.1 GCA_016293155.1 Clostridiaceae bacterium | reverse complement strand
TTTTTGCATGATGCTGCTGATACTGCCAAAGAGGAGTTACGATGGATAAAAGAGGAGAGGATATTTTATGGGGAGATCAAATTGCGTCTGTTTTCTTTGTGAGCAATGCACAAAAAATACGAAAGAAAAACACAGATGTTGACATGAAATGTACAAAGTAGTATGATTAATTTAAAGTGAGACAGCGATTTGTGGCAAGTGATGTTATTGATTGACACGTTGTCAAGCGATTCTGTAATTTCTGATAAATTGTTGGAGAAGGAGGTAACCATATGTTGTATCAAACCACACCGGCTCATGAGGAGCTGCGTGCAAAGATTCGTGCTTTCGCGGAGGAAGAGATTAAGCCAATTGCATTTATGCTGGACCAGGGCAACGAATTTCCCACGGAAGCGGTGAAAAAGCTGGCTGAAATGGGACTGATGGGAATTCCATATCCCAAGGAATACGGCGGTGCGGGTCTGGACGTAATGAGCTACGCCATCGCAGTAGAAGAGCTGGCAAGAGTGGATGGCGGTGCAGGCGTTATCCTGTCTGCTCATGTCTCTCTGGGCTCATGGCCGATTTTCGGTTTCGGCACAGAGGAGCAGAAGCAGAAATATCTTGTGCCGCTGGCACGCGGCGAGAAGATCGGCGCTTTTGGTCTGACAGAGCCGAATGCCGGCTCGGATGCAGGCGGCACGGAGACCACCGCAGTTGATATGGGTGACTATTATCTGCTCAACGGCGGAAAGATCTTTATCACCAATGCACCGAAAGCGGACACCTACGTTGTATTTGCGGTCACTACACCGGGCATCGGTACGCGCGGCATCTCCGCACTGATCGTAGAGAAGGGCTGGGAAGGCTTCTCCTTCGGCGATCACTACGATAAGATGGGCATCCGTTCCTCTTCGACGGCTGAGTTGATTTTTAACGACGTAAAGGTTCCGAAGGAAAACCTGCTGGGCAAGGAAGGCGAAGGCTTTAAGATTGCGATGGCGACGCTGGACGGCGGCCGTATCGGCATTGCGGCACAGGCGCTGGGCATCGCGCAGGGAGCCTATGAATCGGCGGTCAATTACGCCAAGGAGCGCATCCAGTTCGGCAAGCCGATTGGCTTCCAGCAGTCTATTTCGTTCAAAATTGCCGACATGGCAACCAAGCTGCGCTGTGCCAGAATGCTGGTTTACTCCGCGGCAGAGCTGAAGGAGCACCATGAGCCCTACGGCATGGAGGCCGCAATGGCGAAGATGTACGCCTCCGATATCGCGCTGGAGGTCACCAACGATGCATTGCAGATCTATGGCGGCAGCGGCTTCATGAAGGGTATGGATGTGGAGCGCGCTTATCGCGATGCCAAGATTACGACAATCTATGAAGGCACGAATGAGATTCAGCGCGTGGTCATTTCCTCCCATATTCTGGGCAAGCCTCCAAAATCTAAGAAGAGCGGCGGTGCGGCACCGGCTGCGGAAAGCGCAATTACCGGTATTCGCAAGCGCACAATCTTCAAGGGCGATGCGGAAGCGAACGTTGCAGCTCTGGTCGAGGCGCTGAAGCAGGATGGTCATGATTTCACCGTGGGCATTCCGGCAGACACCCCGATTGTTCAGGCAGAGCGAGTTGTCTCTGCCGGCAAGGGCATCGGAAGTCAGGAAAATATGAAGCTAATTTATGATCTCGCAGCGGCAGCGGGCGCCGCAGTCGGCTCGTCCCGTCCGGTTGCAGAGACGCTCAAATATGTTCCGCTCAATCGCTATGTCGGTATGTCCGGACAGAAGTTTTCCGGAAATCTGTATATTGCCTGCGGCATCTCCGGTGCGACGCAGCATCTGAAGGGCATCAAAGAGGCGTCGACCATCGTGGCAATCAATAAGAATGCAAATGCTCCGATTTTCAAAAATTGTGACTACGGAATTGTTGGCGATGTCAATGAGATTCTGCCGCTGCTCACTGCGGCACTGGATACCGGCGAAAAGCAGCCGGCACCGCCAATGGTCAAGCTGCCGCGTCCGACTCCTCCGCCGCAGCCGAAGGGCAAGCGTTATGTCTGTGGTGGATGCGGATACGAATATGTCCCGGAAAACGGAGACAAGTATGCTGACATCGCCCCGGGAACGGCATTTGATAAGCTGCCGGATGAGTGGGTATGCCCGGAGTGCGCAGAGGGCAAGGATCAGTTCATTGAGGCATAAGAGCGTAAGGAGGAAGCGGTATGTACAGTGTAAGAGAAGTAACACAAGACTTATACTGGGTCGGCGCAGACGACCGTCGGCTGTCCCTGTTTGAAAATATCCATCCGATTCCGCGCGGGGTTTCCTACAATGCATATCTGCTGCTGGACGGTTCCAAGTCGGTTTTATTCGATACAATCGACTGGTCTGCGTGCAGACAGCTTTTGGAAAACATGGAGTATCTGCTGGACGGACGGCCGCTGGATTATCTGGTCATCAATCATATGGAGCCGGATCACGGCGCATCCATGGAAGAAATTCTGCTTCGCTGGCCGGAGGTCAAAATTATCTCCACGGAAAAGGCATTTATGCTGATGAGCCAGTTTGGCTTCAGCGCAGACAAGCATGAGTGCATCAAGGTCAAGGAAGGGGATACGTTCACCTTTGAGAACCACACGGTAACCTTTGTTGCGGCGCCGATGGTGCACTGGCCGGAGGCGATGGTCACGCTGGATGTGACCAATGGAGTGCTGTTCGCAGCGGATGCATTTGGTTCCTTTGGCTCGCTGGACGGCAAGCTGTTCAATGATGAGGTCAACTTTGACCGCGACTGGATTGACGACGCGAGAAGATACTATACCAACATCGTTGGCAAATACGGACCGCACGTCCAGCTGCTGCTCAAGAAAGCCGCCGCTGTGCTGGATCAGATCAAATTTATCTGTCCGCTGCACGGTCCGGTCTGGCGCTCGGATTTCGGCTACCTCATTGATAAGTATGACCACTGGAGCCGCTATGAGCCGGAGGAGAAGGGCGTTTTGATCGCATATGCCTCCATGTACGGCAACACGGAATCCGCGGCAAATGCACTGGCAGCACGGCTGTGTGAAAAGGGCATGACCAACGTTGCGGTGTATGATGTTTCCAGTACGCATGTCTCCTATCTGATTTCGGAGACCTTCCGCCTCTCGCATGTCGTGCTGGCATCGGTCACCTATAATCTGGGAATTTATCCGGTGATGCACAATTATCTGATGGATATGAAGGCTCTGAATTTGCAGAAGAGAACCTTTGCCATCATCGAAAACGGCTCGTGGGCCTGCAAGTCGGGCGATCTCATGCAGCAGACTGTGGAGGAACAGCTCAAGGATATGACTGTGCTGAACAGCAGGCTTTCGATGGCTTCGTCGCTCAGAGCGGACAGAGCGGCAGAGCTGGATGCACTGGCAGATGCAATCATTGCTTCGATGCAGTGATTCCGCTTGCGTGAATATGATTTGCCGGACAGAACAAGGCGTTCTGCAAGGGTGAATCGGTTTTGTTGATGTTTATGGGCTGGGACGGTGCTGTGTGGCACCGTCCCGCTTTTCGTCTGTGATCGGAGTCTGTATAAATGAAAAATATTTCATATTGTTATCGCAGAAAGA
>JAEDEU010000021.1 GCA_016293155.1 Clostridiaceae bacterium | reverse complement strand
GCATTGTAGCACTGATGCTGTGCGTGGCGGTTTATCTGAACTGGAGCTATTTTCAAACACCGGAGGAGATGGCGGTTGCAAATCAGGTAAAGCTGGAGGATACAACGGATACCACGAATGCCACAACCGGCGCGGACAGCAGTGTGTCGGACAGCGCGAAGGACGGCGATGAGCAGGACGACAGCGCGGAAAGCGGCAAGGTTTACGGCGATACCACCGAGGTCAGCGCAGAAGGAGATTACTTCGCTCAGGCGCGTTTGACGCGGCAGAAGTCGCGAGACGAGGCGATTTCCATCTTGAACAGCACGCTGGAAAACGAGGCGGCATCCGAGGAGGCAAAGAGTAAGGCGAACGATCAGATCAGCAGCATGGCGGATTATGCGGTCAAGGAGTCCGAGCTGGAGACGCTCATCAAGGGCAAGGGATACTCGGACGCGGTGGTTTATATCTCGGACGGTTCGGTCAGTGTGATCGTCGCGCCGCCGGAGGGCGGGCTGAAATCCGAGGATGTAGCAAAGATTACCGATCTCACGGTGGAAAAAACCGGTCTCCCGGCATCCGCAGTAAAAATTAGTGAGGCGAAGTAACAAATCCTGTTTTCAAAAACAAACTGCTGTGGTATAATCTCCTTATAAAGGAGTGTGATAACGATGGCAGACAACAGAGAATACTGGAGTGTTGCCGGCGATCAGGGCACCGTAAAGATTTCCGAAGACGTTGTGGCATCCATTGCGGCACTTGCCGCGGCGGAGACGCCGGGTGTCAGTGCGCTGTGCAGTACGAAGGTTGGCAATGTTGCGGAGATGCTGGGCAAGAAGAATTTGTCCAAGGGCATCAAAGTGGAATTTCACGGCGATCAGGTCGAGGTTGCGGTCTGGCTGCTGGCAGAGTATGAGCATAATATCTGCGATGTCGCGCGTGAGGTTCAGTCCGCAATCGGTGCGGCAATTCAGTCCATGACCGGTCTGCACACCTCTGCTGTCAATGTCCATGTTACGGGCATCAGCTTTGAGGCAACCAAACCGGCTGTGGTACAGCAGGCATAACAAAAAAGCTCCGGTACATCCGGAGCTTTTTCTGTGGAAAAAATAAGACATCCCGCTGACCGAACAGAATTGTCAGCGGGATGCTTTTTATGAAGGTGCTGATAACAGATTAGTAATCTTCGTTGGAGTCCGGATTGTCGTAGCCCTCCGGTGCAGCCGGCATGTACCAGCCATCGTGGTCGGTGTGCAGAAGCTTTTCTGCCTCCTCGGACAGCGGAGCGCCGAGGAAACGGTCATACAGCGTCTGAATTTCCGGATTTTCATGCGAGAAGCGCAGGTAATTGGCGCGGTCGAGCGCGTACAGACGCTTGCCGCGGAATTCTGCCTCGTCATGCTGGTCAAACGGAATCGGCTGTCCGCCGCCGCCCACGCAGCCGCCCGGACATGCCATGACCTCGACAAAGTCATAGTGCACGGTTCCTGCCAAAATGGCCTCAATCAGCTTTCTGGCGTTGCCCAGACCGTTGACAACCGCACAGCGAACCTTCGTGTCGTTGATATCAAACTCGTGCTCGGTCCAGCCGTCGATCGAAGCGCTGCCGCGGATCGGATGGAATGCATCCGGAGACGGATTTTTGCCGGTAATGGTGTAGTATGCAGTGCGGAGCGCCGCTTCCATAACGCCGCCGGTCACGCCGAAGATCACGCCGGCGCCGGTGCCGGTGCCGAGCGGGGAATCGCACGCTTCCTCCGGCAGATCAATTGCGGAAATATGCTCCGCGCGGATCATGCGGTCAAGCTCACGGGTGGTGAGTACCAGATCGACATCCTTGATGCCGAATTCATTTTCCATGGTCGGCAGATCGCATTCCGCCTTCTTTGCCACGCACGGCATGATGGAAATACAGTACAGCTTGCTCGGATCCACCCCAAGCAGCTGGGCAAACCAGCTCTTGGTCACCGCGCCAAACATCTGCTGCGGGGACTTTGAGGTGGACAGCTGCGGAACCAGCTGCGGGTACTGCGACTTGAGGAAGCGTACCCAGCCCGGGCAGCACGAGGTGAACATCGGATAGCGCTCGCAGTCGCCGGAGCGGAAGCGGACGAGAAACTCGTTTGCCTCCTCCATGATGGTCAGATCTGCGGAGAAGGTGGTGTCGAATACATAGTCAAAGCCCATGCGGCGCAGTGCGGTGGTCAGGCGTCCCATGGTTGCCTCTCCCTGCTTGAGTCCGAGACTCTCACCCCATGCGGCACGCACGGCAGGAGCGACCTGAACCACCGTGATCTTATCCTTATCCGCCAGCGCACGGAATGCCTGACGGGTGTCATCGCGTTCGCGCAGTGCGCCGACCGGGCAGTGCGTGATGCACTGACCGCACAGTGCGCAGTCCGCATTCTTGATGACACGGTTGAGGGATACGTCCACAGTGGTGCGTCCGCCGGAGCCGGCGAGCGCCCATACGCCCAGACTCTGTACCTTTTCGCAGACCTGAACACAGCGGATGCACTTGATGCACTTGTTCGGATCGCGGTACAGCGGGAAGGTGGTTGTCCACAGACCCTTGGTCAGATCCTTGTGGTACGGAATGGTCAGAATGCCGAGATCGGATGCGATGCTCTGCAGGCGGCAGTTGCCAGAGCGCACACAGGTTGCACATTCGCAGTCGTGCTGGGAGAGCAGCAGCTCTACGTTGACACGGCGGGTCTGGCGCGCGCGCGGCGAATTGGTGTAGACAACCATGCCGTCCTTGACCGGATTGTTGCAGGCGGAAACCATGCGGTTTTCGCCCTCGACCTCGACGCAGCATACGCGACATGCGCCGATTTCGTTAATGCCCTTGAGATAACAGAGGGACGGGATCGGGATATCCGCGGCGTTTGCGGCATCCATAATGGTGGTTCCTTCGGGAACCTGTACGGATACACCGTTGATGGTTACAGTTACCATTGGCTGCATCGACCTCCTTTGAAGTTGCCGAAACCGTAATGGTCACAGCGCAGACAGCGGGAGGATTCCTGCAGAACATCAGCCTCGGACATATCCTCCAGTATGGATTCAAAATCACACTTGCGCTCCTCGGCCGGGCGGCGGCGCAGGTCAATACGTCCGCAGGCCGGTGTCGGAGAGAGCTTCGGCGTCGGCATTTCCTTGACAGCCGCGTCGATAATGTGGTTATAGCCCAAAAAGTTATCAATATTTGCCGCGGCAACCTTGCCGGCTGCAATAGCACGGATGACGGTGGACGGACCGGTAACGGCATCGCCGCCTGCGAATACCTTCGGGGCATCCTGTACGATGCTGTCGTTGCGGGCGGTAATCGTGCCGCGCAGGGTCGGAATGCCGGCCTCCTCAAAGGCCTGAGAGTCGATGCCCTGACCGATTGCAACAATGACGACATCTGCCGGAATAATCTTGTCCGGCTCACCAGCATTGACCGGACGCGGACGGCCGTCCTTGCCGACCAGACCGATGCGCTGCGGACGGGTGACCAGTGCGGTGACATGACCGTTTTCGTCTGCCTCAATGCGAACCGGTGCCTGCAGCGGCAGGATCTCTGCACCCTCTGCGGATGCCTCCTCAATTTCCTCGCTCAGCGCGGTCATATCCTCGACGCGGCGGCGGTATACACAGGTGACCGACTTGGCGCCCAGACGGATTGCGGTGCGGGTTACGTCCATGGAGACGTTGCCGCCGCCGATGACGCAGACGCGCTTGCCTGCAAAGTCCGGCGGATTGCCCTCGCCCATGTCGCGCAGCATCTTTACCGCGGACATCACGCCGTCGCTGTTCTCACCCTCAATGCCGATCTTTTTGTCGATATGTGCGCCGATGGACAGATAGATTGCATCGTACTGATCGACCAGATCGGAGAACTGGATGTCGGTGCCGACGGAAACACCGGTATGTACTTCAATGCCGGTTCCGGCACCGAGAATGATGTTGATATCGTTATCCAACATATCTGCCGGGAGACGATAGCGCGGAATGCCGTAGCGCAGCATACCGCCCAGCTCCGGGCGCTGCTCGAATACGGTTACGCTGTGTCCCATGAGAGACAGATAGAATCCGCAGGTCAGACCGCCCGGTCCGCCGCCCACGATGGCGATGCGCTTTCCGGTCGGGACAATCTCGCGCGGGCGCGGCTGGGTATTCAGCGCGTGCGTAGCCGCATAGTGCTTGATGCCGCAGATGTTGACCGGAGCGTCGATCATGTTGCGGCGGCAGCGTGCCTCGCACGGATGCTCGCAGACAAACGCACAGGCGGTCGGGAACGGATTATCCTTGCGGATCAGACGGATTGCATCGGCATAACGCTTTTCATGTACAAGGGAAATATAGCCCGGGATATCGACATGTGCAGGACACATCGCAACGCACGGAACCGGCTGACTCAGACCTGCCTTGCAGCGGTTATTCAGCACGTGCTCCTCGTAGTCATCACGGAAGCCGCGAACACCCTTGAGGACCATCTGTGCGGCCTCAAAACCGATGGCGCAGTCTGCGGAATCCGCAATGACCTGTGCGGTTTCCTCAATCAGATCAATGGTTTCCAGCGTGGCGCGCTCGCTCAGGACGTCATCAATCAGCTTGGCAAGCTGACCGAGTCCGATACGGCACGGCGCACATTTGCCGCAGGTCTGCGCATGGCTCAGCTTCAGGAAGCCGAGTGCCATATCGACCGGGCACAGTCCCGGAGGGCTGGAAGCGATGCGGCGCTCCAGATCCAGATACAGTCCTTCGACCACGGTTTGTGCGCGGTTCGGCGTATCAATGCTTAATCTGCTCAATTTTACCTTCCTCTCTCTTTTCCGGCGGTGAAAGAGTGGAATGTTATCAAAAAACAACCAAGATTTCACCTTAAAGTTTTATTTAGTATAGCAAATCAGAACGTAATTGTCTAGGACAAAGCCTACTAAAAATAGCAAAAAAACCACTATCCGTTCGTACAGATAGTGGTTTTTGCAATATATCAGTCAAATAACATGAAAAATCATTCAAAACCTGCAGTTCCGGGCTGCACAACGCACAGCTCCGGATTTTTCACGCTGACGCGGGAGTACGGTGCGATGGATTCGGTGATGAACGCATTGCCGCCGATGGTGGAGTGCTCTCCGATGACGGTCTGACCGCCGAGGATGGATACGTTGGAATAGATGGTGACATTGTTCTTGATCGTCGGATGACGCTTAATGCCGGCGAGCTTCTGACCGTCACGGGTGGAAAGCGCACCCAGTGTGACACCTTGATAGATCTTGACGCAGTCACCGATTTCCGTGGTTTCGCCGATTACAACGCCGGTGCCGTGGTCGATGAAGAAAAATTCACCGATGGTTGCGCCGGAGTTGATGTCGATACCGGTGCGGCTGTGTACGTACTCACTCATAATGCGCGGAATGTAAGGTACGCCGCGGATATAAAGCTCATGAGAAATGCGGTGAGAGAAGATCGCCACCAGACCGGGATAGGAAAAAATAATCTGTTCCCGGCTCTGAGCGGCGGGATCGCCGTCAAATGCAGCCTCAACATCAATCATAATGAGCTTCTGGATGCGCGGCAGCTCAGCGAGCAGCTCGGTGCAGACCTCCTCTGCGCGGGCGCGGATGCCCTCCGTGCGTCCGCCTGCCTGATAGGTCAGCGCAAGTTCAATTTGATGCTGTAACCGCTCGTGAATACTGGTCAGCAGGCTGCCCACAAAGAACGGAGCGGTTGTCTGATTCGGATGCTCCGAGCCAAAGTAGCCGGGGAACATCAGGCGTTTAAAATCACTCAGCAGCTTGATAATGACATCGCGGTTGGGACGTTCCAGATCATTTCGGGAGAAGAACAGACCGGATTGCGTATAGTTCTCATTCAGCTGAGCGACGATGTTGGAAAGATTATCTTCAAAGGTCATGGACAATACCTCGTATCATGATTCATAATTGATTATGCTTAGTATACCGTATTTGTAGGAATGAAGCAAGAGGAAAAGCGGTGATTCAGAAAACAGGGTGGGGGAGGACGTGGTGGTTTTCGTAAAGCAAATTGGATATGTTTATTATAGACAAATATCTGCAAAAAGACAAACCATATGATGCGAAAACGCGAATGAAATTCAGAAAATAAAAGGAAAAGAAGAAAAAATATGCGCATAAGCGATAAGAGAAGGCTCCAAAAAAGAAAAAATATTTATAAATTGATAGACGGCAGAAGATACAGAAAACGGGGAGAAATAATCGAAAAAGATGGATAAAGTGCGCGAATGTGTGCGAATGTGACAGAATAATATTGACAGCACGGGAGAATCGTCCGATAATAAGTATGGATATAAATATAATAAGGAAGGTGAAAACCTTTGGATATGCTGCAGAAAAAATCTTCGTATACTTCGAAGAGAAAGGGAAAGCTCGTTTCAGCCTCGGGGCAGATTGGTTTTCCGCCAACAGACCGTCTGAACGGATACTATGTGCGTCCGGGTCGCTGGCTGGATTATGGCGCGACTCCCGTACCGGGCGGCATCAATTTTACCATCAGCTCTCTCGGTGCGACTGCCGTGTGGCTGATTCTGTTCCACCGCAAGGAACAGGAGCCGTTTGTTGAGCTGCCCTTCCCGGAGCACTACAAGGTCGGTTCTACTTACTCCATGATTGTATTCGGTCTGGACATTGAAGATATTGAATATGCCTATCGGATCGACGGACCGTACAATCCGAAGGAAGGCAATCTGTTCGACAGGAAAAATCTGCTGCTTGATCCGTATGCCAAGGCGGTTGCCGGTCAGCGCATCTGGGGCTCCAGCGAGTGCGGATATCCGTACCGTGCGCGTGTGGTCAGCCATGACTTTGACTGGGGCACCTGTGTCCAACCGCATATTCCGATGACCGATCTGGTCATTTATGAGATGCATGTGCGCGGCTTTACCCGTCATGCGTCCTCCGGCGTCCGGTTCCCGGGCACCTTTGCGGGCGTAATGGAAAAAATTCCGTACCTCAAGCAGCTCGGTGTCAACGCCATTGAGCTGATGCCGATCTTCGAATTTGACGAGACCCGCGATATGCGTGAGCACGACGGCAAAACGCTGGTGGACTACTGGGGCTATAACCCGATCTGCTTCTTTGCGCCGAATACCAGCTATGCCGCAACCGATGAATACAATCATGAGGGTGACGAGCTCAAGAGTCTGGTTCGCGCGCTGCACGAGAACGGCATGGAGATTATTCTGGATGTCGTGTTCAACCATACGGCAGAGGGCAATGAATTCGGTCCGTCCTTCTCCTTTAAGGGGCTGGATAATTCGGTCTATTATATGCTGACGCCGGACGGGAAGTACTATAACTTCAGCGGCTGCGGCAATACGCTCAACTGCAACCATCCGATCGTTCATCATATGATTCTGGAGTGTCTGCGTTACTGGGTCTCCGAGTACCGTGTGGACGGCTTCCGCTTTGACCTTGCCTCCATTCTCGGACGCAATGAGGACGGCTCTCCGATGAACAATCCGCCGCTGCTGGAATCGCTGGCATTTGATCCGGTTCTGGCAAACTGCAAGCTGATTGCGGAGGCATGGGATGCCGGCGGACTGTATCAGGTCGGATGCTTCCCGTCCCGCGGCAACCGCTGGTCGGAATGGAACGGACGCTACCGCGATGACCTGCGCTGCTTCATCAAGGGCGACAGCGGTCTGGCGAAGGCGGCGGCACAGCGTGTCACCGGTTCGGTGGATCTGTATCATCCGGATTCCCGCGGAGAGGGCGCGTCGGTCAATTTTATCACCTGTCATGACGGCTTTACGCTCAACGATCTGTTCAGCTACAATGTCAAGCACAACGAGGCAAACGGCTGGAACAATACCGACGGTGAAAATAACAATAACAGCTGGAACTGCGGTGCTGAGGGTGCAACGGACAATCGGGAGGTTCTGGATCTGCGCCGGCGCATGACCAAAAATGCCTGTGCAATCCTGATGTGCTCCCGCGGCACGCCGATGTTCCTTGCCGGAGATGAGTTCGGCAACACCCAGTTCGGCAACAACAATGCATACTGCCAGGACAATGAGATTTCGTGGCTGGACTGGTCGCTGCTGGAGAAGAACCATGACCTGTTTGAGTTCTTCCGCTATATGATTCACTTCCGTGAGCGGCATCCGGTTCTGCGTGGATCGACCGGAAAGCCGCTGTGTCAGTTCCCGGAGATCAGCGTGCACAGCATGAATCCGTGGGATGACAAGTTTGACTGGAATTCCCGCGTTGTCGGTGTGACCTTTGCGGGGCGCAGTCAGGACGACACCACAGACGATTTCGTGCATATCATTATGAATGCACACTGGGATTCGCATCCGGTTCGCCTGCCGGAGCTGCCGGGACATATGCGCTGGAAGATCGCGGTCAATACGATGTATGCCCATCCGCATGACTGTATTGACGATGTGGACAAGATGCCGCAGGTTGAGGACTGGGTATGGATGGCACCGCGTTCGGTTGTCGTCTGCATCGGTGTCGAATAAGATGGATCAGCTGCTCAAACGGATTCCGCCGCTGCTGCTGGACTGGTACGACGGCGCGGCGCGCGTGCTGCCGTGGCGCTCAGAGCCGACGCCGTACCGCGTGTGGGTTTCCGAAATTATGCTTCAGCAGACCCGTGTGGAGGCGGTCAAGCCGTATTTTGACCGGTTTCTGAATGCACTTCCGACCGTTCAGGCTTTGGCAGCTGCGCCGGAGGAAACTGTGCTCAAGCTGTGGGAGGGGCTGGGATATTACAGCCGCGCCCGCAATCTGCACAAAGCGGCAAAGATGATCTGCGAGGAGTTCGGAGGTGAGCTTCCGTCAGAAAAGGCGGAGCTGCTCCGGCTGCCGGGCATCGGCTCGTATACCGCAGGCGCAGTAGCCTCCATTGCGTTCAACCAAAAGCTGCCTGCTGTGGACGGCAATGTGCTGCGTGTAATTTCGCGCGTGCTGGCGAGCCGTCAGGACATCACATCCGCCGAGGTGAAAAAGGCGATGGAGCGCGCGCTTCAGGAGATCATTCCGGAGCGCGCCGGAGATTTTAATCAGTCGCTGATGGAGCTGGGGGCAACGGTATGTCTGCCGAACGGTGCGCCGCTCTGCCTGCTCTGTCCGCTGTATGGGCTGTGCCGCGCGGCAGATGAGGGGATTCAGGACGAAATTCCGGTCAAGACACCAAAAAAGCCGCGGAAAATCGAACGACGCACCGTATTTGTGCTGTGGAACGACGGGCGGCTTGCAATCCGCAGACGGCCGAAAAAAGGTTTGCTTGCCGGCCTGTGGGAGCTTCCCAACTGCATCAGCGATGAGCAGGACGAGGTGCTGCGCGAATGGGGGATTGCTCCCGAACAGCTTGCGCCGATTGGCACTGCAAAGCATATTTTCACGCACATCGAATGGCATATGCAGGGCGTGAGCGCACAGACGGAGGAAATAGGCGGTATGACATGGGTGACGCCGCAGGAGCTTGCGGAGCAGTATACAATTCCGAATGCATTTCGTGCATTTCTGCCCAAATAAATAAGTAAGCCGCAGAGGAAATTATCTCTGCGGCTTTTCTGCGCTTGTCAGGCGGAGATATTTCATGTAAACTGGGAGTAACTCGGGAGGAAAGGGAGTACATAAAATGAATCGAATCGACACCGTGCGGGACTATGTTGACCGCGTGCTGGCAAAGCTGCCGGATGAGCTCGACCGCAGATATGCGTACATTCACATCTACGGGGTTGCACAGGCTTGTGCTATGATCGCGATGAAGCGCGGAGAAGCGGTGGAGCTGGCAGTGATTGCCGGAATGCTGCACGATATCTATCGCTACACCGCGATGGAGGGGTTTGAACATGCACACAAGGGCGCAGCCATGGCGCGGGACATCCTCCACGAGCTCGGCGGCTTTGAGGAAACCGAAATCGAGCGCATCTGCAATGCGGTGTATCATCACAGCAGCAAGCGCGAACGGCATGATTCCTTTGATGAGATACTGAAAGACGCGGATGTGATGCAGCACTGCCTGTACGATCCGACCATTCCCGCCGTACCCAATGAGCGGGTGCGATATGAAAAGCTGAAAAACGAGTTTGGACTCAAAAAATAGAAAACAGCCGCTTCCGAATGCTTCCGGAGGCGGCTGTCACTGTATTCAGATTTTGCTGCGGGAAAACAGCTGATTGCGGTACTGGAGGCAGAACAGAGTCAATGTAGTGATGGCAGCAAGTGCATCCGCAATCGGCTCTGCCAGAAATACCGCGGCAGTCTGATTTGAAATCAGTACCGGCAGGATGTAGATTAGCGGAATCAGCAAAAAGACCTTGCGCAGAAGGGCAAGAAAGAGGGAAACCTTGGCGTTTCCCAGCGCCAGAAATGTGTTCTGACAGGCGAGCTGTGCCCCCATGAATATCAGCATTCCGAAATAGATGCGGATCATGCTGCTGCTGTAGGAAATCAGAACGGGGTCGTTGGTGAAGATTTGAATCAGCAGCTGAGGGAACAGAAGGATCACAATCCACATCAGCGCGGAATAGCTCAGGCTTGCTGTGAGGAGCAGCTTAAAGTTTGCGGCAACACGGTCCCAGTTGTCTGCGCCGTAGTTATAGCTGGTGATCGGCTGTGCACCCTGGGCAAAGCCCATCATCGGCAGGGTGGCAAGCTGCATAATGGTGGCGAAAACCGACATCGCTCCCACTGCAATATCGCCTCCGTACTTGAGAAGTGAGTTGTTGAAGCAGATGGAAAGGATACATTCCGTGCTCTGCATCACAAAGGGAGAAAGTCCCAGAGATAAAAAGCGAAGAATCAGTTTGATATCCGGCTTCATGCAGTGTCTTTTCAGGCGTATCCCGGTTTTTCTTCCGGAGAGGAAGAGCAGCACGAAAACTGCGGAAAGTGCCTGAGAAATGACGGTTGCCAGTGCCGCACCGCGCACGCCCATATTCATGGAGAAAATAAAGATCGGGTCGAGAATGATGTTGCATACGGCGCCGGTCAGCACGGTAATCATACTGATTCGGGTAAAGCCCTGTGCGGTGATGAAATTATTCAGCGCCAGAGCAAACTGGACGAAAATGGTGCCCCAGACGTAGGTGCGCATATACTCCAGCGCAAAGGGCAGCGTGTTTTTGCTTGCACCGAACAGCATCAGCAGATCAGCTGCAAAGAACTGAAAGACTGCGGTGAGGACGACACTGAGTCCGAGCAGTACAACCGTGCAGTTTCCAAGAATTGTTTCGGCGGTCTGCGTGTCCTTGCGTCCAAGGTGGATGGAGGCAAGCGGGGCACCGCCGATGCCCACCAACGAAGCAAAGGCGGAAATGATGATGACCAGCGGCATACAAATTCCCACTCCGGTCAGCGCTAAGCTGCCGGAACCCGGAATGTGTCCGATATAAATACGGTCAACAATGTTATAGATCAGGCTGATCAGCTGTGCGACGACGGACGGAATCACCATCCGGACAAACAGTTTGCTGATGCGTTCTGTGCCGAGATAGTCTTTGTTTTCGTTCATGACTGCTCCTTTCCATCTAAAAATATGTGATAAAACCGCTTCCGAGTTTGAAACGGAAGCGGTTGGTGTTTGCATGAGGACAGCCGATCAGTCGTCATCGGGCGCTGCACCGAATTCGGACAGACGCAGCCATTCGTTTTTATCGGTTGCCCAGTTGATATTCCACAGGCTGGTGAACAGCAGCAGATAGCGGTCACGGTAATCCTGAACCAGCTTGCTGTCGGACGAAATTTTGAGTGCATCCGGATCGAATTCTTCGTTTTCAATCCAGCGCAGGTAGGCATACGGCAGGCTTTCCATGATGATGTCAACCTTGTATTCGTTCTTCAGGCGGTATTCCAGTACGTCCAGCTGAAGGGTGCCGACTACGCCGACAATGACCTCCTCCAGACCGCTGTACGGCTCCTTGAAGATCTGAATTGCGCCTTCCTGTGCGATCTGAGCCATACCCTTGGCGAATTGCTTGCGCTTCATGGTATCGCGCTGGCGCACGCGGCAGAATACCTCGGGCGCAAAGGTCGGGATGCCGGAGAACTTGATGCCGAAGCCCGGGGTGCACAGTGTGTCACCGATGGAGAAAATGCCCGGATCGAATACGCCGATAATATCGCCGGCATATGCCTCGTCTACAATGGAGCGATCCTGCGCCATGATCTGCTGCGGCTGTGCGAGCTGGATCTTTTTGTTGCCCTGTACATGGAATACGTCCATGCCCTTCTCGAATTTGCCCGAGCAGATGCGCATAAATGCGATGCGGTCGCGGTGCGCCTTGTTCATGTTCGCCTGAATTTTGAATACAAACGCAGAGAAGCGGTCGTCAAACGGATCGACCTCCTCGCCGCCGGAGGTACGTGCCAGCGGCGGCGGCGTCATATCCAAAAAGTACTGTAGGAACGGCTCGACGCCGAAGTTGGTCAGTGCGGAACCGAAGAATACCGGAGACAGATCGCCGGCGCGTACACGGTCCAGATCAAAATCCTCTCCGGCACCGCTCAGCAGCTCGATATCCTCCTGAAGGGTTTCCCACAGGCGCGGACCGACCAGCGTTTCCAGATTTGGATCGTCTACCTCGTAGATGGTGGACTTTGCCTCGCGGGTACCGCTAACGCTGGTTGCGTCAAATGCCATGACATGGTTTTTTTGCAGGTCGTAAACGCCCTTGAATTCCTTGCCGCAGCCGATCGGCCAGTTGACCGCGCAGGTGTCAATGCCCAGCTCCTTTTCCAGCTCCTCCAGCAGGTCATACGGATCGCGCGCCTCCAGATCCATCTTATTGATGAAGGTAAAGATCGGGATATGGCGCATTGCGCAGACCTTGAACAGCTTTCTGGTCTGCGGCTCGACACCCTTGGATGCGTCGATGACCATGACGGCGGAGTCAGCCGCCATCAGCGTGCGGTAGGTATCCTCGGAAAAGTCCTGATGGCCCGGCGTGTCCAGAATGTTGACGCAGAAGCCGTCATATTCAAACTGGAGTACGGAAGAGGTGACCGAGATGCCGCGCTGCTTCTCGATTTCCATCCAGTCGGAAACCGCATGGCGTGTATTTTTCTTGCCCTTGACCGTGCCGGCGAGCTGGATCGCTCCGCCGTACAGCAGGAATTTCTCTGTAATGGTAGTTTTACCGGCATCCGGATGCGAGATAATCGCAAACGTCCGGCGTTTTTTAATTTCATTCTGATAAGCAGACAAAATGGGACCTCCGAAATTCTTGACAGATAAACGGAAAAACGGTACGTTTCTGTCAGTCATACATACTTTTTTATCATAACATTTTTTGTGCCGAAACACAATGCGAATTTGTGCGAAAAACAGGTTTTCTCAGAAAATATGCAGAGAAAAAGACACGCCGAATGGTAGGAAAATCGGCGTGTCTCAATAAGAAGAGAGATATATGAGTAGCACAGATGGGATAGGAACTGTGCTGAAGCAAGCTTGTTCACAAAGAGAAAGGAATTTACGCTTTTGATCGCTTTCGCTCTCTCTTGATTACAGCTATAGTATATCTCCGGAACGGGAGAAAAACAATAGGCACATTTACAGATATTACCGGCATAAAATGGGAATCATTTGGTATTATTACAAAAATACGAAAATTGCGACGAACGGACATCAAAAAAACGGGTGAAAAGTGAGAAAAATCTATCATATTGACGAAGCGATTGAAACGCGGTATACTTTGGAAAAGATAGTTTTTTGACTAGAAGAAAGCGTTTTTTGACAGGAGGAAAACGGGTGAATATTCAAATTTTCGGCAAAAGCAAGTGCTTTGATACCAAAAAGGCAGAGCGCTATTTTAAAGAGCGCCGCGTATCCTATCAGCAGGTGGATCTGCTGCGCTATGGACTGAGCAAGGGGGAGTTCCAGTCGGTCAAGCGTGCGGTAGGGCTTCAGGCGATGATTGATCCGAAGTCCAAGGACAAGGAGGCGGCGATGCTGCCATATCTGGCATCGGATGAGGCGATTGAGGAAAAGCTGATGGAAAATCCAAAACTGCTCAAAACGCCGATTGTCCGCAACGGCAAGCAGGCAACCGTAGGCTTCTGCCCGGAAATCTGGAAGACATGGGAATGATATCGGTCTGGGACGCTCTGCGGCAGGAGACACGCCCGATTGTCATGTACGGCATGGGCGACGGCGCACAAAAAATTTTAAATGCCTGTGAAGCATTCGGAATTCATATCGACGAGATCTTTGCCAGCGATGAGTTTGTGCGCGGGCACAGCTTTGCGGGCTACCGCGTCAAGAAGCTGTCCGAGCTGCAAGAGCAGTATGAGGACTTTGTGATTGTGATCGCCTTTGCATCGCAGCGCCCGGAGCTGCTGGAGCGGTTCGCCGCGCTGGACGCACAATACACCGTGGTAGCGCCCGATGTGCCGGTCGCGGGCGGAGAACTGTTCACACCGGAGTTTGCCCGTGCGCATGAGGCAGAGCTGCGCGCCGCCTACGAGCTGATGGCAGATGACCGCTCCCGCGAGGTGTTTGAGGCGACCGTGCGGTTCAAGCTGACCGGACAGCTCAAATGGCTGTACGGCTATGAGGACAGCAAGCAGACCGCATTTGACCGGTATCTGAAGCCGACGGAATGCGAGGATTTTGTCGATCTCGGTGCCTATAACGGTGATACCATCCGCGAGCTGCTGGAACAGACCGGCGGGTGCTATCGGACAATCACCGCGTTTGAGCCGGATCGGAAGAACTGCAAAAAGCTGTGCAAATATATCGAGAGCGCCGGGCTGGAGCGCGTGCACGTGGTGCAGGCAGGCGTTTGGGATGCGCCGGGAGAGATGACCTTTGCCGGAAAGGCGGGGCGTAATTCCGTGCTCACTCCGGTCATGAATGCGGTTTCTCATGAACTGCGCACGGTGACCGTCCCAGTGGAATCCGTGGATCATGTACTGAACGGCGCGCCGTGCTCCCTGCTCAAAATTGATGTGGAGGGCGCGGAACGGCGCGCGCTGCTCGGCGCGGCACAGACCATCCGAACATATCGTCCGCGGATGAATATTGCGGGCTATCACCGCAGTGAGGATCTCTATGATCTGCCGCAGCTGATTCATTCCATCGCACCGGAGGCGCGCATCTCCATGCTGCATCATCCGTATGTGCCGTCCTGGGATACAAACTTTTATGTTACATTCCCATAAAAAGGGTGGAAAACCAGCTTTTTCTGGTGTATAATCAAGATATATTCTAGCTGTAAGGAGAGAGAATCATGGCAAGTTGTTTTTATTGTGATCCGGAGCATGAGGGCCGCAAGGCGCTGATGGTCGAGGTTGGTAAGATGAGATACGGCGTTCTGTATCTGTTCAAGGATCAGGCGCATAAGGGCCGCTGTGTACTGGCAGTTCCGGACCATAAGTCCGAGCTGTTCGACCTGACGGTGGACGAGCGCTGCGATTACATGGCAGACCTGGCAGACGCTTCTAAGGCAATCAAGAAGCTGTGGGGCTGCACCAAGATCAATCTGGCAGCTTTCGGCGACAAGCTGCCGCACCTGCACTTCCACATTGTTCCGAAGTACGAGGGCGGCTTCGAGTTCGGCGGCGGCTTTGCAATCGGCAATCCGGAGCCGGTTTACGTATCCGATGAGGAATTTGCTGAGATGATGGCACAGCTGAAGGCTGAGCTGAACATCAAGTAAGTTCCCGATCAGAAAAAAACAGCGAGGACGGAAGATGACCGTACCTCGCTGTTATTTTTTTTATTTACAGACCACAGGCTGCGGGCTGCGGATCAAACGGCGATCCATTGTCAGGAGTACCGCGGAAATCAGCAGCGGAACATAGCACAGCCAGACGGAAGGAATCCCGAACCACCGATACGCAAGCACTGAGAAGGCAACACCTGCATGATAGCAGACAATTGTGCCGGCAAAGAAAATTGCCTTCTGCTTCTGGCGTTCCTCGTGTGTAATCCAGTATTCGGTTGCGGCATTGGCAACCTGACGTAGATTGTTGGTTGAAAAGATTGTCGAGCTGGCAAAGCCGTATGCGCCGGGGAAGGAGTTCCACTGTACCGCAGTCGCAAAGAAGAACGGATACAGACCGATCACCTGGTTGATATCGGAGGGCAGGAATCCCAGCGCCAGCACAGTGATGCAGTTGACCGTGAAGGAAAAATATTGCAGATTGCAGCTTGTCTTTTTGGACAGCACGACCGTCAGGGCGATACCGGCGAAAAAGATGCATGCGCCGACGATACGCAGAAAAACACCTGTAAAATCGTGCCCGAATAAGCCGGTAATAATATAAATCAGATTGCAGGTCTGTGCGTTGCCGAACAGATCAGCGCGCGTCAGCAGGGCGTATACGCCGAGATATCCGCCGGTGACTGCCATGGAATGGTGAATCCAGCAGGTCAGTCTTTCGCGATCCTTCATATCAGTCTGCTCCTTTCTGTAATGCTAATCTGTATTATAAAATTCTGCCGGAGCGTTGTCAATGTAAAGAAATGCTGTAACAATTGCGCAATTTTGACGGAAAACTGTGAATTATTCTTGATTGTGCGGCGTATCATAAAAAACTTCCATCAGAGTCAGACCCGCGGGCGGCATAGTGATGCCGGCATACTGGCGGTCGAGGCTGTCCAAAATCACCGGGATATCCGTCGGGGATATCTCACCCTTGCCGACTGCAAGCAGTGTTCCGGCGAGAATCCGAACCATATTATACAAAAATCCATCCCCGTAAAAGTCCATTCGTATCTCTGCGCCGATGCGCTCGATCTCAATGCGGGTCAGTGTGCGGACGGTGGATTTTTTAAATCGGCGGTTGACTGAGCTGAATGCGCGGAAATCATGTGTGCCGCACAGAAACTCCGCTGCACGGTGCATTGCATTCAGATCTAGCGCGGCAGCGTCCTGCACCATATATTTCCGTTCAAACACATTGGGAACAGTACTGTTTTGAATGCGGTAGCGATAATGCTTGCCGATGGCGTTTAAACGCGCGTGAAACCGCTCCGGAACGATTTCGCAGGCGGTTATGGCGATATCCGATGGCAGGTATTGATTGAGATAATTCTGAATCTCCTGAGGGGTGAGGGGCAGCTGCGCCTTGAAATGAGCGGTCTGTGCGGCGGCATGGACACCGGCATCCGTCCGCCCTGCGCCGTGGATTTCGATGGCGTGACCCGCCATGCGGGACAGTACATCTTCCAGTTTCTGCTGAATGGTATTGGAGGTGTTGCCCTGACGCTGCCAGCCGTTGTAGCGGCTGCCGTCATAGGCGATGGTGAGCTTGTAGTTTTTCATAATTTTCCTTTAACGATAAGAGGCCTCGGATTTGTAGATCTCGTCCAGCGGAACCGCAATGCCGTTTAGGGCAAGGAACAGCTTGACGGTTTCACGGTCGAGCGGACATTTGGGGCCGATGGTGATGTTTTTGATGAACGGATCGGGAAGTGTGCTGAAATCCAGATCGCGATAGGGAACGAGATTGCTTTCGCGCAGACGATAGTTCAGCTCCAATAGATCAAAGTGATCGACAGCACGCCGCCTGCGCTGACTGCTCAGAATGTTTTCAAAGCGCGTCTCAGTAAAATGCTCGAAGGAATAGGGCGGAGCGGGAAGATTCGGATAATAGACACAGCGCCACTCGCGTTCCTCACAGAACGAGCGCATTTTGAAAAATGGGAGAGCCGGATAGATCAGCTTGACCAAATCGAGTGCAGTATCGCTGAGCGATGCATGTTGATCCGGCATGGTCAGATAGGAATGAAACAAGGTCAGAACACTGTTTTCGATTTCATCCGTGGTGTATTTTACGTTGTGGAACAACAGCTGGGTGGGGAGCTGGCGTTCCGTGGAAGAAAAACGGAAATACTGACTGGCACGCTGAAACGCATGCTGAAAGGTCCGTCTGGCATCAAACCCGATGCATACACCGCTGCCGTTGTCCCCATAACCGCGCCATTGGCTGAGCAGATCGCGCACACTGGAAAAGCAGCAGGCGAGAATCATCGTGTTAAACTGCTTGAACTGAATGTTCAGCTGCTCCAGCAGCTCACGGCTTTTGCGGCGGTCGCCGGTGAACTGCGGCTGTTCGATGTGATTCTCGATGTGATGCAGGCACTGGCTGATTGCCCACTTCTTTTCCATGAAATCATTGCTCTTTTCGATGTCGGAAAGGCGGAGCGTGTGATGCAGGATGATATTATAAAAAGTCTCTACAGAGCAGTAGTGGTAAACAATCCCGGGAAGTGCGGGAGAAACGGATGAGTTCATAACAGGACCTCCTTGCATTCTTATTGTACACTATCTTTTCGAAAAAACGCAATTTTGAAACGGGAAAAGAAAAAATAAAAAAACTTTCGAAAAAGTGTTGACAAATGCGTGAACTATGTATATAATAGCACATGTCGTTGAGAGACACGGAAGTTTAGCTCAGCTGGGAGAGCATCTGCCTTACAAGCAGAGGGTCACAGGTTCGAGCCCTGTAACTTCCACCAATGGCCCAGTAGTTCAGTTGGTTAGAACGCTAGCCTGTCACGCTAGAGGTCGACGGTTCGAGCCCGTTCTGGGTCGCCAACGACTGTATCGTTCTTACACCTTCGGGTGTGAGAACGGTGCAAAAATCACTTAGAAAAACGGAAAATAATTCTTGACAGACTGAAAAAGTTGTGATAGAATATAAAACGTTCTTCGGGTGTATGCCTCTGTAGCTCAGTTGGTAGAGCAGGGGACTGAAAATCCCCGTGTCGGTGGTTCGATTCCGCCCGGAGGCACCAAATATGCGGATGTAGCTCATCTGGTAGAGCGCCACCTTGCCAAGGTGGAGGTAGCGAGTTCGAGCCTCGTCATCCGCTCCATATGGTGCCATAGCCAAGCGGTAAGGCAGTGGACTGCAACTCCTTGATCCCCAGTTCGATTCTGGGTGGCACCTCCAATTAACACAGGTACTTAACGTATCTGTGTTTTTTTCTTTTCCAAGCGGTGTCTTTTCGTTTTCAACCATAACGGTTTTTTTATTTTTTGCTTGTAATTATACTAATCCTAGTATATAATGGGGA
>JAEDEU010000147.1 GCA_016293155.1 Clostridiaceae bacterium | reverse complement strand
GACTTGCATCCCCTCCGCAGAACAGGTATAATATCGTTATATCGACAGGAGGAGATACTATGGTACTGGCAGTCAATGCAGAAAACACTTATATTGCGCTGGGCGGCTTTACGGAAAGCGGTCTGCGGTTCTGCGCGCACATTGCGACGGCTCCCTTCCGCACGGCGGATCAGTATGCCTGCGATCTGCTGAGTATGCTGACCCTGTACCATGTGTCCGAGGAACCGATCGAAGGGGCCGTACTGTGCTCGGTTGTTCCGTCTATCACCTCCGTGCTCACCGAGGCGCTCCGCCGCATTTCGGGACATGAGCCGATGAATATTTCCTCCGGCGTGCGCACCGGACTGAATATCAAAATTGAAAATCCGCGCCAGCTGGGCAGTGATCTGGTCTGTCTGGCGGTAGAGGCGGCGGCAACCCTGCCAATGCCCTGTTTGATTGTAGCAGCGGACACCGCGACAACCTTCACTGCGCTGAATTCCTCCGGTACAATGGTCGGCTCTGCCATCGCTCCCGGTCTGCTCATCGGACTTGCTGCTCTGCGCACGCACGCGGCACAGCTGCCGTCCATCCGTCCGGAAGCTCCGGAGCACGGCGTGATGGGCTGCAATACGACCGATTCCATGCGCTCCGGTGTGCTGTTCGGACATGCCTGCATGATTGACGGCATGATTCAGCGATTCTCCGAAGCACTCGGCGGCGATATAACGGTGGCACTTACCGGAGCTTACAGTGAACTGCTTGCGCCGCATCTGCGCACACAGACCTATCGTTATCCGGACCTCGCCCTGCATGGATTGTACCGCATCTGGAAAAAGAATAAAAAACGGAAATCGTAAGTACGCTGATTGATCGTACATAAGCAAAGCCTCCACCGGATATCCGGCGGAGGCTGTTTTCATTGCCTTGTTATTTATTTTTCCTGCGTGCCAAACAGAAGGTCAATGGTATGCCAGCCTTCCTTGACGACCAGTCCGGTCTTGGCTGCATACGCCTCATCGTAGGTTGCGCCCTTGTTGCACTGCTCGTGGAAGCGGTCATACAGCATAAACGGAACCGGAGATGCGGTATGCGTGCGGCAGCGGATCGGTGTCGGATGATCCGGCATAATCAGCAGGCGGTACGGCTCTCCGACCTTTTCCATCTCGTGCATCAGTACCTTGACAACGCGGCTGTCGATATATTCAATCGACTTGATCTTTTTCTCGATGCTGCCCTGATGTCCCATCTCATCCGGTGCCTCGACATGGATGTATGCAAAATCAGCACCGTTCTTCAGTGCGTTGACAGCTGCCATTGCCTTGCCCTCGTAGTTGGTCTCCAGCTGTGCATTTGCGCCCTCGACCTCAACGACATCCATCTTTGCACCGACCGCAATGCCCTTGAGCAGGTCAACAGCAGAGATCATCGTGCCCTTCTTGCCGGTCTTTTCATAGAACGAGGTCAGCGCCGGCTTGGTGCCTGCACCCCAGAACCACAGGCAGTTTGCCTTGTTCTTGCCCTCTGCCGCGCGGGCGAGGTTGATCGGGTGATGATCCAAAATATCAAAGCTGCGCTTCATCATATCATGCAGGATCGGATCGCTCGGCATATGCGGGCCGACCTTGGAGCCCAGCACATCATGCGGCTGATCCAGCTCCAGAATCTCGCCCTTTTCCCAGATCAGCAGATGGCGGTAGCTCGTACCCACATAAAAATGATGAGTATCCGTTTCAAATGCTTCCTTCACCGCGTCGATCAGCTGTGCGGCCTCCTCCGTGCTGATTTCTCCGGAGCTGTGGTCCAGAATCGTGCGCTCCTCAAACGGGATATCCGGCTCATCCGAAATCGTGACCAGATTGGTGCGCATCGCAATATCGGTCGGCTTGAGATCCACACCGATGCTCAGCGCCTCCAGCGGAGAACGTCCGCTGTAATACTCTGCCGGATAATAGCCCAGCACTGCGAGGTTTGCCACATCGCTGCCCGGCTTCATGCCCTCCGGAATGGTATATGCCAGACCGATGTCAGACTTTTCTGCCAGCATATCCATCACCGGCGTCTTTGCGCACATCAGCGGGGTTTTTCCTCCGAGCGCTTCCAGCGGCTCATCTGCCATGCCGTCGCCCAGTACAATAATATATTTCATAAAAATGTCTCCTTAACAGGGTTTTTCTCGCGGAAACGACCACGTTTCTTATTCACAAGCACTATTATGATACATAAACACGATTTTGTCCAGTCTTTTATTGTCCTTTTCTCGAAAACATTTGTATTTTTATGAGAAATGCCTTGAAATTTCTCCGGATTCTCATCTTCTATGATTTGTATGCACAAACGAAAAACCGCCAGACGAATTTCCTTCCGTCCGGCGGTCTGTCTGTATCTGCGGATGCGCGTTACAGTACGCAGTATTTTTCCATATATTCTTCCATCAGCGGCAGGATATCGCCATAGGTGCCCTGCTCCTTGAGGTACTCATAGATGTCCGTAACCGTAATCAGAGAGTGTACACGGATACCGAATTCCTCACCAACCTCCATGACGGCGGTCTTGCCCGGAGTCTGTCCGACCTCGGAGCGGTTGACCGAAATGAACATATCGGTTACCTTGACATCCGCACAGCCGTACAGCACCGGCATGGTCTCACGGATTGCAGTACCCGCGGTGATAACGTCCTCAATGATGATAATGCGGTCGCCGTCCTTGGGCTTATAGCCGACGATCGAGCCGCCCTCGCCGTGATCCTTTGCTTCCTTGCGGTTGAAAAAGAACGGCTTGTCAATTCCGTAGTTTCTCGCCATTGCACCGGCTACCGAGGTTGCCAGCGGAATGCCCTTGTACGCCGGACCGAACATGGCGTCAAAATCCTCGCCGATGGTCTCCTTTACCATAGCGGCATAGAACTCACCCAGCTTGGAGTTCTGCAAACCGGTCTTATAGTTGCCGGTGTTGACAAAATACGGCGTATTGCGTCCGCTCTTGGTGACGAAATTTCCGAAGCGCAGAACCTCGGCACTCATCATAAATTCAATAAACTCTTTTTTTGCAGCAGTCAGCATTTGTATCATACCTTTCCGTTTGATCAAACAAACTGTTTCATTGCCTGTTATTATACCAGAAGTTTGTCCAATGCTCAACCTTATCTTTCCAAAAGCACAAAAAGAGGCGGATTTCCCCGCCTCTCTGTGTTATTCCTCGTTGGAGCTGTTCTGTTCCTTTGCCGCCTCACGTGCTGCACGGCGCTCCTTGCGCTCCAGTATCTTCTGCTCCTCCAGATCTGCTTCGCAATCCTTCATAGATTTGAAAATCGGGAAACCGCAGCAGCGCTTGCCGACCAGATAGCCGATGCAGCCGCCGACAATCTCGGTCGTCAGGCGATCATTGTAAAAGAACGGATGCGCTGTCAGCATCATGCCGACCGCAATGCCGATTACAACACCGTAAAAAATCGGTGCACGCATCCGCAGGATTCTCCGATCTCGCAGGCGCATCGGCTCATCCTCTTCGTCCTCATTTTCGTCTTCGTATTCATCATACGCATCAAAATCAATATCGGCAATTTCGCCGTTTTCCATCTCTTCCGATGCCGCAGCCTCCGCCTGTTCGTTTTCTGCCGGAGCGTCCGCTGCGAGCTCCTCTTCCGTCTGGT
>JAEDEU010000002.1 GCA_016293155.1 Clostridiaceae bacterium | reverse complement strand
CGCCGCTGTCTGGAGATCATCCGGCGGTACGGCTTCGGCGTAGCGGTACATACCAAATCTGCGCGTATTCTGCGCGATCTCGACCTGCTGGAGGAGATCAACCGGCAGAGCAAATGCGTGGTGCAGATGACGATTACGACCATGGACGAGAAGCTGTGCGCAAAAATCGAGCCAAACGTGAGCACGACGCGCGAGCGGCTGGAGGTGCTGCACATCCTGCGGCGGCACGGCATTCCGACTGTGGTGTGGCTGTGTCCGATTCTGCCGTTTTTGAACGACACGGAGGAGAACATCCGCGGCATTTTGGATGCGTGTGCCGATGCAGGCGTGTACGGAGTGATCAGCTTCGGCATGGGGCTGACCCTGCGCGAGGGCAGCCGGGAGTATTTTTACAAAAAGCTGGATGAGCTGTTCCCCGGTCTGAAGGAACAGTACATCCAGACGTATGGAAACCGTTATGAGGTCAGAAGTCCGCACAATGAGCGGCTGATGAAGCTATTTTACCATCTGTGTGACAAATACCGCATGGTTTCCGATGTGTCCGACCTGTTTGCCTATCTGAAAGCGTTTCCCGAACAGAGCGAGCAGCTCAGTTTGTTTTGAGGAGGGGAGGCTGTGAAAAACGGATGGAGACGTGCCGCTGCGGAGATTTCCGGTGCTGCACTGCTCGGCATCGTGCTCGGTGCACTTGCCAAATATCTGGACACCGTGCCGTCAAACGGCAGTCTTATCAATGAGGTGCTGCACTGGTTTGCTGACCTGTTTACGCGGCTCGGCATCTGGGTGTTCCTTGCGGTGCTGCTCGCGGCGTTCTGCCGTACTCCGCGGCGTGCGGCAGCGCGGGTGTTTGCGTTTTTTGCCGGAATGCTGATCGCATATTATGTGTATTCCATGCACCTGTTCGGCTTTTTCCCGATGCGGTATTTCCTGTTTTGGGGCGTGCTGGCGCTGACCTCCCCTGCCTGCGCGGTGATTGTCTGGCTGGGCAGGCATCATGAGAAGCTGGCGTGGGTTCTGCCTGCGCTACCGGTTGGTCTGATGCTGGAGCTTGCAGTGTCCGCAGGCTGGGGATATGTTTCCGTTCATCATCCGGCGGAGCTGGTCATGGCGGCAGCCCTGTGCGCGGTGTTTTACCGCTCGCCAAAGCAGCTGGCGTGCGTGCTGGCGCTGAGCATTGCAGCAGTGCCGGTGATCGGGGCTGTGATGCCGTTTGCATTTTGAGAAAATAAAAAGGACTGATGAACGATGATGTCATCAGTCCTTACTTTATGCCTGAGATCAGCCCGCTGCGTCCTCCGGCGGGGTCAGGATGAAGTCGATCTGACCGGTCGTGCCGGATGCATGTACCAGCGTGACATTCACGTTCAGACCGATATAAAATGCCTGTCCGGTATGTCTGCCGCGCAGTGTCATGAAGTCCTCGTCAAAGTCGTATTCATCGCCGCCGAGCGTGTCCAGACGGATCATGCCCTCGATCAGGTTGGGCAGCTGTACAAAGATACCGAAGTTGGTCACGCCGGACACCATCGCGTCAAATGTATGACCGACATACTGCGACATATATTCCGCAAAATACAGCTTTTCGATGTCGCGCTCCGCGGTATCCGCCGCGATTTCGCGCTCGGAGGACTGGCGCGCCGCAGTTTCACAGAGTGCCTCGTCGTTCGCATCGGAAGGCTGTCCGGTCAGCAGCTTTTCCAGCATCCGATGCACCATCAGGTCGGGATAGCGGCGGATCGGAGAGGTGAAGTGCAGATAAAACTTCGACGCCAATCCGTAGTGTCCCACACAGTCCGGCGAATAGCGCGCCCGCGCGAGCGAGCGCAGCAGCATGGTCGGGAGCGAACGCTGCTCCGGCTTGTCCGCCGCCTCATCCAGCACCATCTGCATGGCACGGGTGGACTTGACAAGCTGATTGCGCTTGAGCCGGTAGCCGAACCGTCCGGCGGCGCGCGCAAAGATCTCCAGCTTGGCGGGATCCGGCTGCTCGTGAATGCGGTAGACGGTCGGATACTGCGCATGGAACATGAACTCTGCCACCGCTTCATTGGCGGCAAGCATAAATTCCTCAATCATCTTTTCGGCATCTCCGCGGTCGCGGCGCTGTACATCTGTGACCTTGCCGTAGCGGTCGCAGCAGATGACGGATTCCGGAATTTCCAGATCCAGTGCGCCGCGGCGCATACGGGCAACGCGCAGAATGTGCGCGAGCCGGTTCATGCTGTCCAGAGTTGCGGTCAGATCGCGGCGGGCGGTGCGTGCCTGCTCGTCTCCGGAGAATACAAGATTGACCTCGTTGTAGGTCAGGCGGGCGCAGGAGCGGATGACGGTTTTGTGAAAATCCGTACTGAACACGGTTCCGTCCTCGCCCAGCTCAAGGAATACGGAGAACGCAAGGCGGTTGACGCCCGGATTGAGCGAGCAGATGCCGTTGGACAGCTGGAAGGGCAGCATCGGCACGACCTTGTCGGCGTAATAAACCGAGGTGCCGCGCTTGAACGCCTCGCGGTCGAGCGGGGTGTTGGGCTGGACATAATGCGAAACGTCCGCAATGTGCACACCCAGCTGATAATGCCCGTTGGGCAGCGTGGTGAGCGAAACCGCGTCATCGAAGTCCTTGGAGGTATCGCCGTCGACGGTGAACAGCTGAAGCTCACGCAGGTCGATGCGCCCGGCAAAATCCTTTTCCTGCAAAAACGGGGGATAGGTATCCGCCTGACGCAGAGCCTCGTCCGGAAATGCGGGGTCAATGCCGTTCTGGTGCAGGATGGATTCGGAAACCGCCTCGATGGTCAGTGCGGAGCCGAAGATTTTTGTCACAGTGCCCTGCGGCAGGTATTTTTTGTCGCCCCAGAACAGCACGCGCACGGCAACCCGGTCGCCCGGATGCGCACCGTCCAAATGCTTTTTCGGGATGGAGATTTCCGGATACTTGTCGGAATCCGCGCGGAATACAATGGCTGCGTGGCTCTGGTACAGTGCACCGTACAGCTCGTCCTTGGAGCGGGCGAGAATGCGCACGACCTTGCCCTCCGGCTTGCCGGAATCGCGCGGATTGGGATCCAGATGTACCAGCACGCGGTCGCCGTGCCATGCATTGCCGCCCATGTGCGGCGGAATAAAAATATCCTCCGGCAGATCGTCCGGACGAACGAAGGCAAAGCTGCGTCCGGTTGCACAGAAGGTGCCTGCGCTGTAGCCGAAGCAGGCGGGATGTCCGTAGCGGTTTTTCTTGCTGCGCATCAGACGTGCGTCAGCGACCAGTGTTTCCAGCTCGTCTGCGAGCGCCTTGCGGTCGAGCTCAATGCCCTCTGCGAGCAGCGCTTCGTAAATCGCCTCCGGTGCGGTCGGCTGACCGGTCAGCGCGAGAATTTGATTTTGAATGTCTGTCATAATAAAACACTCCATAACGGTTGTGATGATACGTTATTATATAGCCTGATTTCAGTATACCAGAAAAACGCGCAGAAAACACCGCGTTCGGCAAAGAATTCGTAAAAAAATAACAAATCGCGGGGAAAATAAAAATACCCGCACAAAAGCGGGCAAAGAAAAAGCTCCGCACACTGCGAAGCTGAAGCATTCGATTGTGGTCTGACAGAGAAGACGGGACTCCGGCGGGAGATTACTGTTTCGGTGTGCGGGCTCTAACCAGTCGGCAAGTTAAAACTGATGAGCAAACACTTCATATGGATCGGATTCTGATATCTAAGGGGTTTCGCTTACTGCGAGGGAATCAAAAAGATTCAATCTATATCATTCAAATCTATATTCATTGCCGGAACGTGTATTTGATGCGGTCATCCGAAAGGGGGGACAGGAAACGGTTTCGGTTCACAGAAGAAATAGACTGCGGTTAGAGCCGTTTCAAAATCGGTTTCGGGTGAATGTCAACCATGGGATATTTCCCGGCGGTCTTAAAATTCCGCTGCGCCGTGAGTCCCGTGACTCTGCGACTGCTCTGTAACCAGTGGACTCACTTCCTTTCTTCTCACGGTTACGTGGGTGATTGTGTGTGCCAGTGCGGCATTGGTTGGAAGCTACTGCCGCTGCATTGAACTGCCCATTGGACTCAATCCTTTCTGATTAGATATTCCTCAGTCGAACAATTCTTGGCATATGCGTCATCCTCCTCTGTGCGGTGGGTGAAAGCCGATGGATGAGGGAGACACCTCGAATCCGTTGAGCCGTTCATCCGGTGGTTGAGATGGATGTCTGCTAAAGAGGATCTTTAGCTTGGTTACAGTATAGTACGGGATGCCGGATTTGTCAAGAGAAATAATGAAAAAATTTGCATTTTTTTGAGCTGAAAACGCGGAAGTGTAAATAAAATTAAAATATTTTGCAACTCCTATTGCGGTTTGGAAGAGAATATGCTATACTAAAAATGCTGAGGGGTTCCGCGAAGGTATCCGCTCAGTTTTCTTTTTGCAGAAAAATACTTTTCGTTATAAAAGGAGTAGGCAATGAAACGGATTTATCTGATCGCAACCGGCGGCACAATTGCCTGCCGGCAGACGCCGCACGGCTATGAGCCGGTGCTGGACGGGCAGACGCTGCTGAATGCCGTGCCGGAGCGGCTGCGCTGCTGTGAGGTCACGGTGCGCGATCTGATGTGCGTGGATTCCACGGATGTGACCACGGAGCAGCGCGCGGAAATCGTGCGCGAGATCTGGAATAACCGCAGCCGGTATGACGGCTTTGTCGTCACGCACGGCACGGATACGATGGCGTACACCGCGGCGGTATTATACCGCGCACTGGAGGCGTTTGACAAGCCGGTGATCGTGACCGGTTCGATGCACCCGCTCGGCGTGCCGGACTCGGATGCGGAGGACAATCTGTGCGGTGCGCTCGCGGCGGCGTGCTCGGATTACCGCGGCGCGGCGGTGCTGTGCGGCGGACTGCTCCTGCGCGGCTGCGATGCGGTCAAGATTCACTCCTCTCGACCGAACGCTTTTGCTGCGGTGAGCGGCGTTCCGGACGGAAGCTGGGACGGGGAAACGTTCACCATTGCGCACCGTCCGCCGGAGGGAAGCATGGCGCTTCATCTGCCGAAAAACATCCGCACAGCGGTGCTGGATATGGCACCCGGCTTTGCGCCGGAGGTGCTGCTTGCCTGCCGCGGTCTGGATGCGGTGGTGCTCCGGGGCTACGGCATGGGCGGCGTACCGTCCGGACTGGTGAGCGTGGTCGAAGCGGTCGCAAAAAGCGGTACGCGCGTGCTGCTTTCCACCCAGTGCGCGCACGGTGGAGCGGACAGCACGGTATATGCCGTCGGGCAGCGGATCGAACGCGCCGGAGCGGTGTGCCTGGGCGCGCAGAGCGTGGAGGATGCGCTTGCGTGTATTGCCTGCGGGGTGGATGTGCACTCCGCATGACGGATTTGTGGAAAAAAAGCGGATAAATTCCCAAAAGTTTGTTTTGTTTTTTACAGGGTTATGCCGTATAATGAAAATGACTAGGCTGTGGGCGGCGAACGGCCGCCTGCAAGCATGAGAGGGGACACATTCATGAGCAAGATCAACCTGATTGTCCTGTTCGGCGGCGTTTCCACCGAGCACGATGTATCCTGTGTGTCTGCGGCTTCGATCCTCCGAAACTGCAGCAAGGAGAAATATAACATTTATCCCGTCGGCATCACCAGTGACGGCCGGTGGTTTTATTTTGAGTCCGATCAGTATGATCTGGTCGAGAACGGCGCGTGGGAGCAGGCGGACTGCCTGAGCCCGGCCATTATTTCGCCGGACCGTGCCACTCACGGTCTGCTGGTCATCCGTGAAAGCGGCGTGGAAACCATCCATGCGGACTGTGTTTTCCCGGTGCTGCACGGCATCAACGGCGAGGACGGCACCATGCAGGGACTGATGGAGCTGGCGCACATTCCGTACTGCGGTCCGGGCGTTGCAGCATCTGCAAACAGCATGGACAAGAGCCTGACTAAGCAGCTGATTTCGCGCACCGATGTGCGTCAGGCGGCGTACTATCTGGCGCTGCGCCATGAGTTCGATAAAAATCCGGAGCGGGTTGCGCTGGAGGCAGAGCAGGAGGTCGGACGCTATCCGCTGTTCGTCAAGCCGTGCTCGACCGGCTCGTCCGTCGGCGTATTTAAGGTCACGGATACCGCTTCGCTGATTGAGGGTCTGCGCAGCGCATTCCAGTACGACGAAAAGGTGCTGGTAGAGGAGTTTATCGACGGCCGCGAGATCGAGGTTGCCGTCATGGGCAATGAGGAGCCGGTGGCATCCATTGCCGGCGAAATCGCACCGGAGCAGGAGTTTTATTCCTACGATGCGAAGTATGTGGACAATTCCACCGCACTGTACATTCCGGCGCGCATCAGCGACGAGGCGATGGAGCGCGTCCGCGAGGCGGCAATCACCGTCTACCGCACACTGGGCTGCAAGGGTCTGTCCCGCGTGGACTTTTTCTGCTCTCGCCGCAGCGGCGCGATCGTGTTCAACGAGATCAACACCCTGCCGGGCTTTACCAGCATCAGCATGTACCCAAAACTGTTCGCACACTGCGGCATTCCGTACAGTGAGCTGATTGACCGCCTCGTTGCATTTGCAATGGAGCGTTACCACGATTAAATAGTTTGGATTTTTCGCAAAGACAGGAGCGTATGAGATTGAGTCAGCAGACGAAAACCGATTTGAAAAAAGACGTGATTATCTCCATCCGCAGCCGACAGGATTTTGCGGGCTGTGAGCCGGATCAGATTGATCTGGTCACGGCAGGACGCCTGTATCACCGCGCCGGAAAGTACTATATTTCCTACGAGGAAAGCGAGCTGACCGGAATGGAGGGCACCCGCACCACGCTCAAGCTGGAGGGGCGCAAGATCACGATGACCCGTGTGGGCACACATCCGTCGCAGATGCTGTTTGACGAGCACAAGCGTCATGTGGGACTGTATCATACCGGCGTGGGCGCGCTGACCATCTCCACGCATACCTCGCGCGTGGTCAACACGGTCGGCGAAGAGGGCGGAGAGATTTTTATCGACTACACCATCGAAATCGACTCCAATCTTGCGGGCACCAACCGCTTCGAAATGGAGATCAGACCGTCATAAAGTGCGCCGCCGGCGCACCGGAGAAGAGTGAAAAGAGAAGAGGGAATAGAAGCGGTATTTCGCTCCGCGAAATGGACTGCAATGCGCCCGGCGGCGCGTCCGTCTTCTCGATTTAACATAGGAAGGAACAGTATCATTCATGAATTTGATTGAAAACGCAAAAGCACAGGCGGCGCAGGTCATTACCGCCGCATATCAGAGCGCAGCAGCGGCGGGCGTACTCCCGCAGGCAGAGCTGCCGGCAATCGTCGTATCCATTCCGAAGGACACCAAGAACGGTGACTTCGCTTCGTCCTTTGCCATGCAGTGCGCAAAGCCGCTGCGCATGGCGCCGCGCAAAATCGCGGAGGCGATTGTGGAAAACATCTCGCTGGACGGCACCTATTTTGAGAGCATTTCCATTGCAGGCCCGGGCTTTTTGAACTTTGTTCTGGGTCAGAAGTGGTATGCGGATGCAGTTGCACTGGTTGCCGAGATGGGCGATAACTACGGCAGACTGACCGCGGAAAAGCCGGAAAAGATTATGATCGAGTTCGTATCCGCCAATCCGACCGGCCCGATGCACATGGGCAACGCGCGCGGCGGCGTACTGGGTGACTGCCTGGCAGAGGTGCTCTCCTGGGCGGGACATGATGTGACCCGTGAGTTCTACATCAACGATGCGGGCAACCAGGTGGATAAGTTCGCAAAGAGCGTGGAGGGACGCTACCGCCAGATTATTTTCGGCGAGGATGCGGTTGACTTTGACGAGAGCTGGTATCAGGGCGGCGACATCAAGGAGCTGGCGGCACAGCTGTACGAAATGCACGGCAAGAGCCTCCTCGATATGGACGACGCCGAGCGCACCGAGACCATCGTCACCTACGGCCTGAAGCAGAACATCGCAGGCATTCAGCGCGATCTGGGACGCTACAAGATCAATTACGACGTATGGTTCCACGAGTCTACCCTGCATGAGACCGGCTTTGTTGCAGACACGGTTGAGCTGCTGCGCAAGGCGGGTGTTGTCTACGAGCAGGACGGTGCGGTATGGCTGCGCTCCACCGACTTCGGCTGCGACAAGGACGACGTTTTACAGCGTGCAAACGGTTTTTACACCTACTTTGCAGCGGATATCGCATACCACAGAAACAAGTTCGCAGAGCGCGGCTTTGACCGCGTCATCAATATCTGGGGCGCAGACCACCACGGTCATGTCAAGCGCTTACAGAGTGCACTCGATGCCATCGGTCTGGACGGCTCCAACCGTCTGGAGATCATCCTGATGCAGCTCGTCCGCATGATGCAGAACGGCGAGGTTGTCCGTATGTCCAAGCGTACCGGCAAGTCCCTGACGCTGTCCGATCTGCTGGACGAGATGCCGGTCGATGCGGCACGCTTCTTCTTCAACTCGCGTGCGGCGGACACCCATCTGGAGTTTGACATGGATCTGGCGATCCGTCAGGACAGCGAAAACCCGCTGTATTATGTCCAGTACGCACATGCGCGTATTTGCAGTATGCTGCGCAAGCTGGCGGAAGAGGGCGTGGCGATTCCGGACAGCGCAGACCTCACCGTGCTCACCGAGGGCGAGGAGCACGCGCTTATCAAGGCGGTCAGCCAGCTGCCGGAGGAGATTGCACAGGCGGCAGTGGCTCGCGATCCGTCCCGCCTGAATAAGTATGCGGTCGCACTGTCTGCACAGTTCCACCGCTTCTACAATGCGTGCCGCATCAAGGACGCAGAGCCGGCAGTGCGTGATGCACGCATCGTGCTCAGCCGTGCGGTACGTCAGACCATTGAGAATGTGCTGAAGATTCTGGGCGTGGAAGCGCCGGAGCACATGTAAGAGGCGCAGACGGAACGATATTCAGAGTCTGTTGACCGATTGTTCAATATTATAGCGAAAGGAAGAATTATGGAACCGGTTCCTTTACGAAGTACGGGAAAACAGGGAGAGGTCATGCTGTGTGTGCATGACCAATCCGAGCTGGAGGCGATTGAGCCCGGGCAATGCGCGGGAGTCATCGTGCACAGCCTTGAGTTATTGGCGGAGGCGAAGCGCAGACTGGACTGCTCGGTCGGCATCATCCTACAGGCGCGGGATTCGATTGAGGAGGATGTGGAGGCACACGAATGGACGCCGAATCTGCTGATTGACAGCTTTAAGCCGCAGGTGCGGGATGCCGTGCGTGCGGACGCGGATTTTATCTATGTGCGCAATGCGGGCACGTTCCGCGTGCTGCGCGCTGCGGTGCTCGCAATTACGGATATTTCGGATATCTGTATTTTTGCGGAGCTGAAGGTCGCGGACGACGAGGGCTGTCTGTCGGATAACGTATCCGTGCTCAGCGCACTCGGCGTGCTGCAACGCATCGGCGTGGCAGGTCTGCTGCTGCGCGGAGACAATGCAGGCGAGCTGGTGGAAACCCTGACCGAAATTGCGCCGTATGCACATATTTCCATCGGACTGTGCACGGATGCAACGGCGATTGAGGTATATGCCGACGAGCTGCCTAATCTGGAGTTTTTTGTCACCGACCGCGCAGAGCAGCTGGAGGCGCTCCACCGCGCCATGCCGGAGATCGAGGAAAAGGATGAGCCGGAGGAGGATCCGGATTACTTCCTCGCCTCGGACGGCGATCAGGCGCACTTTGTGGATGCGACCATTGACATCAGCGATCCGATTGACCTGACCGAGCAGTTCGGAGAAACCATCCTCGATATGGAGGATGAGTATTCGGGCGCGGTCAAGCTGGAGATCAACAGCGAGGAGGACGTGTATTTTCTCGCCGCGTATCAGTATATGCTGACGCGGGCGGTCTGCATTTCCGCAGAGGACCCCGAGCTGATGGAAACCGCACTGCGCGTGTTTGACGGCATTGCGATTTATGACGGAACCTGGGAGATTGATCCGGAACGGCTGGCGTATTTCCGAACCAAATACGGATTGATTGTGCTGTAATTTCAATTATCTGGTGCGGACGGCGGATCGCTGTCCGCACTTTTTCAAAAACAGGAGGAATGCATTGTGGAATGGACTGAAGTAACCATCTGGACCACCACGCCGGGCATCGACGTTGTGACCGGTATGCTGATGGATCTGGGCATCCGCGGCTTTGTCATTGAGGATGCGCAGGATTTTGAGGAATTTCTGGAGGGCACCGAGCTCTATTGGGACTACGTGGACGAGGATCTTGCGAAAGAGAAGAAGAACACGGAGACCAATGTGAAGATTTACGTGACCTCCGACCTGCACGGCGCGGAGCTGCTGGCGCAGGTGCAGGCGGGACTGCGCGACATCCGTGCCCGCGACGAAAAGGGCGAATTCGGACGCTGTGAGACCAGCTTCACCTCGCTCAAGCAGGAGGATTGGGAGAACAACTGGAAGCAGTATTTTAAGCCGTTCGAGGTCGGTGAGCGCTTTGTCATCAAGCCGTCGTGGGAGACTTACGACGGGGATACCGACCGCATCATTTTGGAGATTGATCCGGCGGCGAGCTTCGGCACGGGCGCACATCACACCACCCAGCTGGTGCTGTGCGAGCTGGAAAAGTATGTCAAGCCGGGCATGAAGCTGCTGGACATGGGCTGCGGCAGCGGCATTCTGTCCATCGCGGCAAAGCTGCTGGGCGCTGAGGATATCACCGCAGCGGATATCGACCCGATTGCGGTCAAGACTGCGAAGGAAAATGCGGAGAAAAACGGCTTTGCGCTCAATGCCTATCTGGGCGACGCCTGCCGCGATCAGCAGCTCGCGGAGCAGCTCGGCGGCGGCTATGATATCATCGCGGCGAACATCGTTGCGGACGTCATCATGGCGATGCAGGAGATGTTTTATGAAAAGCTGAAGGACGACGGCGTGCTGATCGTCTCCGGCATCATCGGCCCGCGCGCGGACGAGGTGCGCGAGTCGCTGATCGGCGCAGGCTTCGAGGTCATTCATGACGCGATGTCCAGCGACTGGGTTGCCATCACGCTGAAAAAGAAGCTGTAATTTTTATAAAATAATTTACGGAAATCAGGGCGGCAGAGAAAAAACTCTGCCGTCTTCGATATTTTCAAGCCTTGAAATACACGGATCAATGCGGAAAAACACCGGTTTTAGAGACAAAAATCAGGTTCTTGAAAAAAACAGAAAATTTTTGCGAAAAAGTGTTGACATTGGGGCATTCGTGAGATATAATAGCATTCGTCAGTTGGAAAGACACCGACTGAGAGACACCACGAGATAGGATATGGCGGTATAGCTTAGTTGGCTAGAGCGTTCGGTTCATACCCGAAAGGTCGTAGGTTCGAGTCCCACTACCGCTACCATCTCTACCATCTGGCCCGTTGGTCAAGTGGTTAAGACACCGCCCTTTCACGGCGGTAACACGAGTTCGAGTCTCGTACGGGTCACCAGACGGAAGTTTAGCTCAGCTGGGAGAGCATCTGCCTTACAAGCAGAGGGTCACAGGTTCGAGCCCTGTAACTTCCACCACAAAGCGTATCGGTTTTTGCCGGTACGCTTTTTTCTTTTGTTTTCGTCAGATTCCAAGAACTGATAAAAAAAGCGTCAGGCGGTGCACGAATCGACAAAAAGGAGCTGCCCCTCCGTCTTATAATAGCATTACAAAGACAGGAGGCGCAGAACATGCTGGACAAGCGAAAAACAAAGACCCGCAGTATGCGGCTGAGGGCGCTGGGCAGAACGCTCGCGGTCTTCGGCGGCGCATGTGTTCTGTCGGGTGCAAGGATTTTTGGTACATATACCCCGTTCGGAGTGGCATTTGCGGCGGCGTGCTGCCGGAACGGGAGCGGAATTCCCGCGGCGGCGGGGGCTTTTTTGGGATATTTTCTGGCGCATCGGGGGATGGACAGCGTACAGTATTCCGCGGCCACATTTATTCTGCTGGTCGCGGCGCATTTGTTTTCCGGAACGCGTCAGGTGGAAAAACGATGGTTTCTGCCGCTCTGGGCGGCAGGTGCACAGCTGATTTCGGCGGCGCTGTTCCAGCTGCGCAGCGGCTATGAGACATCCGCCGTCGTGCTCATGCTGTGCGAGGCGGCGATTACCTTCGGCAGTGCATACTTTTATTCCTTCGTCATCGACGACCAGCCGGAGCTGCCGTATGCCAGACCGGCAGGCTTTCTGCTGCTGCTTTCTGGCGTGCTGCTGACGCTGTATCCGATTACGGTTGCGGAGATGATCGTGCCCGCGCGCGTATGTGCGCTGATCGCCGTGATGGCGGTGAGCTATGCCGGGGGCTTTGCGGCGGGCTCGGCGCAGGGTGCAATGATCGGGCTGCTGATGGACTCCGCGAGCGGCAGCGTATACTTTTCCGGTGTCTATGCGTTTGCGGCGCTGGTCAGCGGATTTTTCAACCATTCCGGCCGCGTGGTGTTTGCGTGCGTGTATACGCTTGCCAATGCGACCGCCTCGCTGCTCGGCATCGGGACGCTGAATTACCTGCCGGGGCTGTATGAGTGCTTTATTGCCTCGGTGCTGTTCGCGCTCGTGCCGGATCAGTGCTGGAGGCGGATTAAAACCAGATTGATTCTGAACGAGCCGGTGCCCACGGACTATACCGAACAGGTGCGCGAAACGGCGCAGGGCTATGCCAAACATGCGTCGGAGGCGTTTTGGGAGATGCATACCTCTCTGGTCTGCGGCGAGGACGGCAGCAAGGAGGACAGCGATATCGGGGCGGTATTCGACCGTGCGGCGGACCGCGTGTGCCGCAAGTGCGCGGGGAGAGAGGCGTGCTGGGAGCGCGACCGGCTGGCAACGCTGCACGCGCTGGATACGATTTCCGGTCCGCTGCTGCGGGTCGGACGAGTGGTGTCGTCGGACTTTCCGGGGAATTTTGCGACGCAGTGCCTGCGGTTTTCCGAGTTCATCGTTGCGGTCAACGAGAGTATGGGGGCGCTGACCCAGCGCAGGCACTATAAAAAGAAGCTGGATTTCAGCCGTAAGCTGCTGGCGCAGCAGTATGCCGGCATCACCAGCATTCTGCGGCAGGTGAGCGGCTTTATGGGGGCGGGACCGATTGCCCAGCCGGAGCGGGAAAAGCAGCTGCGCACCTATGCGGAGGCGTTTGGGCGCGTCAGCTCGGCGTCGGCATGGGAGGACCGCTGCGGACGGCTGCATCTGGAGCTGGCAGGGGAGGCGGTCAGCCGAATTGTGAAGAACAAGGAGGCGTTTTTGTACGGACTGAATGCGGCGCTGGGCGTAAAAATGGAGGCGCCGGAGGTGCAGCATGACGGGGGACACACCTTTTTGCGGATGCGTCAGTCCGAGCCGCTGCGTGCGCAGGTCGGCGTCGGCACCGGAACCGCGCGCGGCGCGGAGCAGTCCGGAGACAGCACGCTGTGGTTTATCACGGACGAGGGACGGCTGTGTGCGGTGATCTCGGACGGCATGGGCAGCGGACGCGCGGCGGCGGCGGAATCTCAGCGCGCGGTGCGCATGGCAGAAAAATTCCTGCGTGCGGGCATCGCGGCGGATGATGTGGCAAAAACCATCGGACCGGCGCTCAAAATCCGTGCGCACGGAGACAGCTTTGTCACGCTGGATATCCTGACGGTGGATCTGTTCACCGGTGAGGCGTGCTCGGTCAAGTGCGGCGCGGCATCCGGCTTTGTGCGCACGCCGGACAGCGCGGGTAAGCTGCATGTGCGCCGTCTGGTGTCCTCCACGCTGCCGGCCGGTCTGGAGGAGTCGGGCGAGATGGATTTTGTGCGCTTCCGCGTTGCGGACGGCGATGCAGTCGTGATGATCTCGGACGGCGTGGAGAGCGTCAAGCCGGATGACTGGCTGGAGACGACGATCATCCGCGGGGAGCGGCTTCAGCCGAGGGAGCTTGCGGCACGGCTGATTGTCGAGGCATCTGCGCGCGGCGCGGCGGACGATCTCAGTGCGATTGTGATCGAAATTTCGGCAAAAGAGGAATAATATCAGCTGCGGAGGGAAAAATACACCATAAAAGTCAACTTGATACAACGGAGGGACTGATTATGGTAAAAGGGATTTCCCGCAGGGTGGTACTGGTGCGCGGCACGGAAAGCGACTGCTTTGAGCAGGCAATTTTTGTGGTACGGGACGGTGGCGCGGACGGGTGCGATATCCTGCGGGAGGCGTGTGAGGCGGCGCAGGCGTGTTCGGAGGAACAGGTGCGCCGCATTCCGCAGAAAAAGCTGATGCTGGCAGGGCTGTGCGGCGGCGGAGTGGCATCCGTTCTGTGGACGCTGGCCCTGCTTGTTGTAAATTTTTGTTGAATCTTCGCGGGACATGGTTGAAGCGAAAGAGAAAAACGGTTATGATGAGCACAACAAAGCGTCGGAGTGTGATCGGTCATGAGAGTTCTTCAGGTATCGTTTTTTCAGGCGGAGATCGTGCCCATCCTGATTTTTTTTGCCCTGTTTTTTCTGGTGATCTGCGGCGGGATTCAGATCGGAAACCGCATCAAGGTGAAGCCGAACGAGGATAAGCCGTCCATGTTTTCGGAGATCTTTGCCGAGGAACAGCCGGTGGGAGATGATGCCGAGGCGCGGGCGGCGTGGAACGGCACGGCGGACGCGCAGGCCGGAACCGTGCGCAGTGAGGCGGCAGACTGGAGCGACATGACTCCGGCGGAGCAGAACGGATCGGCGGACTGGAACGGCACGGCGGGCAGCGGGGAGTGTGACTGATATGCTGGATCAGGCTGCACTTTTGGAACTGTTTGCGCGGTACGGCGTGATGACCATTGTGGTCGTGATGTTTTTGGAGGGGCTGAACTGCCCCGGATTTCCGGCGGGCATTATTCTGCCGACTGCGGGTGCGCTGGCGGCAGGCGGAGAAATTCCGATCTGGCTGGCGATTGCCGCAGCGACCGCGGGCGGTCTGCTCGGCAGCACGGTGCTGTACGGTGTCAGCTATGCCGTCGGGGAGCCGATCATTCACTGGATGGAGCGCAAAAGCGAAAAGGCGCGCAAACTGAATGACCGATGCCGCGAGCTGATTTTTCGCAAAAAGGCACATTCTTTGTTCATTGCACGCCTGATTCCGGTACTGCGCACGCTGATTGCCATTCCTGCGGGAGCATACCGCGTACCGGTTTCGCGGTTTCTGACCATGAGCGCCGGCGGTATGGCGTGCTGGAATGTCGTGTTTATTGCGGTCGGATATCTGGTCGGAATCGGCATCTGGGGCTGACGAAAAACTTGTAATCAAATCGTAAGTTGAAAAAAGTGCGCGAATCTGCTATAATTAACAGCGTATTACGAATTATTTTGCAGATGGAGTGGAACTATGGCGCAGCTTACAATCGGAACCGTGCAGCTGGACGGTCGTTTTATCATGGCACCGATGGCGGGGGTAACCGATCGGGCGTTCCGGCAGATTTGCAGGGAGCACGGTGCGGCGCTGACGGTCAGTGAGATGATCTCGACCAAGGCTCTGCTCTTTCAGGACAAGAAAACCCGAACGCTGCTGTCTCTCGCGCCGAATGAGGTGCCGGGCTGTATCCAGATTTTCGGAAGTGATCCGGAGAGCATGGCGGACGGCGCGCGCAAGGCGCAGGAGATTTCCGGCGCGGCAATTGTAGATATCAATATGGGCTGTCCCGCGCCCAAAATCGTGCGCGGCGGCGATGGAAGCGCTCTGATGCGCACGCCGGAAACCGCCGAGGCAGTCATCCGCGCGGTCGTCGAGGCGGTGGATGTGCCGGTCACGGTCAAGTTCCGCAAGGGCTGGGACGGCGACAATGAGAATTTTTTGGACTTTGCACGCATGGCAGAGTCCTGCGGCGCAGCGGCGGTCACGATTCACGGACGCACCCGCGAGCAGATGTATGCGGGTAAGGCGGACTGGGACGCAATCGCCGCCGTGAAGCGTGCCGTTTCCATTCCGGTCATTGCAAACGGCGATGTGTTCACCGAGCAGGATGCGATGGCGATTCTGGAGCACACCGGAGCGGACGGCGTGATGATCGGACGGGGTGCACTGGGCAATCCGTGGCTGTTCGAGCGTTGCCGGGCGCTGGACGAGGGCAGAGAATGCCCGCCGATGCCCTCGCTGGAGTGCAAAATGCGCACGGCGGCACGGCAGTTCGAGCTGGCGTGCGAGCACAAGGGAGAGCATGTTGCCATGCTGGAGGCACGCAAGCATCTGGCGTGGTATTTGAAGGGTGTCCGCGGCGTCAAGCGGATTAAAAATGAGATTGCATCCCTGCTGACGATGCAGGATCTGGATAGGGTTATCCGGCGGATTTTGCAGGAGGCAGGAGATTAAAGGAAGGAAGGGAGGGAGTCTATGCGCAGTCGGCTTCATGTGACAAGCCATGCACAGCAGCGGATGGAGGATACCATTGAGCTGGCAGAAAAGAATCTATCGGAGCTGTATCGGTTCGCGTATTTCTGTCTGGGAAAAAGTGCGGAGGCCGGCGAGGCGGTGCAGGAGGCGTTTGTCCGGATGTTCCGGGACAAGGGGCTGAGACAGGGCGGCTTTGAGCCGGTCATTATGCTGTATCGTGCAGAGGTTTCCATTTGCAGCGACCGCAGCCGCGGCTGGAGAGGACGCCGACATGCGATGCGCTCCGCCCTTCAGGATATTCAAAAGGCGGATCTGGCGGAGGAAACGCAGTCGTCGATCCTGCTGCTGCCGATTCAGCTCCGCGTCATTCTGGTTCTGAGCGATGTATGCGGTCTGGGACGGGAGCAGATCGGACAGATTTTGGGCATTGACGAGCGGGAGACTGCGGCACGTCTGTCGCGCGCGCGGCGCAAGCTGCGTGACCTGCTGATTCGGCACATGCCGTCCGAGAGCGGAACCATCGGCGGAACCTGCGAGCGGATGCACGAGCTGTGCAGTGCCTATGTGGACGGCACAATCTCGGAGCGCGAAAAAAGTATGCTGCTCGACCATATTGAGCGCTGCACGCACTGCGCGACCTATTTGCAGGCGCTGACCGCAGTCGGCAGACAGATGGCGAAGCTGGAAAAGGCGCCGCCGCCGGAGCTGCTTTCCTCGGTGCGGTCCGCCGTCCAGCGCGAGATGGAAAATCTTCCGCTGGCGGAAAAACGTCGAAACAATTTACAGATTGCGGTTTTTATGGTCGTAGTATCCGCGGCGATTATCGTGCTGCTGTGCAGCGGCGTGTTCAGCGGTGTCTTTTTGAACGGAACGCGCGGCGGCTATCCGGTCGCCGGCAGCGGTACGCAGAATAAGGAACAGACCGAGGTGCAGAGCGATCTGCCGAAGTCGGTCAGCATTCCGGCAGCGGTTGCGGCGAACAGCTACAATTTTGCGATTGTGCTTTCGGGCAGCGAGAAATCCGATCCGACCATCGGTCTGGAGGATCTGGGCGCGCTGCTGACACGCGATGAGGATGCCGGCGTGGAATATTACAGCATGAAGGCTGACATGGGGCTGCTGCAAAAGATGAATGAGCGCGCACGTGCGGCGGGCTATCAGGAATCTACGAGCACAGACTCCCGCATTACAATCAGTAAGGATGCCCGCGAGGGGCTGATTATCCTGATTCGGTGACGGAACGCCGTCCGGCTGCACGCTGTGTGCGGCGGACGGCGATTTTTTGCCGCATTGCCTCCGCAAAACACCGGAATGGGCAAAAAACACAAAAGAGCCGCGAAAAAAACCCGAAGTTCGTGTATAATTTTGTTGACACAGGGATATCACTGTGATATTATATAGAGGCACTCGTGAAAAAACGGGTGAGCGATGAAACCGGAGATTGCTGCAAAAAAGCAGGTAACTTCGGCGGAGTATGTCCGACAATCGGGCGGTTGAGAAAACTGCTAACCACTGGCATGTTCATGAAAACGACACATCTCACGAGTCGATCCTGAACCACTGCTGTGCATGAAAAAGCCGGAAAAGGAAACGTTGCGTTTGTCCGGTTTTTGTTATGCCCGAAAGTGATACGCACGGTAGAGTGGCAGTTCCTCTCCGACGCAAGGACATAAGAAATTTTCTTAAGTCATGTTAAGGAGGAAAACACCATGGCAAACGCACAGAAGATCAGAATCAGACTCAAGGCATATGACCATCAGCTGATCGACCAGGCTGCTGAGAAGATCGTAGAGGCTGCTAAGCGCACCGGCGCTAAGGTTTCCGGTCCGATCCCGCTGCCGACCGACAAGCAGATCATCACCATCCTGCGCGCAGTTCACAAGTACAAGGACAGCCGCGAGCAGTTTGAGCGCCGCACCCACAAGAGACTGATCGACATTCTGCAGCCGGGTCAGAAGACCGTTGAGACCCTGATGAGCCTCGACCTGCCGGCTGGCGTAGAGATCGAGATCAAGCTGTAATCCACAGCTTATCCATTATTCACCTGAGCCGCACAAAGGCGGCGCGGTCAAGTTGGTCCGAAGATCACGGATCAACCAATAACCTGCAAGGAGGAAAACATAATGCAGAAAGCAATTATCGGCAAGAAAATCGGCATGACTCAGATTTTCGACGCTGACGGCAAGGTAATTCCGGTTACCGTAATCGAAGCTGGTCCGTGCTCTGTTACTCAGATCAAGAGCGAGGAGAACGACGGCTACAACGCTGTACAGTTCGGTTTTGCCGACGTACAGGAGAAGAAGCTGAACAAGCCGCAGCTGGGCCACCTGAAGAAGGCTGGCGAGGCTGTCAAGAAGTACCTGAAGGAGTTCCGTTTTGACGACTGCTCCTCTTACGAGCTGGGCGCTGTTGTGAAGGCTGACGTGTTCGCTGAGGGCGACAGCGTTGACATCACCGGCATCAGCAAGGGTAAGGGCTACGCAGGCGTTATCAAGCGCTACGGTGCACACCGCTCCCCGATGAGCCACGGTGCCGGCCCGATGCACAGACATCAGGGTTCCATGGGCGCTTGCTCCGATCCGTCCAGAATCTTCAAGGGCAAGATGATGCCGGGTCACATGGGCTGTGAGCAGGTCACCATCCAGAACCTCGACGTTGTCAAGGTTGACGCAGAGATGAACATGATCGCTGTCCGCGGTGCCGTTCCGGGACCGAAGGGCGGAATCGTATTCCTCAAGAACACCGTAAAGAACGCTTAAGGAAAGGGAAGGAGGAATAACAAATGCCTATCGCATCCGTATTTGATATGACCGGCGCTAAGACCGGCGAAATGGAGCTGAATGCAGCAGTATTCGGTATCGAGCCGAATCAGTCCGTTCTGCACGCAGCTGTCAAGAATTATCTGGCTAACCAGAGACAGGGCACTCAGTCTACTCTGACCCGTTCCGAGGTTCGCGGCGGCGGCATCAAGCCGTGGCGCCAGAAGGGCACCGGCCGTGCTCGTCAGGGCTCCATCCGTGCTCCGCAGTGGACTCACGGCGGTATCGCTCTGGGCCCGAAGCCGAGAAGCTACAACTACACCCTGAACAAGAAGACCAAGCGCCTGGCGCTGCTCTCCGCTCTGTCCGCTAAGGCACAGGCTGGCGAGATCGTTGTAATTGATGGTCTGGACATGGGTGAGATCAAGACCAAGACCTTCGCTGCATTCCTGAAGAACGTCAGCGGTGCAAAGAAGAACCTGGTTGTTACCCCGGAGACCCGTTTCAACGTGGTCAAGTCCGCAGCAAACATCCCGGGCGTACGCACCACTCCGGTTGCTACCCTGAATGTATACGACATCCTGAATGCTGACATGTTCATCATCGACAAGGCAGCAGTAGCAAAGCTCGAGGAGGTATACGCATAATGAAGACCGCTTACGATATTATCAAAAAGCCGGTTATCACCGAGGCTTCCATGGCAGGCATTGCAGAGAACAAGTACGTTTTCGAAGTAATGATGAGTGCAAACAAGGTTGAGATCAAGAAGGCTGTTGAGGAGATCTTCGGCGTTCAGGTCGCTTCCGTCAACACCGTCAAGCTGCCGGCTAAGAACAAGAGAATGGGCATTCACGTTGGCAAGACCACTGCCAAGAAGAAGGCTATCGTTACCCTGAAGGAAGGCTCCAAGCCGATCGAGATCTTCGAGGGTATGATCTAATCCCCACTTGCGGGAATGAATACGTGTCTGACGACACACTGTTTTAAATCAGACAAAGGAGTTGAATACAATGCCGATAAAGACCTATACTGCGTACACCGCATCGAGACGCAACATGACAGTCGTTGACTACAGCGAGCTGTCCAAGGTCAAGCCTGAGAAGTCTCTCCTCGAGAAGAAGACCAAGAAAGCAGGCCGTAACAGCTATGGCAGAATCACCGTACGTCACCAGGGCGGCGGCAACAAGCAGAAGTACAGAAGAATCGACTTCAAGCGTGACAAGATGGACATGGAAGCAACTGTCCTCACCCTGGAGTACGATCCGAACCGCTCCGCTAACATCGCACTGGTTCAGTACGAGGACGGCGAGAAGAGATACATCATCGCTCCGAACGGCCTGAAGGTCGGTCACAAGGTGATTTCTTCCGCTTCTGCTGATATCAAGCCGGGCAATGCACTGCCGATCAGCAGCATTCCGGTTGGTACCGTTATTCACAACATTGAGCTTTACCCGGGCAAGGGCGCTCAGCTCGTTCGTTCCGCCGGCGGCGCTGCACAGCTGATGGCAAAGGAGAACGGCGTTGCTCAGGTTCGTCTGCCGTCCGGTGAGGTTCGTTATATCCGTCTGGAGTGCAAGGCAACCATCGGTCAGGTCGGCAACCTCGAGTACGAGAACCGCAAGATCGGTAAGGCTGGTAAGACCCGTCACCTCGGCATCCGTCCGACCGTCCGCGGTTCTGTCATGAACCCGTGTGACCACCCGCACGGCGGCGGTGAGGGCAAGAGCCCGGTTGGTCGTCCGGGACCGGTTACCCCGTGGGGCAAGCCGGCTCTGGGTTACAAGACCCGCAAGAAGAACCATCGCACCGACAAGCAGATCGTAAGACGTCGTAACGGCAAGTAAGAAAGGAGAACGACAACATGGGCAGAAGCATTAAGAAGGGCCCTTTTGTGGCTCCTGAGCTTATCAAAAGGGTTATCGACATGAACGAGAAGGGCGAGAAGAAGGTCCTCAAGACCTGGTCCAGAGCATCCACCATTTTCCCGGAGTTCGTAGGCCACACCTTCGCAGTTCACAACGGTCAGAAGCATATTCCGGTATATGTTACCGAGGATATGGTAGGTCATAAGCTGGGCGAGTTCGCTCCGACCCGTACCTATAAGGGTCACGCTGGCAGCAAGACCTCCAACAACGGCAAGTAAGGCTGAAGGAGGATAAATTATAATGGAAGCAAGAGCATATCTCAGAAATGTTCGCATCGCACCGCGCAAGGTCAAGATCGTATGCGATCTGATCCGCGGCAAGGACGCTGGCGAAGCTGCTGCGATCATCATGAATACTCCCAAGGCTGCATCCGAGCTGCTGATCAAGCTCCTTAAGAGTGCCATCGCCAATGCGGAGAACAACCACGGCATGAATCCGGAGAACCTGTATGTCTCCGAGGTTTATGTAACCCCGGGCCCGGTCATGAAGCGTGTCATGCCGAGATCACACGGTCGTGCCTTCAGAATCCTGAAGAGAACTTCGCACATCACACTGGTACTCAAGGAAAAGGAATAAGCGAGGAGGTAAACTATGGGACAGAAAGTCAATCCGCACGGTCTTCGTGTCGGCGTAATTAAAGATTGGGATTCCCGCTGGTTTGCCAAGGACAATGTGTTCGGCGACCTTCTCGTGGAAGACTACAACATTCGTAAGTATCTGAAGAAGACCCTGAAGGACGCAGGCGTTCCGACCATCGAGATCGAGCGCAGCAACAACAAGGTCAAGATCTTCATCTCCTGCGCACGTCCGGGTGCTGTTATCGGCCAGGGCGGCGAGGATATCGAAAAGCTCCGTCTTGAGATGGAGAAGAGACTGGGCAAGCCGGTTTCCCTCAATATCATTGAGATCAAGAATCCGGACACCAATGCACAGCTGGTTGCTGAGAACATCGCTTCTCAGCTGGAGAAGCGTATCTCCTTCCGCCGTGCAATGAAGCAGTGCATGGGCCGTGCAATGCGCATGGGCGCCAAGGGCATCAAGACCTGCTGCTCCGGCCGTCTGGGCGGCGCAGAGATCGCACGCTCTGAGCACTACCACGAGGGCACCATCCCGCTGCAGACCCTGCGTGCAGACATCGACTACGGCTTTGCTGAGGCTGATACGACCTACGGCAAGATCGGCGTCAAGGTCTGGATCTACAAGGGCGAGGTCCTGCAGGGCGGCCCGCGTCTGAACCGCAACATCGAAGCTCCGAAGCCGGCATTTGAGCGCCGTGACCGTCGCGATCGCCGCGACCGCCGTGGTGGCTTCCGCCGTCGTCAGCAGCGCCAGGAAGGAGGCAACAACTAATGCTTCTCCCGAAGAGAGTAAAGTACCGCAGAGTACACAAGGGCCGCATGAAGGGCAAGGCACTTCGCGGCAATAAGGTATCCCACGGCGAGTACGGCCTCCAGGCTGTAGAGCCGTCCTGGATCACCTCCCGCCAGATCGAGGCAGCGCGTATCGCGATGACCCGTTACACCAAGCGTGGCGGTAAGGTCTGGATCAAGATTTTCCCTGACAAGCCGATCACCGAGAAGCCGGCTGAGACCCGAATGGGTTCCGGTAAGGGCTCCCCGGAGTACTGGGTTGCAGTTGTCAAGCCGGGTCGCGTAATGTTCGAGATCGCCGGCGTTTCCGAAGAGGTCGCACGTGAGGCACTGCGTCTGGCAAGCCACAAGCTGCCGGTTAAGACCAAGTTCGTCGTGCGCGAGACTGAGACAGGTGGTGAAGTATGATGAAGGCAAAAGAGATCAGAGAGCTGACCGCTGAGGAGCTTTCCACCAAGCTGACTGAGCTCAAGAAGGAACTGTTCAACCTGAGACTTCAGCTGGCACTCAATCAGCTGGAGAACCCGACCAGAATCGCAGACGTCAAGCGCGATATTGCCAGAGTCAACACTATTCTCCGCGAGCGCGCGCTTGCGGACAAGGCGTAAGGGAGGTAACTACACATGTCTGATAGAGCTTTCCGCAAGACAAGAGTCGGCAAGGTCGTTTCTGACAAGATGGACAAGACGATTGTCGTTGCGATCGAAGACAGCGTACAGCACGCACTGTACAAGAAGATCATTAAGAGAACCTACAAGCTGAAGGCACATGACGAGAACAACGAGTGCGGCATTGGCGACACCGTTCGCGTAATGGAGACCAGACCTCTGTCCAAGGACAAGAGATGGAGACTTGTAGAAATCATCGAAAAGGCTAAGTAAGGAGGAGCGCACACATGGTTCAGCAGGAAACTTTCCTCCGTGCAGCGGATAACTCCGGTGCAAAGGAGCTGAAGTGCATTCGTGTTCTCGGCGGCTCCACCCGTAAGTACGGCAACATCGGCGACGTAATCGTCTGCTCTGTCCGCAAGGCAACTCCGGGCGGCGTAGTTAAGAAGGGCGACGTAGTCAAGGCTGTTATCGTGCGCACCGTTAAGGGCGTTCGCCGTGCAGACGGCAGCTATATCCGTTTCGACGAGAATGCAGCAGTTATCATCAAGGAAGATAAGAACCCGAGAGGTACCCGTATCTTTGGGCCGGTCGCAAGAGAGCTTCGCGACAAGGACTATATGAAGATCCTGTCCCTCGCACCGGAAGTACTGTAAGGAGGTCCCCGTAAATGAATAATCTTCACATCAAGACGGGCGACACCGCTGTTGTCCTGTCCGGCAAGGAAAAGGGCAAGCGCGGCAAGGTCCTTTCCGTAAACCCGCAGAAGGGTATGGTAGTAATCGAAGGCGTTAACTTCGTTACCTGCCACACCAAGCCGCGCCGCCAGGGCGAGACCGGCGGTATCGTAAAGCGCGAGGGCGCTCTGCGTGCCTGCAAGGTTATGAAGGTATGCCCGAAGTGCGACAAGCCGACCCGTCCGGCCTTCAAGTTCCTGGAGGACGGCAAGAAGGTTCAGGTTTGCAAGCACTGCGGCGAAACGATTTGAGGAGGTGTAAACAATGCCAGAATTAAAGGATAAGTATCAGGCAGAGGTTGCACCTGCTCTGATGAAGAAGTTTGAGTATAAGTCCCCGATGCAGATTCCGCGCCTCGACAAGATCGTCATCAATGTCGGCTGCGGCAAGGAAGCAAACGGCAATCCGAAGGTCCTGGACGCAATCGTTCGTGACATCTCCGCAATCACCGGTCAGAAGCCGGTTATCACCCGTGCGAAGAAGTCGGTTGCAAACTTCCGCCTGCGTGAGGGTATGCCGGTCGGCGTTAAGGTTACCCTGCGCGGCGACCGTATGTGGGAGTTCCTGGATCGTTTCTTCAACATCGCACTCCCGCGCGTCCGCGACTTCCGCGGCATCAGCGCAAATTCCTTCGACGGACGCGGCAACTACGCTTGCGGCCTGAAGGAGCAGCTGATCTTCCCGGAGATCGAGTACGATCGCATCGACAAGATCCGCGGCATGGACATCGCAATCTGCACCACCGCTCAGACCGACGAGGAAGCTCGTGAGCTTCTCTCCGCACTGGGCGCACCGTTTGCAAAGTAAGGAGGAGTAGTTAAATGGCTAAGAAGGCAATGGTACTGAAGCAGCAGGCTGCTCCGAAGTATTCCACTCGTGCTTACAACAGATGCAAGATCTGCGGCCGTCCGCATGCTTACCTGCGTGACTTCGGCATCTGCCGTATCTGCTTCCGTGAGCTGGCTTACAAGGGCCAGATCCCGGGCGTCAGAAAGGCTTCCTGGTAAGAAATTAACAGGACACCGGCATACGCTGGTTAAAATGTAGAGAAAACAGTTGATGGCGATTGTAAATTTTGTATAAAATTTATCGTCATTAACTGTTTCTTTTTTTGACAGATTCCTGTATAATAATCAATGGCGCGTGCTGCTAAAATGATGTCTAAAGGCAAAACGCGCTGCTGTTGTACAAGGGGTACACAGCAGAAAAGTGGGGAGACAGACTCCCTAACTTCGACAAGGAGGAGCAAACATGCATATCACTGACCCGATCGCGGATATGTTGACCCGCATTCGAAATGCTGCAAATGCTCGCCACGCAACTGTTGATGTTCCGGCTTCCGGTATGAAGAAGGCTATCGCACAGATCCTTCTCGACGAGGGCTATATCAAGGGATATCAGATCGTTGAAGGCGGACAGGGCACGATCCGCATCCAGCTGAAGTATTCGGCTAACAATCAGAAGGCTATTACCGGCCTCAAGAGAGTATCCAAGCCGGGCCTGCGCCAGTACGCTGGTGTGCAGGAGCTGCCGAAGGTACTCCGCGGCCTCGGTATCGCAATTATTTCCACCTCTAAGGGTGTCATGACCGACAAGAAGGCTCGCGAGCTGAATGTCGGCGGTGAGATCCTGGCGTTCGTATGGTAAGGGAGGTACTGTAATATGTCTAGAATTGGCAGACAGCCGATTACGGTACCGGCTGGCGTCGATGTGAAGCTCGACGGCAACGTAATTACCGTAAAGGGCGCAAAGGGCACTCTGACCCGTGAGCTGCATCCGAACATGAACGTTGCAATCGACGGCAGCGTTATCACTGTAACCCGTCCGAACGATGAGAAGCTGAACCGCTCTCTGCACGGTCTGACCCGCACCCTGATCAACAACATGATTATCGGTGTTACCGAGGGCTTCAAGAAGGAGCTGGAGGTTAACGGTGTCGGCTACCGTGTCCTGAAGCAGGGCAAGCAGCTGGTTATGAACCTGGGCTACTCTCATCAGGTTATCGTTGAGGAGAACGATGATATCTCCATCGACGTACCGAAGCAGCCGGGCAATAGAATCGTCATTTCCGGTGCCGACAAGCAGAAGGTTGGTCAGTTCGCAGCAGAAGTCCGCGAGAAGAGACCGCCGGAGCCGTACAAGGGCAAGGGCATCAAGTATGTTGACGAGTATATCCGCCGCAAGGAAGGTAAGACCGGCGGCAAGAAGAAGAAGTAAAGGAAGGTGTGCCTAAATGGTTTCGAAGAAGGATTCCAACAAGCAGCGCTTACAGCGCCATAAGAGAGTTCGCGGCACGGTTTCCGGCACTGCCGCTCGTCCGCGTCTGAATGTTTTCAGAAGCTCTAAGAATATTTTCGCTCAGGTAATCGACGATGTTGCCGGCGTAACGCTCGCAGCAGCCTCTTCTACCGAGAAGGATTTCACCGAGTACGGTGGAAACAAGGAAGCAGCACGCAAGGTTGGCCAGATGGTCGCTGAGCGCGCAAAGGCTAAGGGTATCGACACGGTCGTATTTGACCGCGGCGGTTATGTATACCACGGCCGAGTCAAGGAACTGGCAGAGGGTGCCCGCGAGGGCGGTCTGCAGTTTTAATCGGGAGGAGGTTAACACATGGCTGGAAAGTATAATCAGCGCGATTCCGAGTACCAGGAGAAGGTTGTCGCACTCAACCGCGTATCCAAGACCGTTAAGGGCGGCCGTATCTTCAAGTTTGCAGCACTGGTTGTTGTAGGCGATCAGAAGGGCACCGTCGGCTTTGGTCTGGGCAAGGCTTCCGAGGTACCGGACGCAATCCGCAAGGGCATCGAGGATGCCAAGAAGAACCTCATCAAGGTTAGCTTGACCGGTTCTACCATTCCGCACGAGGTAATCGGCGAGTTCGGCGCAGGCCGAGTTCTCATGAAGCCGGCTGCACCTGGTACCGGTGTTATCGCCGGCGGCGCAGTTCGTGCAGTCGTTGAAATGGCTGGCATCAAGGACATCCGTACCAAGTGCCTGCGTTCCAACAATCCGCAGAACGTTGTAAGTGCAACCATCGAGGGACTGAAGCAGCTGCGTGATGCAGCTGAGGTAGCTGCTGTACGCGGCAAGTCCGTCGAGGAACTTTAATCAGGAGGGGTAGTTCATGGAAAACCTGAAGATTACCCTGGTTAAGAGCCTGGCTGGCAGAAAGCAGAAGCACATTGCCACCGCTCATTCCCTGGGACTGAAAACCATCAATGATGTAACCATTCAGCCGGACAATGCTCAGACCAAGGGCAAGATCGCACAGATCTCCTATCTGATCAAGGTCGAGGCGAACGTATAAGAGGAGGCCACAGAGCATGAAATTACAGGATCTCAAGCCGTCTGTAGGCTCTACCCGCCCGGCATTCCGCAAGGGCCGCGGCGAGGGTTCCGGTAACGGCAAGACTGCCGGCCGCGGTCAGAAGGGCCAGTGGGCTCGTTCCGGCGGCGGTGTACGTCCGGGATTTGAAGGCGGCCAGATGCCGCTGGCACGCCGCCTGCCGAAGCGCGGTTTCCACAACATTTTTGGCACCGAGAACGCAGTTGTTAACATCGCTGACCTGAACGCTAAGTTCGAGGACGGCGCAGTTGTTACCGTTGCTGATATGATCGCTGCCGGTCTGGTTAAGAAGGAACTGGACGGCGTTAAGGTTCTTGGCAATGGCGCAATTGAGAAGAAGCTGACCGTTCAGGCTGCTGCTTTCTCCGCTTCCGCTAAGGAGAAAATCGAGGCTGCAGGAGGAAAGGCCGAGGTGGTATAAGGTGATCGAGACCTTAAGAAATGCATGGCATGTACCGGAGCTGAAAAAGCGCATTGTCTACACGATGTTTGTGCTGGTTCTGTTCCGCTTAGGTTCTTCTATTCCTGTACCATTTATCGACACTGCACTGCTGTCGCAGTACTTCGATTCCGTATCCGGCACCATGCTGGGATACATGAACGTATTCTCGGGCGGCGGTCTGAGCAATGCAACCATCTTTGCAATGTCCGTCACTCCGTATATCAATGCTTCCATCATCATTCAGCTGCTCACGGTCGCCATTCCGGCGCTGGAGCGACTGGTGCGTGACGGCGGCGAGGAAGGCAAGCAGAAGATGACCATGATTACCCGCATCGTCGGTGTACTGCTGGGTCTCCTGCAAGGCTATTCCTACTATGTCCTTCTCAGAAGCCAGAATCTGCTGGCAGAAACGGGCTTCTGGCCGGGCTTTGTCATTGTCATGACCTTCACCGCGGGCGCAGCGCTCATCATGTGGATGGGTGAATGCATCACCGAAAAGGGCATCGGCAATGGTATTTCCATCATCCTGTTTGCTGGCATTGTTTCCCGCGGTCCGGCAATGGTTCAGACGCTGTACGAGCTGGTTGCAAACGGCGGCGTGAGCATCATTGTTGCGCTGCTGGTGGTAGTGGTTGCTCTGGCAATCGTTACCTTCGTTGTTTTCACGAACAATGCAGAGCGCAGAATTCCGATCCAGTACGCAAAGCGTCAGGTCGGCCGCAGAATGTACGGCGGTCAGTCCACGCATCTGCCGATCAAGGTAAGCGCATCCGGTGTTATGCCGATCATCTTCGCGGCTTCCATCATGTCGCTGCCGTCCACGATCAAGATGCTGGCAAATCCGAAGGCCGGCGGCTTCGCTGAGAGCTTCTTCAATCTGTTCGAGGCAAGAAGCCCGTTCTATATTCTGCTGTATCTCCTGCTGATCTTTATGTTTGCATACTTTTATGCAGCCATTCAGTTCAATCCGGTGGAGATTGCAAACAATCTGAAGAAGAACGGCGGCTTCATTCCGGGCTTCCGTCCGGGTCGTCCGACCAGTGAGTTCATCAGCAAGGCACTGAACAAGATCACCTTTATGGGTGCGCTGTTCCTTGCGATTGTCGCTGCGGTTCCGATGCTGATCGGCGCGATCAACAGCAGCCTGAGCAGCGTTGCACTGGGCGGCACCTCCGTGCTGATTGTAGTCGGCGTTGCACTCGAGACGGTTCGCCAGCTTGAGAGCCAGCTGATGATGAGAAATTACAAGGGCTTCCTGGAGTAAGGAGATAACAATGAAACTGGTATTACTCGGTGCACCGGGTGCCGGCAAGGGCACTCTGGCATCTTATCTGGTGGAGAAGATGGGCGTTCCGACCATCTCGACCGGCAATATGCTCCGCGCAGCAATCGCTGACGGAACTGAGCTGGGCAAGCAGGCAAAGTCCTACATGGACGCAGGCGATCTGGTTCCGGATTCCCTGATTCTGGGCCTCATCAAGGAGCGCCTGGCACAGCCGGACTGCAAGAACGGCTGCATCCTGGACGGCTTCCCGCGCAACGTGCCGCAGGCTGAGGCGCTGGAGAGCATGGTTCCGATGGACTGCGCACTGTCCCTTGAGGTTGCCGATGAGACCATCGTCGGCCGTATGTCCAGCAGACGCGTCTGCCTGACCTGCGGTGCCACCTACAATCTCACCAACATGAAGACCAAGGTGGAGGGTGTCTGCGACAAGTGCGGCAACCCGGTTGTCATCCGCAAGGACGACGCTCCGGAGACCGTTCTGGCTCGCCTGAAGACCTACCACGACCAGACCGAGCCGGTCAAGGGCTTTTATGAGAAGCTGGGCAAGCTGAAGACCATTCCGGGCGATGTCGCTATGGAAGAGGTTCAGAAGCTCGCATGTGAGGCGCTCGGACTGTAATGATTAAGATTAAATCCAGTAGAGAACTGGAATTGATGCGTATCGCAGGACGCATTACCGCTGAGGCGAGAGCCTCGGCGGCGCGTGCTGTGAAGCCGGGAGTCACGACCGCAGAGATCGACCGCGTCGTCCGTAAGACGATTGAAGATGCCGGTGCAAAGCCGTCCTTTTTGGGCTACGGCGGGTTCCCGGCAAGCGCCTGTGTCTCTGTGAATGATGAGGTCATCCACGGTATCCCGTCCAAGAATCGTGTGATTCACGAGGGCGATATCGTCAAGGTTGACGTGGGAGCTTATATAGGCGGCTTCCACGGAGACTGTGCGATGACAATCCCCTGCGGAGAGGTCTCCGAGGAGGCAAAAAGACTCATCGCCGTAACCCGACAGAGCTTCTATGAAGGTATCAAGCTTGCTGTTGCCGGCAAGCGCGTATCCGATATTTCCCACGCTGTACAGACCTATGTTGAGGCAAACGGATTTTCCGTTGTGCGCACCTATGTCGGACACGGCGTTGGCGCTGAACTCCATGAGTCCCCGGAGGTTCCGAACTTCGGACGCCCGGGACACGGTATGAGACTTCAGCCGGGAATGACCTTGGCAGTTGAGCCTATGGTAAACGCCGGTGTATTCGGTGTAAAGTGTCTGTCTGACGGCTGGACCGTCAAGACGCTGGACGGAAAGCTTTCCGCCCATTACGAAAATACGATCGCGATCACGGATGGCGATCCGGAAATCCTCACGCTGTTGGAAAACGGGGAGGAACTGTAATGCACGTTTCGGACATCGTCCGCTCAGTCAACGGGCGCGACCGGGGCAGATACTTTCTTGTCATCGCCGAGGAGGAGCCGTTTGTGTACCTCAGCGACGGGCGGACAAGACGGGTCGAAAGACCAAAGAAGAAAAAACGCAAGCATGTCGAGTTTGTAACGCACTGCGAACTGGAGATCGGCGAAAAGCCGCCGGCAAACAGCGAGGTGCGCAAGGCTCTGGCAGCCTGCATTCCCGTAGACTCATCATCAAGCAAGGGAGGGATTTGAGTTGGCAAAGGAAGATTTGATCGAACTGGAAGGTACCGTCATAGAGGCGCTGCCCAATGCCACCTTTAAGGTGGAGCTGAACAATCCGGCAAAGCCGGTCATTCAGGCTCACATCTCCGGTAAGCTTCGAATGAATTATATCCGCATTCTGCCGGGCGACAAGGTAACCGTTCAGGTTTCCCCGTACGACCTGACCAAGGGCAGAATCACCTGGAGATCCAAATAAAATTATAAGTTTCCCGCCCCGCGGGAGTGGACCTTACTATTTGGAGGTTATATCAATGAAAGTAAGACCGTCTGTAAAACCGATTTGCGAGAAGTGCAAAATCATTCGCCGCAAGGGTCGTGTTATGGTCATCTGCACGAACCCGAAGCACAAGCAGAAGCAGGGCTAAGCACTAGGAGGTACAATTAATATGGCAAGAATCGCCGGTGTAGATCTTCCGAGAGAGAAGCGCGTAGAGATCGGCCTGACCTACGTTTACGGTATTGGCAGAAAGACTGCCAACGATATTTTGGCTGCCGCTGGTATCAATCCGGATACCCGCGTAAAGGACCTGACCGAGGCTGAGGAGATCAAGCTTCGTGAAGTGATCGACGAGAAGGGCATCCTCGTAGAGGGCGACCTGCGTCGTGAAGTTGCGCTGAACATCAAGCGCCTGGTAGAGATCGGCTCTTACCGCGGCCTGCGCCACAGACGCGGCCTGCCGGTTCGTGGTCAGAGAACCAAGACCAATGCTCGTACCAGAAAGGGTCCGAAGAAGACCATTGCGAACAAGAAGAAGTAAGGAGGCGTTCTGAACAATGGCTAAGAATCAGAAGAAGGGCGTTGTCAGCAGAAAGCGCCGTGAGAGAAAGAACATTGAAAAGGGTGCGGCTCACATCCGTTCTTCCTTCAACAATACCATCGTTACCATCAGCGATCTGAACGGTAACGCAATTTCCTGGGCATCCGCTGGTGAGATGGGCTTCCGCGGTTCCAGAAAATCCACTCCGTTTGCTGCACAGACCGCAGCAGAGACCGCTGCTAAGGCAGCTATGGAGCATGGCCTGAAGACCGTTGAGGTCTACGTAAAGGGCCCGGGCTCCGGCCGTGAGGCAGCAATCCGCGCACTGCAGGCTACCGGCCTCGAGGTAACTATGATTAAGGACGTTACCCCGATCCCGCACAACGGCTGCCGTCCGCCGAAGAGAAGAAGAGTGTAATAGGTAGTAAGGAGGATAACAAATCATGGCAAAGAATAATCAGCCGATCCTCAAGAGATGCAAGACTCTGGGCATTTCTCCGGCAGTTCTGGGCGTTTCCAAGGAGACCAAGAGACAGCCGAAGCAGGGCAGAAGAAAGCAGTCCGAGTACGCAATGCAGCTCAACGAGAAGCAGAAGGTTAAGTTCATCTACGGCGTCCTGGAGACCCCGTTCAGAAGATATTACGAAAAGGCAGAGAAGATGGAAGGCAAGGCTGGTGAGAACCTGCTGCAGCTGCTCGAGCGCCGCCTCGACAACGTTGTATTCCGTCTGGGCTTTGCAAACACCCGCCGCGAGGCTAGACAGCTGACCTCCCACGCTCACTTCACCGTGAACGGTCAGAAGGTCAATATCCCGTCCTACCTGGTTAAGCCGGGCGACGTGATCGCTGTTTCCGAGAAGTCCCGTTCCTCCGCGAAGTTCAAGGCACTGATCGAGGAGAACGGCTCCGTTTCCACCCCGAAGTGGCTGGAGCGCGAGAAGGACAGCTTCGAGGGCAAGGTTATCGCTATGCCGGCTCGTGACGATATTGATTACGAAGTAGCAGAGCACCTCATCGTCGAGCTGTACTCCAAGTAATCCATCCCTCATCGATTCCATTCATTTTCGCCGACTAGTAAGGAGGGTCATTAATGATCGAAATCGAAAAGCCCCGTATCGACTGCGAAATTCTGGAAGAGGATGGTTCCTACGGCAAGTTTGTCGTAGAGCCGCTCGAGCGTGGTTACGGCACGACGCTGGGCAACTCCCTGCGCCGCATCCTGCTTTCTTCGCTTCCGGGTACTGCTGCAAGCAGCATCAAGATCAATGGCGTTCAGCATGAGTTCTCGACCATCCCGGGTGTCAAGGAGGATGTAACCGAGATCGTTCTCAACGTAAAGGGTATTATCGCAAAGCTGTACTGTGACGGCCCGAAGACCGTTCACATCGACGCAGCAGGCGAAGGCATTGTCACCGCAGGCGATATCCACAGCGACGGCGAGGTGGAGATCCTCAATCCGGATCTGCACATTGCGACCCTGATGAGCGATGCCCGTCTGTCCATGGAGATTACCCTCACCAAGGGACGCGGCTATGTACCGGCGGAGCGCAATAAGCAGTATCCGAGCGCAATCGGAGTGATTCCGGTAGATTCCATCTACACTCCGGTTTACAAAGTTAACTACACGGTTGAAAACACCCGTGTCGGAAATATGACCGATTACGACAAGCTGACGCTGGAGGTCTGGACCGACCGCACCATCTCTGCAAAGGATGCAGTTTCCCTGGGTGCAAAGGTACTGACCGACCATCTCTCCCTGTTCGTTGACCTCTCTGAGGAAATCGGTTCCCACTCCACCGTTGTTGAGAAGGCTGAGGCACAGCACGACAAGGTTCTGGAAATGACCATCGAAGAGCTGGATCTGAGCGTTCGTTCCTTCAACTGCCTCAAGCGCGCAGGCATCAACACGGTCGAGGATCTGATTAACACCTCTGAGGATGACATGATGAAGGTTCGCAACCTCGGCAAGAAGTCCCTCGAGGAAGTTATCAACAAGCTCGAAGCGATGGGTCTGAACCTCGCAAAGAGCGAAGATTAATTCACACAAACGCGCTTTGTCCCCCGAAAAGGGGGACAGGCGCCGGATATATTACCGCATTGTAAGGAGGTAAAATTCCATGGCTGGAAACCGTAAACTCGGTAGAACTACCGACCATAGAATGTCTATGCTCAAGGGCATGGTAACCTATCTGCTGGAGAACGGCAGAATCGAGACTACCGTTGCAAGAGCAAAGGAAGTTCGCCCGCTGGCTGAGAAGATGATCACCCTGGGCAAGAAGAACACGCTGGCATCCCGTCGTCAGGCAATGGCATTCATCACCAAGGAAGCTGTTGTTGCTAAGACCTTCACTGAGCTGGCTCCGAAGTACGCTGACCGCAACGGCGGCTACACCCGCATCATCAAGACCGGCCCGCGCCGCGGCGATGCTGCTGAGATGGCTGTTATCGAGCTCGTCTAATTTCATTTTCATCAAATGAATCCCAAAGGGATTGTTCCGTGTTGATGCTCTCGGAACAATCTCTTTCTTTTTTGTGTGCATCTGGATAATTTTTTGCAATGCTTCGGGCAGGATTGTATAGTTTTGCGGTTGAAAATGCCCTCTTTCGGTGTTATAATGTGCACCAGCATAAAATTATAGGAGATTTGCAGATATGGCAGAAAACCGCTACAAAAAACTGATGGGCAACACCATGATCTTCGCAATCGGACAGTTCTCGTCCAAGCTGCTGGTGTTCCTCATGATGCCGTTTTATACCAACATTCTGAACACATCGGAATACGGCATTGTGGATGCAATCATCAACTTTGCGCAGATTCTGATTCCGTTCGCCTGCGCCGGCATCTATAACGGCGTCATCCGCTTCGGTCTGGACAAGGAATACGATAAGACCAGCGTGTATACAACCGGTCTGTACGTCACCATGGGCGGCTTTATCGTGCTGGCGCTGGTTTCCCCGATTTTCAACCTGATTGCATTTCTGGACGGCTATGTGCTGACCGTGCTCATGTACGTGCTGATGTCCAACTTCCGCAGACTGAATCTGGAGATGTCGCGCTCGCTCGGCTATAATAAAACCTACGCCGCCAACGGTGTGGCGAATACCTTCCTGTTTGTGGTTCTGAACATTCTGTTCCTTGCGGTATTCCGTTGGGGTGTTATGGGCTATGTGCTGGCAAATGTCTGCGCGGATGCCATCACGGGCACGTTTATTTTCTTCCAGCTCAAAATGTACCGCTATATCGCGCGTCCGGCGCGCATCAACAAGCGCACTGCACGCTCCATCATCGGCTATTCCCTGCCGCTCATCCCGACCACGGTGTGCAACTGGATTATCAGCATGTCCGACCGCTATATGCTGATTTATTTCATCGACACCTCGGCAAACGGTCTGTATGCCGCGGCGCATAAAATCCCGACCATCCTGACCATCGTTGCCACCATCTTTACGGATGCATGGCAGATTTCCGCGGTCACTGAGGACCGGGACAAGCTGGAGAGCTTTTACAGCAACGTCATGGCGGCATTCTCGTCGGTTGCGTTTATCCTGAGCTCCGGTATCGTGTTCACCGCGAAGCTCGGCATCACGCTGCTCGCGGCAGACTCGTACTATGAGGCGTGGATGTACATCCCGGTGCTCGCGCTGAGTACAACCTTTGCACTGCTGGCGCAGTATCTGGCAACCGTTTACATGGTCGCCAAGAAAACCATCATGACCATGTGGACGACCGCCTTCGGCGCGGCGCTGAATGTGATCTTCAACGCGATCTTTATCCCGATCTGCGGCATTCAGGGTGCGGCAATCGGCACCTGCCTGAGCTATATCGCACTGTTTGCCATTCGCGTTGTGCATACGCGCAAGTATATCAAGATCAAGTGGAATGTCCCGAAGTTTGCAGCCAATTTTGCGATTCTGCTGGTGCAGACGCTGGTCATGCTGGCAGAGCCGCGGTTCTGGATTGCCATCGAGCTGGTTCTGTTTGCGCTGCTGTGCCTGATTAATCTGCGTGAGATGCTGCTGACCGCGCGTCAGGTTCTGTCCCGCCGCCGCAAAAAGCACTGATATACAGCAAAACGAAAAAATTTGCAAAATTTCCTTGCCAAGCGGGGAAAACAGTGATATACTCATATAAGATGTAAGTATACTATTCCGAGGAGAGTGGGGCAACCCACTCTTTCTTATTGTTTTGTATTGGGAGGTATTCATGACAGGAAAAGAAGTCTGTCAGCGCGTCCGCGAGCTGAGCGCTCCGGTCGCAGAGCAAATCGGCGTGTCCATCTGGGATGTCACCTTTGAGAAGGAAGGCGGACAGTATGTGCTCACCGTGACCATCGACCGCGAGAAGGATGACCGTCCGGTGGATCTGGACGACTGCGAAAAGCTTTCCCGCACCATTGACCCGATGCTGGATGCAAAGGAGTTCAACTCCCTGCCGCCGTATACGCTGTGCGTCTCGTCCGCGGGAATCGCGCGCACGCTGCGTCTGCCGGAGCATTTTGCCAAGTATATCGGCTCGGAGGTCGAGGTACGATTTTATCGGGCGATCAACGGCGCAAAGTTTACCGAAGGAACGCTTGCCGGCTATGAGGACGGCTGTGTGACCATCGACGGAGACAACGGAGAACGTATCATCTATGAGGCAAAGGACGTCGCACTGGTGCGCCTTGCCGTTCACATTTAAGCAAAAGCACGGTATGAAGTGCTTCATATCGGTACAAAATAAGGAGTGAATGAAAAATCATGAACGCAGAATTTTTCGATGCGCTCGAGCTGCTGGAAAGAGAAAAAGGCATACCGGTCGATTACATGCTGGACCGCGTCTGCCAGGCACTGCTCACCGCGTATAAAAAGGATAACGACGGTCTGGTCTGTGAGAATGTTTACGTAGAGCCGGATCTGGAAAACCGCAGCATCAATATGTATGTTGCCAAGGCGGTTGTGGATGAGGTCGAGGATCCGCTGACCGAGATCTCCCTGACCGAGGCACAGGAGATTTCCAACCGCGCAACGCTGGGCGATACCGTCCGCGTCAGCGTCGAGACCAAGAAGTTCGGCCGCATTGCCGCGCAGGCTGCAAAGCAGGTCATCATTCAGGGTATCCGTGAGTCCGAGAACGGCCAGGTGCTGAGCGAGTACAGCTCCAAGGGCCATGAGATCCTGACCGCAGTGGTCAGCCGCATCGACCCGTACAACAACAACGTCTATCTGGAGCTGGTCAGCAACGGCGAAAAGACCGAGGCGGTTCTGACCGAGAAGGAGCAGGTCAACGGCGAGGAGCTGACCGTCGGACAGCACATCAAGGTTTACGTGGTAGACGTCCGCAAGGGCACCCGCGGTCCGCAGATCATCATTTCCCGCACGCATCCGGGTCTGGTCAAGCGCCTGTTTGAGCTGGAGGTTCCGGAGATTCATGACGGCATCGTCGTCATCAAGTCGGTTGCGCGCGAGGCAGGCAACCGCACCAAGATTGCCGTTGCATCCACCGATCCGAATGTCGATCCGATCGGCGCATGTGTCGGCCCGCGCGGCTCCCGTGTGGGCAGCATCGTTTCCGAGCTGTCCGGCGAGAAGATTGACATCATCAAGTTTGATGAGGATCTGGCAAAGTTTGCAGCCGCAGCCCTGTCCCCGGCAAAGGTGGTCAGCGCAATGCTCCTGCCGGACGGCAAGAGCTGCCGCGTGATCGTTCCGGACGATCAGCTGTCTCTGGCAATCGGCAAGGACGGTCAGAATGCACGTCTGGCGGCAAAGCTGACCAGCTGCAAGATCGACATCGGCGCAGAGAGCGCAGCACGCCGCGAGGAAGAGGAAGCCGAGGCTGTGCTTGAGGAAGCAGTAGAAGAAATTCTGGATATTTAAGGAGGATGCCGCCGTGCAGAAAAAGAAGATTCCCATGCGGCAGTGCGTCGGCTGCCGGGAAATGCGTCCGAAGCGCGAGCTGATCCGCGTGGTTCATTCGCCGGAGGGTGACATTGCACTGGATTTCCGGGGAAAAAATCCCGGACGCGGTGCCTATCTCTGTCCGGACGCACAGTGCATTGCCAAGGCACGCAAGTCACGCGCACTGGCACGGGCCTTCGACTGCCCGGTATCCGATGAGGTATACGACGAGCTGCTGCGTCAGCTGGAGCAGAACGATGGCTGATGTTCTGGGCTTACTGGGGCTGTGCCGCCGCGCGGGACAGCTGACCATCGGAGATGAGGCGGTTTCCGACCTGTGCAAAGCAGGTCAGGCGAAGCTGATCCTGCTCTCGGCAGACGCAGGGGAAAGTACCGCAAAGCGTGCCCGCAGAATGAGCGAGCAGGCTGACATCCCGCTGCTCCGCCTGAGCGCGGGACGGGAAGAGCTGGGTGCGGCGCTCGGCCGCGGCATGTGCGCAGTATGTGCCGTGTCGGACGCGGGCTTTGCCGCAGCAGCGGCGCGCAAGCTGGCAGCGGCGGAGCCGTCCTATCAGGCGGCGGCAGAGCAGCTGGCCGGCCGCACACAGAATGGCAGACGACGCAGCAGACAATCATTTCGTAAGAAAAGTGGAGGTGAACGCACATGAGTATTGACAACAAATACCGTGTACATGAAGTAGCCAAGGATTTTGGCATGAATACCAAGGAAATCACCGACGTTCTCACCGAGTATTGTACGACTCCGAAGAATCACATGCAGGTTCTGGAGAACAGCGAGCTGGATATTATTTTTGAATATATCACCAAAAATCATCCGGTAGAGGATCTGGAGGCGGTGCTGTCCAAGCAGGCGGCGGAGCGTCCGGTGCCGACTGCGGCATCCCAGCCGGAGCAGAAGCAGGCTGAGCCGGAGGCATCCAAGCGCCGCGAGCAGCCGGCAAAGAAGCAGGAGCCGAAGGCGGAGAAGTCCGAGCCGAAGGGCGCGGACAAGAAGCCGGAGAAGCCGGAGCAGAAGCAGAACAGCAAGAAAAAGAAGCAGCCGGCAAAGGCTCGTGAGCAGCATCAGATTCTGCGTCCGACCGGCTCGGATGCACAGGAGACCACGACGGTTACCTCCTCCGAGGAGAAGAGCTCCAAGGGCAAGCAGGTGCACCGCATCGACACCCGCGGCTCCGGCAACGTCAATCTGGCGCGCTACGACGACCGCATTGACGCGCTCGTATCCGATAAGGCGGAGCGCATGAGCCAGACGCAGGGCAAGCAGAAGATCACCCGCAAGGCGGATTCCCGCAAGCAGATGAGCAGCAAGCGCCGTCAGGAGGAGCAGGCGAAGTTCCGCAAGCTTCAGGCGCAGCAGCAGGCGAAGAAGGTTCAGCTGACCGTCAAGATCCCGGATGAGATCAATGTCGGCGAGCTGGCAATGCGCCTCAAGCGCACCGCGGCGGATGTCATCAAGGAGCTGATGAAGCTCGGCGTTATGGCAAATATCTCCCAGACCATCGACTTTGACACCGCTTCTCTGGTTGCAGAGGAGATGGGCGCAAAGGTCGAGAAGGAAGTATTCGTCACCATCGAGGAGCGTCTGTTCGACGAGAGCGAGGATAAGGCAGAGGATCTGGTTGAGAGAAGCCCGGTCGTCGTCGTCATGGGTCACGTTGACCACGGTAAGACCTCCCTGCTGGATACCATCCGCAAGACCAACGTGGTCAGCGGCGAGGCAGGCGGCATCACCCAGCACATCGGTGCATACCGCGTCAAGGTAAACGGTCAGCCGATCACCTTCCTGGACACCCCGGGTCATGCGGCGTTTACGTCCATGCGTGCCCGCGGCGCACAGGTTACGGATATTGCAATTCTGGTTGTCGCAGCGGACGACGGCATCATGCCGCAGACCATCGAGGCAATCAACCACGCCAAGGCAGCGGAGATCCCGATCATCGTTGCCGTCAACAAGATTGATAAGGAAGGCGCAAATCCGGACAGAATCCTGCAGCAGCTCACCGAGTACGGTCTCGTACCGGAGGAGTGGGGCGGCGAGACCGCAGTCTGCCAGATCTCTGCAAAGTACAATCAGGGCATCGACGACCTGCTGGAGATGGTACTCCTGACCGCAGAGGTACAGGAGCTGAAGGCAAACCCGAACCGTCAGGCAAAGGGTACGGTCATCGAGGCAAAGCTGGACCGCGGCCGCGGCCCGGTTGCAACCGTGCTGGTTCAGAACGGTACCCTGCACTCCGGCGATGTCGTCATCGCAGGCACCGCAGTCGGCCGTGTCCGCGTCATGACCGACGAGCGCGGCAACAAGCTGCAAAACGCAGGTCCGTCCATCCCGGTTGAGATCATCGGTCTTGCCGAGGTTCCGAACGCGGGCGACATCTTCTATGCCGTTGACAACGAGCGCATGGCACGTGAGCTGGTTGAGCAGCGCAAGGAGCGCGAGAAGGAAGAGCGCAACGCTGCTATGCAGAAGGTCACGCTGGAGAACCTGTTCGACCGCATTCAGGAGGGCAATGTCAAGAACCTCAACATCATCGTCAAGGCGGACGTTATGGGCTCGGTCGAGGCGGTACGCGCCTCGCTTGTCAAGCTGTCCAACGACGAGGTTCACATCAACGTCATCCACGGCGCAGTCGGCGCGGTCAACGAGTCCGACGTCATGCTGGCGGCTGCCTCCAAGGCAATCATCGTCGGCTTTAACGTCCGTCCGGAGCGCGCTGCGGCGGATTCCGCACAGCAGCAGGATGTTGAGATTCGTCTGTACCGTATCATCTACGACTGCATCGAGGAGATGGAGCAGGCGATGAAGGGTATGCTGGATCCGAAGTTCCAGGAGGTTGTCCTGGGTCACGCGGAGATCCGTCAGACCTTCCGCGTATCCGGTGTCGGCACCATCGCCGGCGCATATGTACAGGACGGCAAGATTGTCCGCTCCTGCGAGGTTCGTATCGTCCGCGACGGCATCGTTATCCACGAGGGTCATCTGAATTCGCTCAAGCGCTTCAAGGATGACGCGAAGGAGGTCGCTGCCGGCTACGAGTGCGGTATGGGCATCGAGAACTACAACGATATCAAGGAAGGCGACATCATCGAGTCGTTTATCATGGAAGAAATCAAGCAGTAACCGGCTGAGCGGGAGGAGCTGCGTGCTCCTCCCAATGCCGGCACCGATTAAAGGAGTTTGCTATGGCTCAGAGAATCGACCGCATCAGCGAAGAGGTACACAAGGCGCTGTCCGAGAGCATCCGCAGCCTGAAGGACCCGCGCGTCAGCGGCGGACTGGTTTCCGTCACCCGCTGCGAGGTCACGAGAGATCTCCGCTATGCCAATGCTTATATTAGTGTGCTCGGCTCGGACGAGCAGAAGAAGGAAGTTATGCGCGGTCTGAAGTCCGCCTCCGGCTTCCTGCGCCGCGATGTTGCGGCAAAGGTGCAGCTGCGCTATGCGCCGGAATTCCTGTTCCATCTGGATGATTCCATCACCCATGGCGCATACATCAACGAGCTGCTCAAGAATCTGGACAAGGACGGCAAGCTGTGACTGTCACCGCAGAGCAGGCGGCAGAGGTGCTGCGCGGCGCGGACAGGATTCTGATTCTGACGCATCTGCGTCCGGACGGCGATACCTGCGGCTGTGCCGCGGCGCTGTGCCTCGCCCTGCGCGCGGCGGGGAAAACCGCGTATCTGGCGGATAACACCGAGATCACCGCGCGCTATCGTCCGATGACCGACCCGCTGCGCGCGCCGGAGGCGTTTGAGCCGGCATTCATTGCGGTGGTGGACAGCAGCAATCCGGAGCGCATCGCGCCGAGCATCGCGCAGTGGGTGCCGGAGATTGATCTGGTGATCGACCACCACGAGCACAATCCGAACTACGGGCGCTATAATCTGGTCAGACCGGACTATGCCGCCTGTGCGGAGCTCATCTATGAGGTGATTTGTGCGATGGGCGTGACCATCACCCGCGCCATCGGCGAGGCGATTTACACCGGCGCCTCCTCGGATACCGGCAGCTTTCGGTACTCCAATGCGACCGCGAATACCCTGCGGGTTGCGGCGGCGTGTCTGGATGCCGGCGTGGACGGCGGTGAGATCAACCGCCGGCTGTTTGAGGTCAAAAGCCGCGCGCGCCATGCGATGGAGGGCTACGTGTTCGCGCATATGCGCTATACACACGGCGGCGCGATCGGCACGGCGGTCATCCCCTATACCGTGCAGCAGGAATGCGGCGCAGGGATGGACGAGCTGGAATCCATTGCGGCGCTGCCGCGTCAGATCGAGGGCGTATCCGTCGGGCTGACGCTGATTGAGCAGAAGGACGGCACGATCCGCGTGTCCGTGCGCACCGGCGGCGACCTCAGTGCGGCGGAAATCTGCCGCAGCCTGGGCGGGGGAGGACATCTCCGCGCCGCGGGCGTCACACTGCATACCACGTTAGAACGCGCCTGCGAGCAGGTGCAGACAGCAACGGAGAAATACTACTGTGGCAAAGCGTGAATCTATTTATAACGGTGTCCTGCTGGTGAACAAGCCGCAGGACTTTACTTCGCACGATGTCGTGGCAAAGCTGCGCGGCATCCTGCATGAGCGCCGCATCGGGCACGGCGGCACGCTCGACCCGATGGCGACCGGTGTGCTGCCGGTCTTTGTCGGCGGCGCGACCAAGGCGGCGGATTACGCCGCGGCGCAGTCCAAGGAGTACGTGGCGGGCTTTGCGCTCGGACACAGCACGGACACGCAGGACAGCACCGGCACGGTGCTGGCGCGTTCGGTCAATACGGCATCGCGGGAGGATGTTCAGCGCGTGCTGGCGCAGATGCAGGGCAATTATGACCAGCTGCCGCCGATGTACTCCGCCATCAAGGTGGACGGCAAAAAGCTGTACGATCTTGCGCGGAAGGGCGTGGAGATCGAACGCAAAACGCGCCCGATTGTGCTGCACGAGCTGGAGCTGCTGTCCTTCGACGAGCAGGAGCAGACCGGCACGCTGCGGGTGCTGTGCTCCAAGGGCACCTATGTCCGCACCGTCTGCCACGATCTGGGCGAAAAGCTGGGCACACTGGCGGTCATGACCAGTCTGGTGCGCACGGCATCCGGGCACTATGTGCTCGGACAGACGCACACGCTGGAGGACATCCAGCGTGCGGCGGACGAAAACCGCATTGCGGAGTGGATCATCCCGACGGATACGCTGTTTGCGGATTATCCGGCGGTGGAGATTACGGACAAGGCATATGCACGCGCGGAAAACGGCGCGTTTATGGATGAGCGGGAGACCGGCGGTCTGCCCGCGCAGGACGGCGTACTGTGCCGCGTGTACCATCGGGGAGAATTTTTTCTGCTGGCGCGCACCGGAACGCTGGACAAGGGCGGACGCGCACTGTTTCATCACAAGCGGTTCCGCTGAGTGTTATTGACTGTTAGGAGAATTGGCGTATGAAAGAAAAAGAGGTGCGCCGCGCGATTGCGCTGGGATTTTTTGACGGTGTTCACTGCGGTCATCGCGCGCTGATGGATATGGCGGTGCGCCGTGCCAGAGAGAACGGTGCGACTGCCTCGGTCTTTACCTTTGACCGTCACCCGAATTCACTCATCAGCGGCAGGAGCACGCCGCTCATCACCTCTCCGATCATCCGTGCGGATGAAATCAAGGAGCAGGGCGGCGTGGACGAGGTCATCTTTGCCCACTTTGACAAGTCCCTCATGGAGATGGATTGGAAGGAATTTGTGGACAAGGTGCTGTACGAGCAGTTCCATGCCTGCTGGATTATCACCGGAGAGAACAATCGCTTCGGCTACCGCGGGCAGGGCAATCCGGAGCGTCTGGCAGAGGAATGCGCGCGTCTGGGCATCGGCTGCGATACCATCCCGAACGTCATGATGGACGACATTGTGGTCAGCTCCACCTATATCCGCGGGCTGATTGCGCAGGGCGACATCGCACGCGCCAATCGCTTTCTGGGGCATCCGTATACGATTGCGGGCGTGGTCGGTCACGGACGGACGGTCGGACGGCGCATGGGCATTCCGACCTGCAACATCCCGCTGCCCGCAGAGATGCAGGTTCCGCCGAACGGCGTATACGTCTCGCGTGTGGTCGTGGACGGCGAATCGCACATTGCGGCAACCAATATCGGAGAGCGTCCGACGTTTGCCGATCAGCACGGCATCACGGTCGAGCCGCATCTGCTGGACTTTTCCGGCGATCTGTACGGCAAGCTGATCCGCGTGGAGCTGTATGAGTTCCTGCGCCCGGAGCGGCAGTGGCCGAACGTCGAGGAGCTGAAAAAGGCAATCGCGGGCGATGTCCGAAAAACAAGAGAATACTTTGCAAACAGCGATATCTGTTATGCATAACGGAGGGAAACGCCTCTGATACAGGCTGCACGAAACCCGGTTTCGTGCAGCTTTTTTGCATCATGTGGCAAAGAAGCAACCAAATACGGAAAAAACACGAAAAAATCGCTGAAAAAATCAAAAAACTGCTTGAAAAAGCGGAAATAATGAAATATCATAAAGAGGTAGTACCCCGCGGCCTGCGGGCGGAGGCAGAGGGGAGTTTTGAAAATGCTTCATATTGTTCTGGTCGAGCCGGAGATCCCGCAGAATACCGGAAACATTGCGCGCACCTGCGCTGCAACCGGCTGCGTTCTGCATCTGGTTGGCCCGCTGGGCTTTTCCATCGACGACCGGAAGCTAAAGCGTGCCGGTCTGGACTACTGGCATCTGCTGGATATTCGTCATTATGATTCGCTCGCCGAATTCTGGGAGCGCAATCCCGAGGGCGACTTTTTTTACGCCACGACCAAGGCACCGCGCTCGTATGCGGAGGCGCAGTTCCCGCCGGATGCCTATTTGATGTTCGGCAAGGAGACACGCGGTCTGCCGGAGGATATGCTCATCGAGCATCCGGAGCGCTGCATCCGTATTCCCATGCGCGAGGGCGCGCGCAGCCTGAATCTGTCCAATTCCGTGGCAGTGATCGTATATGAGGCGCTGCGCCAGCATGACTTTGCGCATCTGGTGGAAGCGGGCGTATTCCCGGGCACGCAGCTGTGAGGCAATTTTGGGAGGAAAAATGGAAAAAATATGTATCTTTACGGATTCCTCGGCGGATATCCCCAAGGAGGAAGTGGAAAAATTCGGAATTGAAATCATTCCGATTCTGGTCACAGCCGGAGACCGCACCTTTCGCGAGTATTTTGACATCACTCCGGAGGAGTACTGGAAGCTGCTGCGCGAGAGCGAGGAGATCCCGTCCACGGCACAGACGACCGTACAGGACTGCCTGACGGTGTTCCGGCGCGCACATGACGCGGGCTGCACGCACGCAATGGGCATTATGATTAACGGCTCAGGCTCCGGCTCGTTCCAGGCGGCAAATATCGCACGCGATATGTTTTATTCCGAGTGCGGCGAGGATATGACGATTGAAATTCTGGATTCCGAGACCTATACGTATATCTACGGACGCATCGTGGTCGAGGCGGCACGGGCGCGCATGGCGGGTATGCCGTTTGCGCAGATCGTGGAAAACGCAAAGCACCGCATCAAAAGCTCGGAGGCCTATCTGGGCGTGTTCAGCCTCAAGCATCTGCAAAAGAGCGGACGCATTTCGGGCGGACTGGCGTTTGTCGGAGGTGCACTGGGTATGCGTCCTCTGTCGCATGTCTATGCCGGCAGCGTGGATGTTCAGGCAAAAACCCGCGGCGACAAGAGCGTGCCCACCAAGATCACTCAGCTGGTCATGAAGCGCGCAGTGGAGCCGGAGAAGCAGACGGCATATCTGCTGTATGCGGACTGTCCGGCGGGAATTGTCGAGCAGACCGAGCTGCTGCTGCGTCAGTCCGGCTTTGCGGATGTGCGCCGCTATCCGATCGGCTGCGCCGTAACAACCAATACCGGACCGGATGCAATCGCCGTAGCATATTACGGCGAAGAGCGCAAATGATGGTTTTGGGCGGAAAAAATTGCGTAAAATAGGCATTTTTTTCTCAATGCGCCTTGAAATCCGATATCAAAACAGGTATAATCATCCCGTAGGGATGAAAAATCATTTTGGGATAATGTTGCGCAGGACTGCGTAATTGTTTTCAATCAGATATTTTGAGTTAAGGAGTGTAAGACCTATGGAGTACAACAAGAAGAGCGTCAAGGACATTGATGTAGCAGGCAAGAAGGTTCTGCTGCGCTGCGATTTTAACGTACCGATGGCAAAGGACGGAAGCGGTGTCATTACCGATGACAAGCGTATCCGTGCAGCTCTGCCGACCATCCAGTACCTGCTGGAGCAGAATGCGGCAGTCATCGCATGCTCTCACATGGGCAAGCCGAAGGGCGAGTGGAAGCCGGAGCTTTCGATGGCTCCTGTTGCAGCACGTCTGAGCGAGCTGCTGGGCAAGGAAGTCATTCTGGCAAAGGATATCGTCGGTGAGGATGCACAGGCAAAGGCAGCAGCACTGCAGCCGGGTCAGATCCTGCTGCTCGAGAACCTGCGCTATGACAAGGGCGAGACCAAGAACGATCCGGATTTCGCAAAGGCTCTGGCTGATCTGGCCGGCGCAGAGGGCGTTTATGTTTCGGACGCATTCGGCACCGTACACCGCGCACACGCTTCCACCGCAGGCGTTGCTGCATACCTGCCGGCAGTTTCCGGCTTCCTGATCCAGAAGGAGCTGGACGTCATCGGCGGCGCACTGGCTGCTCCGAAGCGTCCGCTGGTTGCAATTCTGGGCGGCTCCAAGGTTTCCTCCAAGATCGGCGTTATCAACAACCTGCTGGAAATCGCTGATACCATCATCATCGGCGGCGGCATGGCATACACCTTCTCCGCAGCACAGGGCGGCAAGATCGGCAACTCCCTGCTGGAGGAGGACTGGAAGAATTACGCCCTCGAGATGATCGAGAAGGCACAGGCGAAGGGTGTTAAGCTCCTGCTGCCGATTGATACCGTAATCGCTGACGATTTCGCTCCGACCGCAAACGATCAGGTCGTTGCAGCAGGCGAGATTCCGGACGGCTGGCAGGGTCTGGACATCGGACCGAAGACCGTTGAGCTGTACTGCAATGCAGTTGCAGACGCAGGCACCGTCATCTGGAACGGACCGATGGGCGTATTCGAGTTCGAGAAGTTCGCAGTCGGCACCAAGGCTGTCGCAGAGGCTCTGAGCAACACCGATGCGATCACCATCATCGGCGGCGGCGACTCCGCAGCAGCAGTTCAGCAGCTGGGCTATGCGGACAAGATGACCCACATCTCCACCGGCGGCGGCGCTTCCCTGGAGTTCATGGAGGGTAAGGTTCTGCCGGGCATCGCGTGCCTCCAGGACAAGTAATTATATTTCATTTGGCGATCTCACCGGAGCGCAGGCTCCGGTGGTCGATATAGAAAGCAGAGAAAGACAGCAGGACAAGCAATTGTTCCTGTACGAAAGGGGTTTTCCAACATGAATCGCAGATATCGTAAGACTATCATCGCAGGCAACTGGAAGATGAACATGACTCCGAGCCAGGCAAAGGCTCTGATCGAGGAGATGAAGCCGCTCGTATCCAAGGTAAAGTGGTGCGAGATGGTACTGTGCGTACCGTATGTTGACATTCCGGCAGCAGTTAAGGCAGCAAAGGGCTCCAAGATTGCAATCGGTGCTGAGAACATGCACTTCGAGCCGAAGGGCGCATACACCGGCGAGATCTCCGCTGATATGCTCAAGGAGCTGGGCGTCAAGTACGTTATCATCGGCCATTCCGAGCGCCGTCAGTACTTCGCTGAGACCGACGAGACCGTCAACAAGAAGGTCAAGGTCGCAATCGAGAACGGTCTGCGTCCGATCGTCTGTGTCGGCGAGTCCCTCGAGGAGAGAGAGCTCGACATCTGGCCGGAGGTTGTCCGCAAGCAGGTAAAGTGCGCTCTGAACGGCGTAGCAGTTGACGACGTCAAGAAGGTTGTCATCGCTTACGAGCCGATCTGGGCAATCGGCACCGGCAAGACCGCTACCGCTGACCAGGCAAACGAGGTTTGCGGCGCAATCCGCGACTGCCTGAGAGAGCTGTACGGCGCTCGCGCTGCACGTGCAATCACCGTTCAGTACGGCGGCTCCATGAACGCCGGCAACGCAGCAGAGCTGCTGTCCAAGCCGGACGTTGACGGCGGCCTGATCGGCGGCGCTTCCCTGAAGGCTGACGCATTCACCGCAATCATCGAGGCAGCTAATCAGTAATTTCATCGTTTGAAAAACGGGGCGGGCTGCGCAAAACAGTCCGCCTTTTTTCAAAAATTTCTCTGACTCTTTCACATTTATCGAATCAAAATTTATCGAAAAAAAGGTGTATTTTATGAAAAAACCGTTAATACTCATTATCATGGACGGCTACGGACTGCGCGACAGCGACATGGGCAATGCCATCCACGCAGCAAAAACTCCGAATTTGGACCGCCTGTTTGCCGAGGGTGCTGTCACTCAGCTGGGCGCTTCCGGCATGGATGTCGGTCTGCCGGACGGTCAGATGGGCAACAGTGAGGTCGGTCATACCAACATCGGCGCAGGCCGCGTTGTGTATCAGGAGCTGACCCGCATCACCAAGTCCATTCAGGACGGCGCGTTCTTCCAGAACGAGGCATTCCTGGGCGCTGTGGAGAACTGCAAGAAGAACGATTCCGCACTGCACATCTACGGTCTGATGTCGGACGGCGGCGTTCACTCGCACTTTGACCACATCTGCGCTCTGGTGGAGCTGGCAAAGAAGAACGGCCTGACCAAGGTGTACGTGCACTGCTTCCTGGACGGCCGTGACGTTCCGCCGACCTCCGGTGCGGACTTTGTACAGGCAATGCAGGACAAGCTGACCGAGCTGGGCGTCGGCAAGATCGCAACCGTCGAGGGCCGTTACTACGCAATGGACCGTGACAACCGCTTCGACCGCCTGGAGAAGGCGTATGCCGCAATGGTATACGGCGAGGGCGTCAAGAATGCGGACCCGGTCGCTGCGGTCAAGGCTTCCTACGACGAGGGCGTCACCGATGAGTTCGTGGTTCCGGTTGTCTGCGCAGAGGGCGCGACCATCCAGCCGAACGACTCGATTATCTTTGCAAACTTCCGCCCGGACCGTGCGCGTGAGATCACCCGCACGCTGGTGGATCCGGACTTTGCCGGCTTTGAGCGCCGCAACGGCTTCTTCCCGCTGTACTATGTCTGCATGACGCAGTACGATGCAACCATGCCGAACGTACACGTTGCATTCAAGCCGCAGTCGCTGACCAATACCTTTGGCGAGTATATCGCGGAGAACGGTCTGACTCAGCTGCGCATCGCAGAGACCGAGAAGTACGCACACGTTACGTTCTTCTTCAACGGCGGCGTAGAGGCTCCGTACAAGAACGAGTCCCGTGACCTCATCAAGTCCCCGAAGGTTGCAACCTACGATCTCCAGCCGGAGATGAGCGCATATCTGGTATGCGATAAGGTTGTCGAGGAGATCGAGAGCGGCAAGTTCGACGTCATCATCCTCAACTACGCAAACTGCGACATGGTCGGTCACACCGGCGTGTTTGATGCAGCGGTTGCAGCCGTTGAGGCAGTGGATACCTGCGTGGGCAGAACCGTCGATGCCATCCTCAAGGCAGGCGGCGCAGCACTCATCACCGCAGACCACGGCAACGCGGATCAGATGCTCGAGGACGACGAGAAGTCTCCGTTCACCGCGCATTCCTGCAATCCGGTTCCGCTGGCAATGGTCGGCTACGAGGGCGAGCTGAAGCCGGGTCGTCTGGCGGATATCGCTCCGACCATGCTGGAGATTCTCGGTCTGCCGCAGCCGGCTGAGATGGACGGCGAGTCGCTGATCGTGAAGTAAGCAGCGTCCTATCATTCAATACTGCACCGAAGGGCGGTCATCTTTGTTTTTCAGAGATGACCGCCTTTTTGGCGTATTCGGAGGAGAATTGCGATGAGACAGAGCATTGAAATTGTAGAGATCATCGGACGGGAAATTTTGGACTCGCGCGGCAATCCGACCGTCGAGGCGGATGTATATGTCGAGGGCGAATGCGGCATTGTCTGCGGGCGTGCGGCGGTGCCGTCCGGCGCGTCCACCGGCATTTACGAGGCGTGCGAGAAGCGGGATGGGGATGTGCGCTACGGCGGCAAGGGCGTGCAGAAGGCGGCGGACGCGGTCAGCGGCGAGATCGCACAGACACTGATCGGCATGGACGCCTCACGGCAGGGCGAAATCGACCGCAAAATGATTCAGCTGGACGGGACAGAGAATAAGTCCCGGCTGGGCGCAAACGCCATTCTGAGCGTTTCTCTGGCGTGTGCACGGGCATCCGCAAAGGCGCTGGGCATGTCTCTTTACCGGTATCTCGGCGGCAGACAGGCGAACACGCTGCCCGTGCCCATGATGAACATCCTGAACGGCGGCGCACACGCGGCGAATAATGTGGACATTCAGGAGTTCATGATTATGCCGGTGTCCGCGCCCAACTTCCGCGAGGGACTGCGCATGTGCACCGAGGTGTTCCACACGCTGAAAACCGTCCTGCGCGACTGCGGTACGCCTGCCGCCGGTGTGGGCGATGAGGGCGGCTATGCGCCCAATCTGGACAGCGATGAGCAGGCAATTGAGCTGATCCTCAAGGCGGTCGAGCGCGCCGGCTATCGTCCGGAGAAGGATTTTCTGCTGGCGATGGATGCGGCATCGTCCGAATGGTGGAACGCCGGAGAAAAGTGCTACCGGCTGCCCAAGGCGGGCATCCGCATGACCACCGAGCAGCTCATCCGCTACTGGGAAAAGCTGACCGAGCGGTATCCGATCATCTCGCTGGAGGACGGACTTGCCGAGGAGGACTGGGACGGCTGGAAGGCGCTCACGCAGTCGCTGGGCAGCAAGGTGCAGCTGGTCGGCGATGACCTGTTTGTGACCAATACCAAGCGCCTCAAGCGGGGAATCAAGAAGCAGGCGGCCAATTCGATTCTGATTAAGGTCAATCAGATCGGCACGCTGACCGAGACCATGCAGGCGGTGCAGACCGCACAGCGCGCGGGCTATACGGCGGTGATTTCCCACCGCTCCGGTGAAACGGCGGATACCACGATTGCCGACCTTGCGGTGGCGCTGAATGCCGGACAGATCAAAACCGGCGCCCCGTCTCGTACCGACCGCGTGGCAAAATACAATCAGCTGCTGCGCATCGAGGAAGAGCTGGACGGCTGCGCGCAGTATCTGGGCAGGCAGGCATTCTGGAATCTGAAGCAGTAACAATTGAGTCCCTCCGGACAGCGGCTCCGGAGGGGCTTTTTTCGTGCGGAGCGGGAGAAATCGGAAAGCAGGCAGAAAAAGTCAAAATATATGAGGTTTGCGGAAAAAGAGGCGATTTTTTCAAAATTTCCCCTTAAACCAGGTCAATATTTCGTATACAAAGCAGGGGAAATCTCGCTATAATACAGACAATCAAGCAAAGAACCGAATCAATATAAGAATCAAACAGGAGGAACCCAATATGGAAATCAGAATTTGCGGTGCGCCGTGCTGCTGGGGCGTAGATGATCCGAAAAATCCGTATCTGCCGCCGTGGCAGCGCGTGCTGTCCGAGGCAGCTCAGGCGGGCTACAGCGCAATTGAGCTTGGACCGTATGGCTATCTGCCGATTGACGTAGAGGCGGTTTCCGCAGAGCTGAACAAGAACGGTCTGGCGATCGTAGCCGGTACCATCTTCCATGATCTGCTCGATCCGGAAAATCAGGAGAGCGTGCTGAATGCAGTTGACGACATTTGTAAGCTGATTACCGACCCGAAGCTGCCCAAGCTGCCGATGTACGAGGGACAGAAGTTCCCGACTCCGTACATGACGGTCATGGACTGGGGTCATGATGAGCGCGACTATGCCGCAGGTCACAGCGATCGTTCCCCGCGTCTGAATGACGAGGAATGGGCAGCATTCATGAGCAATGTCCGCGCAGTCTGCGAGCGTGCCAACAAGTGGGGCGTGCGTCCGGTCATTCATCCGCACGCAGGCGGCTACATCGAATTCTCCGACGAGATCGAAAAGGTCGTTCGTGATATCCCGTATGAGGTTGCAGGTCTGTGCCTGGATACCGGTCATCTGTATTATTCGGATATGGATCCGGTGGAGTACCTGACCAAGTATGCAGACCGTCTGGACTACGTTCACTTCAAGGACGTTGACGAGAAGGTTTACCGCGAGGTGCTCGGCGAGCACATCCGCTTCTTCGAGGGCTGCGGAAAGGGCTCGATGTGCCCGATCGGCACCGGCTCGCTGGATTATCCGGCAATCCGCAAGTGCCTGAAGGACATCGGCTACAGCGGCTACATCACCATCGAGCAGGAGCGCGATCCGCGCAACTCCGATACCTCCCTGCGCGATGTCAAGGCAAGCGTGGATTACCTGAAGTCCGTCGGCTATCAGATCTGATTGATTGAATCATATCACTTTCTGCACCCGCAGCTCTGCGGGTGCAGTTTTTGCTTGCCGGCGTTTGTGCAATGCCGTATAATGAACCTGTAAGGGGGTGTGTTGTATGGCAATGTTTCTCAAGCCGAGTTATGAAACCGTGGAGAGTAGTTTTTGGCGAAAGCCGAAGCTGATTTCCGTCAAGATGGAGGATCGGGTCAAAAACAAAACCATCCGCGCTATGCATGTACACGATGACCGCGTGGAGATCGTACTGGTGCGCAGCGGACACGGGCTGAATACCGTGGACGGGCGGCTGTATGCCGTCAGCGCAGGCGATATTCTGATCTATAACGCCGGTGTCGTGCACGATGAGCACACGGATACGCAGGACGGCATGGATATCATCTGGTGCATTGCGACCAATATCCAGATCGGGCGGCAGCCGGACAACATCCTGATTCCGCAGGGCTGCACGCCGGTGCTGCATGCGGCGGACTGCTTTCCGGAGGCGGAATCGCTGATGATTATGCTGATGAGCGCGGAGAAGGAAGAAATCCGCTATCATCTGCTGTGCGCATTGCTGCTGCTGCTGCGCGGAGAGGCAATCCGCCGCGGCGATACCGCGATGGATAAAAACACTCAGCTCAGTCATGAGATTCAGCAGTACATCGACGCGCACTATCTGGAGGATATCTGTCTGGAGGACATCGCGGAGCATGTCGGAAAAAATGCTTCCTATCTGTCGCGCGTATTTCACCGGACGGTCGGATATTCGCCCATCCAGTATGCAATCCGGCGGAGGATTGGACAGGCACAGTCCTGGCTGCTGATGACGGATAAAACCGTGACGGAAATAGCCTTTCTGGTCGGCTATAACAGCGTGGGAAATTTTCACGCCGCCTTTTTGAAAACCGTCGGCATGACGCCGCAGAAGTACCGCGAGCTGTGGGCAGACCATCCGAAAACCTGAGCTGCCGCCGCCGGCCACCGCCGGGCGGCGCTTTTTTATGAACGGAAAAGCAAAGTCAATAATTAATAGCATCACCGAAAAAAAGTCTGTTTTCTCTCTGAAACAAGGAATGGATAAGTCAAAATATCGCAGTGCAGATCAAGCGGAAACCGCTATAATACAGACAATGAAACAAGAAAAGCACGAACGGAAAGATAACAAGGGTTTTGAACATTTTCAAGGAGGAACTGACTTATGATTAACGGAGCAAAGGTACTGGATCATCCGATTCGCTGGGCAATGGTAGGCGGCGGCAAGGGCAGCCAGATCGGCTACATCCATCGTTCCGCAGCACTGCGCGACAACTCCTTCCAGCTGGTTGCAGGCGCGTTCGACATCAATCCGGAGCGCGGCATGGAGTTTGCCGCAGAGCTGGGTGTTGCAGCAGACCGCTGCTATCCGGACTACAAGACCATGTTCGAGGAAGAGGCAAAGCGTGAGGACGGCATCGAGGCGGTTTCCATCGCTACCCCGAACGGAATGCACTACACCGTGTGCAAGGCTGCTCTGGAGGCAGGTCTGCATGTCGTATGTGAGAAGCCGCTGTGCTTCACCTCTGAGGAGGCGGAGGAGCTGGTTGCTCTGGCAAAGGCAAAGAACCGCGTTGTCGGCGTTACCTACGGCTACTCCGGTCATCAGATGATTCAGCAGGCTCGTCAGATGATTCAGCACGGTGATCTGGGTGAGATCCGCGTCATCAACATGAGCTTTGCATTCGGCGGCTACAACTACAAGATCGAGGAGACCAATCCGGCTGCAAAGTGGCGCTTCGACCCGACCAAGGCAGGTCCGTCCTTCGCACTGGGCGATGTCGGCACTCATCCGCTGTTCCTCATCGAGGCAATGATTCCGGATATGCAGATCAACAAGCTGATGTGCACCAAGCAGGCATTCGTAGAGGGTCGCCAGCTGGAGGACAACGCATTCGTTATCATGGACCTGAAGGGCAGCGAGTCCGTTCAGGAGGGCGCACAGGTTTACTGCTGGGCAAGCTCCATCAACTGCGGCGCACGCCACGGTCATAAGATCCGCGTGGTCGGCTCCAAGGCTTCCATCGAGTGGGATGATGAGCGTCCGAACCAGATGACCTATGAGATCGAGGGCGAGCCGGTACGCACGCTGGAGCGCGGTGCAGGCTACCTGTATCCGGAAGCTCGCGTGGAGGATCGCATCGGCGGCGGCCATGCCGAGGGTCTGTTCGAGGCATGGGCAAACCTGTACCGCAGATTTGCACTGGCGATGGAAGGCGTCAGCAAGGGCGAGGCAGAATACGGCGACTTCTGGTATCCGAACGTCGAGTCCGGCGCACAGGGTGTCAAGTGGATCGAAAAGTGTGTCGAGTCCGCAGACAACGGTGCTGTATGGGTTGACTACAACGCATAAATTTGCAAGACTTACTGAACCAAAACCGGTTCTCTCCATATCCCCCAAAAACCGGATGCATTTGCATCCGGTTTTTTGTGATGCATTCTGCTGAAAAACACGGTATAATAAGGTAAAAATATAAAAATAAGAGGATAGCTGTTTATGATAAGATTAATTGCATCCGATGTGGACGGCACGCTGGTTCCGGAAAGCGCGTCCCAGATCAATCCGGAATACTATGATGTCATCCGTGCGCTGCATCAAAAGGGAATTACCGTGGTCATTGCGAGCGGGAGGCAGTATGCGAGCATCCGGCGGCTGTTTGAGCCGGTTGCCGATCTGCTGTGGTTTCTTGCGGACGGAGGCAGTGTGATTGTACATGGAGAGGACTGGATCGTTCCGAAGGCCATCCCGCGCGAATGGGTGACAGAGTTTATGCACGATCTCAGCCGCATTCCACAGGCGGACTGTATGCTTGCCGCGCCCGAATACTCGTACACTCCGTTTGAAAACTCCGAGATGTTTTGCTGGATGCGGGACAGCTATCGGTTTGATCTGCGCGCAACCGGCGGCTGGGATAAGCTGCCGGAGGAGGAGATTATCAAAATGGCGGTTTACCATCCGACGAATGCGGACGGAATGTGCCGCGAGTGGCTGGCTCCGAAGTGGAAGGACCGGCTGTATTTTGCCAACTCCGGCGTGTGCTGGGTGGATTTCCTGATGCCGGGCATCAATAAGGGAAGCGCGCTTCGCACGATTTGTGACAAGCTGGGCATTCCGCAGGAGCAGACCATCGGCTTCGGAGACAATCTCAATGATATCGAGCTGCTGGAGGCTGCCGGAACCGGTATTGCGGTCAGCTCGGCGCGCGAGGGCTTGAAGGAAAAGGCGGATTATATTGTGCCGAATTTTGAGACGGACGGCGTGCTTCAGGCGTGGAAAACCATTCTGCTATCGGCAGAATGACGATATCCGGCAAAGGGACGGGGAATATTCATGGCAAAATGACGTTAAAAATCATTTCCATTCTTGAAACTGTGCGTCAGGTGCGGTATAATATCGTTGTGAGGTCTGCTGTTAGGAGAATGCAGTGCGTCTATAGCAATGCACTGATGGAGTGAAATGGCAGGAAAGGATCCGCAGTACGGCACTGCGGAGGTAATGAAAGGGGTTTTATTTCATGATTAAACTTGCAGTACTCGATCTGGATGATACACTTGCCGGAATCGGTCAGGGCATCTCTCAGGAGCTTTGCGACGGTCTGAAGCAGCTGGAGGATGAAGGTGTTAAGATTTGTATCATTTCCGGTAAGACGGTATTTTATCTGAGTGCATTTATGCGTCAGGTCGGTCTGAAAGAGCCGTATCTCATCGGTGAGAACGGTGCAACCGGTCAGCTGGGCACCAGCCTGCCGCCGCGCAAGGCATGGCAGTATGAGCGTTCGGAGAAGTCCGACAGCATTCTGGTCAGCCTGTGCCGCGAGATTTCGCAGGAGATGGGCAATGAGGTTTGGTTCCAGCCGAATCTCGTTACCGTATGTGCGTTCCCGACCAATGACAAGGCAAAGGATAAGGTTCGTTCCATGATCCAGTCCCGTCTGCTCGGTCTGAAGGGCTTCCATCTGTACGAGAGCGCAGACTGCTTCGACATCCTGCCGGATGATATGAACAAGGCTTACGGCGTACGCCATCTGTGCGAGGAGCTGAAGCTCAAGCCGGAGGAAATTCTGGTTGCAGGCAACAGCGCAAACGACTATCAGATGCTGTCTCTGACCCCGTATTCTGTCGGCTACAATCTGCCGGATCCGTCCCGCGCAACGTATACTGCGGAGACACCGGAGTCCATCATCACCCTGATCTATCAGGCAATGACTGATGCTGCTGAGGCAGATGCCATCGCCGCAGCAGAAGCTGAGGCAGCAGCCGAGGCGCAGGAATAATTCATTTTGAGGAATACCAATACTGTCGATCGTTTTTTGCGGTCGGCAGTATTTTTTTCTGCTGTGGCAGTATTTACCTACCGAAAAATGCTAAATTGCTTTGACCTGAGTCCGATCAAGTGGTATAATAAAACAAAAAATCCATACCCAATTGGTATATTTTTACAGGGAGGTGGCATGGATGGCATTGACAATAGAGAAGCTGTGCACATACGTTGATGCACTGGAACTGGTTGCCGGGGATGGCGGAGAGACGGTACGGTGCGTATGTGCGGTCGAAGGAATGCGCTCTGCGGCCCTGGCAGAACGCGATTGTCTGGTGCTGCCGCTCTGTTCGGACGAGGTTCAGCTGGCGGAGCTGCTTCGCGGGCTGTCTGTGTCTGCGGTGCTGCTGGAGCAGACTTACATCAACGACGAGCTGCTTGCATTGTGCCGCAGACAGAAAATGGCGGTACTGCGCTACAGCGGAACCGCGGAGGAGATTGAGCAGAAATGCCGGTTCTGGCTGGAGGAGGAGGCACAGCAGGAGTCGTTTGCAGTGCTGATCGTTCAGGCGGCAATGTCGTTTCCGGTCAATTCCAAAATTTATCAGACCTTACAGCATATGTATCCCATGGAGCAGTTTTGCCTGACGGGCATTGAGCTGCGCGCGGCGGACGGACGGCAGCTGCCGCAGCTGCGCTGTTCGGAGCTGCTTCAGCAGCTGCGGTATGAAACCCGCCGCAGTGAGGTGCCGATTATCTGGCTGAGGAAGGACAACATTATTTATGGGCTGTTCGGATGCCCGGACGAGCAGGCACGCAGCATGGTGGAGAAAATCGTACATGGTGCACCGGAGGAGCAGTTTCGCATTGCGGTCAGCCGAACGGTGCAGAGTCCGGAGGAGCTGCCCACACTCAGCAGACATGTGCGCTTGATGCTCAAGCTGCTCTGGTCGGATCAAACCATCGGCACGGTTTGCAGCTATCGGGATTTGGGTATGTATCAGATCCTGCTGTCGATTGACGATCCGGAGGCAATGCGGCAGCTTTATGAAAAAACGCTTGCACCGCTCGTGCACTATGACGAGGAGAACGGAACCGACTATGTCGGACTGCTTCAGTGCTATCTGCGCCATGATGCAGGGGTATCGGCAACGGCAGCAGCGCTGTTTCTGCACCGCAACAGCGTCAATTACAAGCTCAACCGCATCCAGGAAATTCTGGGCTGCTCGCTGAGCCGCCAGACCGTGCGGAGTCAGCTGCTGGTTGCGTTCATGATCCGGGATCTCCTCTGAAAGGTTGTATTTGTCAGAGCGATATGATAGAATAACCGTGGGGATTTTTCGTAGTTCTGACAAATAAAGGAGGAAAATATGACGAGAATAGAATTAAAGTCTCAGGCAAAGGCTGCGATCCGCACGTCAAAGCCGCATTATGCGCTGGTTATGCTTGCGGTACTGATTTTTACAGCCGCAATTGTAGGGGTACAGAATGCGCTCGCACCTGACCCGAATTCCTATGAGCTGCCGAGCATGGCATACAGTATCGTCAGCCTGCTGGTTGCCATTGTGAGCGTGATGGTTGACACCGGTCTGAAATGGTACGGACTGATGCTGATCCGCGGCAACGGGCAGAATGCCGGCAGAGCATTTTCTCTGGTATACGGCTGCTTTATCACGGTTCTGGTGACTTCCATTGTGATGGGCATCTTCACCGCTCTGTGGTCGCTGCTGCTGATTATTCCAGGCATCATCGCATCTTATCGTTATCGCATGGCAATGTACATCATTCATGATGATCCGGAGGTCGGCATCATGGAGGCAATCCGCAAGAGCAAGCAGATGATGGTCGGTCACAAGATGGATCTGTTTGTACTGGATCTTTCCTTCATCGGCTGGGGTCTGCTGAGCGTTATCACGCTGGGAATTGCGACGCTTTATGTCGGTCCATATGTCGCAGCAACGCAGGCAGCCTTCTATGACAGCATTCAGCATTCATAATTTGTTTCGATGATCTTTTTGACGCCGTACAGCATGGGCTGTGCGGCGTTTTTCTGTCGCGGCAAACATACAGGAATGTTTGCTTTTCCGCGTGAAATCATGTAGAATAAAATAGAGTATATTGGCACAACCAGGAGGTACCCTATGAAGATAAAGGAAATCTGCAAGGTAAAAGAACACATCGCCTATGGCGGTGCGCTGTTCGGTCTGGTGCTGGAGGCGGAGAAGATCTCTGCAATGGCACAGCCGGGGCAGTTCGTGCACATTGCGTGCGGAGAGGGCAATCTGCTGCGCCGCCCGATTTCGATCTGCGACGCGGGCGACGGACTGCTCAAGATTGTATTTGCCGTAAAGGGCGACGGCACGAAGTGGCTGAGCGAGCGCAAGGCGGGCGATGAGCTGGACATCCTCGGCCCGATCGGACACGGCTTTGACCTGAGCAAAGCGGGCGACCGTCCGGTGCTCATCGGCGGCGGCATCGGCGTACCGCCCATGCTGATGACGATGAAGCAGGCGAAGGCGAACGGCGCACAGCCGACCGCAATTCTGGGCTTCCGCAATCAGTCCGCCGTGATTCTGGAGGAGGATTTTCAGGCACTGGGCACGACCTATATCGCAACCGATGACGGCTCCTATGGCATCCACGGCTTTGTCAGCAGCGTGCTGGAGCAGCATGTGGGCGAATTTACGTCCGTACTGTGCTGCGGTCCGAAGGGAATGCTGCGCGCACTGGCAAATATCGCGGAGGCACACGGTCTGCCGTGTCAGGTCTCCATGGAGGAGCGCATGGGCTGCGGCATCGGCGCATGTCTGGTCTGCGTCTGCGGACTCAAGGGCGAAAACGGTGAGACAAAGTACGGTCACGTGTGCAAGGACGGACCGGTGTTTGATTCCAAGGAGGTCGAATGGTAATGGATCTTTCTGTCAATCTCTGCGGCGTAGAGCTGAAAAACCCGATTACGACCGCTTCCGGCACGTTCGGCTTCGGTCACGAATACGGCGAATTTTTTGATCTGTCCGAGCTGGGCGGCATCGGTGTCAAGGGTTTGACCCCGACCGAGCGTCTGGGCAATCCGGCACCGCGCATCGCGGAAACCCCGATGGGCATCCTCAACTGCGTCGGACTGCAAAACCCGGGCATTGACCGGTTTATCGAGGAGCAGATTCCGTTCCTGCGCCAGTATGATACCAAGATCATCGCAAATGTATCCGGCAACACGGTCGAGGAATACTGCGGCATGATCGAAAAGATTTCGGACGCGGATGTGGATCTGATTGAGATGAACATTTCTTGTCCGAACGTCAAGTGCGGCGGCATGGCGTTTGGTACTCAGCCCGCGATGGTCGAGGAGGTCGTCAGCGCGGCAAAGAAGTATGCCAAAAAGCCGCTGATCGTCAAGCTGTCCCCGAATGTCACGGATATTACCGAGATTGCCCGTGCGGCGGTCGCCTCGGGCGCGGATGCGCTGTCGCTCATCAACACCCTGCTCGGTATGCGCATTGATGTCAACACGAGAAAGCCGATTCTGTCCAACATTATGGGCGGTATGTCCGGCCCGGCCGTGCTGCCGGTTGCGGTCCGCATGGTCTACCAGGTGCGCAAGGCGGTGGACGTGCCGATCATCGGCATGGGCGGCATCCGCAGCGGACGCGATGTGGTTGAGATGATGCTCGCAGGCGCGGACGCGGTTGCCATCGGTACGGCGATGTTTGCCGATCCGTGCGCACCGGTCAAGGCGCTCGCGGAGCTGAAGGACTATATGGCGCAGCACGGCATTGAAAAGGTTACCGAGCTGACCGGTGCGGTGGAAGTATGAGCACCATCGTGTATTTAATCCGCCATGCGGAGGCGGAGGGCAATGTCTACCGCCGCTGCCACGGGCAGTATAACAGCCTGCTCACCCCGCGCGGACTGAAACAGGCGCAGTGCCTCGCGGAGCGCATGAAGGATGTGCCGCTGGACGCGGTGTATTCCAGTGATCTGGAGCGCGCCAGACGCACCGCACAGGCGGTGGCGGAGCCCCACGGGCTGAGCGTGCAGACCCGAGCTGGGATGCGCGAGATCGACATGGGCAAGTGGGAGGACATCCCGTGGGCAGGCTTTGCGAAGTTCGACAAGGCCGCCTATGACGTGTGGTGTGATACGCCGTGGCTCAGCCATCTGGAGGGCGGCGAGACCATCATGCAGGCGGGACACCGCGCCTATGAGGAATTAACGCGCATTGCGGCGGAGAACGACGGCAAAAGCGTTGCCGTTGTCGGTCACGGCACGGCGATCCGCGGCATTCTGACGCTTGCAAACGGTCTGCCGGACGAGAAGATGATGGAGGTCGGCTGGGGAGACAACACCTGTATTGCCAAGCTGATCTTTGACGGCGGCAGCGTGACGGTCGAGTATCAGAACGACAACAGCCATGTGCCGCAGGCGCTGTCCACCTTTGCCTCGCTCAAGTGGAGCGGGGACAAGGACGTGCCGGTATCGCCGCAGCTGTGGTATGCGCCGGTCGATCTGAGCAGTGACACAGAGCGCGGCGCAATGCTGCACCTGTACGGAGAAATGCTGCGGTCGATGTACGGCGCGGCGGAGTTCGATGAGGGCGAGCTGCTTGCGGCGGCACAGGAGGCGCAGCAGATGGATCCGTTTGCCGTCACCTTCGGGCTGCTGGACGATGAGGTGGTCGCGCTGGTGATGGTAGATTTGTCGCAGGATGACGCCGGCATTGTGCGTGCGTTCAGCGTGACAGAGGAGCAGCGCAACCGTGGATTCGGACCGCAGCTGATCGGTCAGGCGGTCAGTGTGAGCCGCCGGCAGGGCAGGCGGTATCTGCGCATGACCATGCCGGAAGGTCTGCGCGCACTGGATTTTTACCGTGCGCAGGGGCTTGCGGAACTGCACCGGGACGGAGATATGCTGACACTTCAGCGGGATATCTCGGTGCCGAAACTGAGCTGAAAGCAAGGAGCTT
>JAEDEU010000020.1 GCA_016293155.1 Clostridiaceae bacterium | reverse complement strand
GGCAGCCGAAGCAGAGACATCAGAAAACACAGACAACGAAATCGTGGAAGAATAAACAAACGCCGCAGCTTGGTCTGCGGCGCTTTCATTTGTCAAATATTTATCTCTTGGGCGTTTCGCTGTATTTGTTTTACGGAACGGTCAAGACCGTTCCGTAAAGGATACAGATGGAATAAGAACAACGGAATGACCCCTACCCCCTCAAACTGTCAAAAGCGGTGCATCCAAAACGAATGCACCGCTTTTATAATTGTGTAATGACTTTTGCTGTCTCAGTAACTGCTCTCCCAGAGCACAATTTCATTCTGCTGCATGGTTCTGCGGACGTCGATGAGCCGCTGATTGCGGCTGCCGCGGAATCGGAGCGTGAGATCGCGCTGTGCTTCCTCATAGCGTCCGTCCACCAGAATGTCCACCTGCCGGAGCAGCTCCCGCACCGAATCATCCGGATGCTCCATCAGCTGCTCATAGGTATAGCCGGTATAGCAGAATACGTTTTTGCCCTTGTCATGCGCCCGCTTCGCCAGCTCGGCCAGCGGCTTCGGCTGACAGAACGGCTCTCCGCCGGAAAACGTAAAGCCGCAGTTCAGCGAATCCTGCAACATCTCCTGCATCAGCTCGTCCGTATCCCGCAGCTCGCCCCCTTCAAACGGGTGCGTCTGCGGATTCTGACAGCCCGGACAGTGATGCGGACAGCCCTGTGTAAAGATCACATAGCGAAAGCCCGGACCGTCCACGATGGACTCGGAGATGGTTCCTGCGATGCGAAGCTCCATTATGCGCCGCGCTTCATGCTGTGCTTCACGCGGTCCTCAACCTCTGCACGCTTTGCGTTGTTGAAGCGGTCCAGCGTGCCGACCAGATAGCCGGTGATGCGGCGGATGCGCTCGAAGCCAACGCCCTCGCCTACCATCATCTGTGCATCATTCTGTACGTTTACCTTGTTATTGTTCTCCATAATAATACTCCTCTCCAATGAAATCGAATGGTCTCAATGATTTTGAATTACAGGGAATTCGGCATACGGTCATTTTCTTCGTTGCGGTCGCCGTGATAGCCGATGGTATCGCTGTTGTAGTTGCGGTATGCGCCGATCTGACGCAGCTTTGCAACGCTGACCGCCTCGCCCTCGCGGCGTCCGCAGCGCGGGCAGCAGTCGCCGATGATGCCGGTATAGCCGCAGACCGGATCGCGGTCAACCGGATGGTTGATCGAGCCATAGCCGATGCCGCATTCCTTCATATAGCGGACAACTGCCTCAAATGCCTCCAGATTCTGCGCCGGATCACCGTCCAGCTCGATATAGCTGATGTGTCCGCCGTTGGTCAGCTCGTGATACGGAGCCTCCAGACGGATCTTATCAAACGCGCTGATCGGGAAGTAAACCGGAACATGGAACGAGTTGGTATAGTAATCGCGGTCGGTTACGCCCTCGATGACACCATACCGCTCGCGGTCGATGCGGACGAAGCGTCCGGACAGACCCTCTGCCGGCGTGCCGATGACCGAGAAATTCAGTCCGGTCTCGCGGCTCTCGCGATCCATGCGCAGGCGCATCCGGCGGATGATCTCCAGACCGAGCTTCTGCGCATCCTCGGATTCACCGTGGTGTACGCCCAGCAGCGCCTTGAGGCACTCTGCCAGACCGATAAAGCCAACCGTCAGGGTGCCATGCTTGAGCACCTCGCCGACCTTGTCGTTCGGGCCGAGCTTGTCGGAATCAATCCAGATGCCCTGTCCCATCAGGAACGGGTAGTTGCACACGCGCTTCTCGCTCTGAATCTTAAAGCGCGCCTTGAGCTGGTCAATGACGAGCTGCAGCTTGTCGTCCAGATCCTCAAAGAATGCTTCCAGATTGCCCTGCGCCTTGATCGCCATGCGCGGCAGGTTGATGGAGGTGAAGCTCAGGTTTCCGCGTCCGTTGACGATCTCGCGGGACGGGTCATAGACATTGCCGACCACGCGGGTACGGCAGCCCATGTAAGCCGCCTCGGTCTCCGGATGACCCTGCTTGTAGTACTTGATATTGAACGGTGCGTCCAGGAAGGAGAAGTTCGGGAACAGGCGCTTTGCGGATACGCGGCACGCCAGACGGAACAGATCATAGTTCGGATCGCCCGGATTATAGTTCACGCCCTCCTTGACCTTGAAGATGTGAATCGGGAAGATGGAGGTCTCGCCGTTGCCCAGACCTGCCTCGGTGGCGAGCAGAACCTTCTCGATGACCAGTCTGCCCTCCGGAGAGGTATCCGTGCCGTAGTTGAGCGACGAGAACGGAATCTGTGCGCCGGCGCGGGAATGCATGGTGTTCAGGTTATGCACCAACGCCTCCATTGCCTGATAGGTCGCGCGCTCGGTCTCACGCTTTGCAAATTTGAGGGTAAACTTTACAATCTGGTCTGCGGTGCGTGCGCCGTACATCGGGGTCAGCTGCTGGGTGAGCTTTTCCTCTACGCCGTTGTTCGCTGCCAGCACCGGATTGCCGCAGACTGCGATCAGGTTCTTTGCCGCTGCGAGTCCGTCCTCTGCGCCGGCAAACGCCTCCAGCGCCTTGGCGAGGTTGTCGCGGTAGCGGTGCAGATAGGTCTTGCGCACGCCCGGCGCCATGGAATAATCAAAATTCGGGACGCTCTGTCCGCCGTGCTGATCGTTCTGGTTTGCCTGAATTGCGATGCACGCCAGTGCGGAATAGCTCTGAATCTCGTTCGGCTCGCGCAGGAAGCCGTGACCGGTCGAGAATCCGCCCTGGAACAGCTTGAGCAGGTCAATCTGGCAGCAGGTGGTGGTCAGCGTGAGGAAGTCCAGATCATGAATGTGGATGTCGCCCTCACGGTGTGCCTTCGCGTGCTTCGGGTCGAGAATAAACATCTCATAAAACTGCTTCGAGCCCTCGGAGCCGTACTTGAGCATGGTGCCCATCGCGGTGTCGCCGTCGATGTTCGCATTCTCGCGCTTGATGTCGTTCTCCGCAGAGGACTGGAAGGTCAGATCCTCATAGACCTTCATCAGCTTGGTGTTCATTTCGCGTGCGCGCGTGCGCTGGTCACGATACAAGATATAGCGTTTCGCGGTGCGCGCATGACCGCGCTCGATCAGGATCTTCTCAACCGCATCCTGTACCTGTTCTACGCTCGGCGTAGAGTCGCCGCAGGTTTCCTCAATATAATCAACAACCTCGATTGCCAGCTTCATCGACAGGTTGTAGTCATGACCGCCGGAGGCTTCCGCAGCCTTGAAGATGGCATTTGCGATCTTGGTAACATCGAAAAATACACATCTTCCGTCTCTTTTCTCAACTTGACGCAACATATCCGGTGTGCTCCTTTTGTGTGTTTCTATCTTCTTGCTCAATTATACTAAATATATATCCACAGGTTATCCACAGGCACAATATATTGTGTCCCAGGAGGGTCTGCCCTATTATTGTATTCCATCTCCCCTGCCCTGTCAAGGGCTAAAGAGCTTTTTGTCATAATCCACAAAATTCTCATATTTTGCTGTCAACCGCAAACCGTCTCAGGCATAGAATACAACATATTTCCCGTTTGGAGGTCGTATTATGCCTGTTTTCTGCCAGAAATATGTACTATCCGAGCCTTATCCTGAGCTTCGGGGCATCACGGCGGATAAATCCGCTGCCGCACGCGTTTTTCCGCTGTATTCCGGCCCTTCCGGCGAGTTGAGCGCGATCTGCACGTACTTTTACTATCGTTCCCGCCTGTCTGCACAGCGGTTTCAGGAATTGTCCGATTTGTTCGCCTGCGTCTCATTTGACGAAATGCATCATCTGGAGCTGCTGTCCGATTTGATCCTCGCACTCGGCGGCGACCCCAAATTTGTAATCAACAACCGCGGACACAAGATGTGGTGGAATGCCGGTTTTGTCTCCTACCTTCAGGATCCCAAGGAAATGCTGCGTGAATCCGCACGCGGCGAACATGCCGCGGCCGCGGAATATCATCGTGTGGCACGCACGCTGACCGGCAGCGCCCGTGAGCTGCTCATGCGCATCGCGCGCGATGAGGCACATCATGCCGAGCTGTTTGAAGCCGCTCTGGGACGTCTGAAATAGGCGCGCAAAAAAGGCTCCCCGAACAGGGAGCCTTTGATCTGCGGTTACTCACATTGAAATTCGCACCAGTGATTCAAATAAACATCACTGAGTGCGGAGATCTCCTCGCGCTCATGCGCGGAGGATTCGTCATACACCGCGGCAACGCGGAAGCCCGCGCTCTTTGCGGTTTGAATCGCATGAATTGCGTCCTCAAATACAACCGTATCCTGCTTGCACGTACCCAGCCGCGCGAGCGACTGCTCAAAGATATCCGGATGGGTTTTGCCGCGTCCGACCTCGGTGCAGGTCAGCACAAAGGAAAAATAGTCACTCACGCCCAGACGCTCCAATGCCGGCTCGACGCAGCCGCGCGCGGTCGCAGTTGCCACGCCCATGCGCACCCCGCGCGCTTTCAGCTCGTCCAGCACCTCGCGCACACCCTCCTTGAGCGGAATTGTGTGCTGATAATCGTGCAGGATTGTGCGCTCAATGTCCTGCAAAATCTGCTCCGGCTGCTCCTGTACGCCCAGCTCATTGTGATAATACTCCGCCGACTGCATCAGCGTCATCGTCTTGAACTTATCGCGCACCCCGGGCGGCACCGGCAGATCGCGGTCGGTCAAATAGCGGATCCCGACCTCATTCCACATCGGCATGGAGTCCAGCACCGTGCCGTCCAGATCAAAAATCGCCCCGCGCAGCTTCATGCCGTCACCTGCTTTGCCAGCTCCAGCAGCTCCGCCGTCGCCGCGGCGATATCCGGCTGTGCGAAGATTGCGGACACGACCGCGATGCCGGCAATGCCTCTGCCCGCGAGCTGCGGCACATTTTCCCGCGTGATGCCGCCGATGGCGACCGCCGGAATGCTCACGCTCTCACAGACCGCCTTCATCTGCTCTGCGGAAATGTAGGTCGCATCCAGCTTGGTGGAGCTGCCGAACGCCGCACCCGTGCCGATATAATCCGCGCCTGCGCGCTCCGCCGCCTGCGCCTGCGCAATCGTCTTTGCTGTCACGCCGATGATGGCATCCGGACCGAGCAGCGCACGTGCGCGCTCTGCCGCCATATCGCTCTGTCCTACGTGCACGCCGTCCGCATGAACCGCCTGACACACCTCAATCGAGTCGTTAATCAGGCACGGGATACCGTGCGCCCTGCACAGCTCCACAATCGGCCGCGCCTCGCGGATAAAGTCCTCCGTGCTCAGCTGCTTTTCGCGCAGCTGTACCATGGTCACGCCCGCCCGGATCGCCTGCTCGACCTGCTGACACAGCGTCTGCGCGCCCGTCCACGCGCGGTCGGTCACGGCATATAATAAAAGATGCTTACGCATATCGGATTTCAATGTTCATTCCTCCTGCCAGAATTGTTTCGTTCATCAGGCTGATCTCATCCATCAGATACATGCGGAACGAGCCGGTTCCGCCCTGCACCGCCTGTGTCTTTGCAAAGGCGCGCTCGCCTGCCACATCCATCGCCGCGCAGGCCGCAGCCGCCGCTTCAAAAATGCGGTCGGGCGCCGCGCCGCAGAATGCGCCGGTCATCGCGCTGAGCATACAGCCGGTGCCGGTCACGCGCGACAGCATGGGATGTCCGCCGCGGATGAGCGCCGTGCGCCGGTCATCGCTGACCAGATCGGTCACGCCGCTGACGGCGATCACCGCCCCACTGCGTGCGCTGAATGCGCGCATAAATGCAATATCCCGTTCGAGCGAATCCGCCGTCACCGCGTCCTGCGCAGAGGCATCCACTCCGCGTGCCGCGCCGATTCCGCCGCCTGCCACGCGAATCTCCGAGGCATTGCCGCGGATGACCGCAAAGTGGATTTCCTCCATCAGCTGATGCGCCGCCTGTGCGCGGTAATGCGAGGCACCCACGCCGACCGGATCCAGCACAACCGGAATGCCCAGTTCATTGGCGCGGCGCCCCGCCCTGCGCATGGCGCGAATCGCGCTGTCATGCAGATTTCCAAGATTGAGCACCAGCGCATCCGCAATCGACACGATCTCCTCTACCTCCTGCTCCGCGCCCGCCATGGTCGGCGTTGCGCCGCACGCGAGCAGCACATTGGCGCAGTCGTTGATGGTCACGCGGTTGGTGATGCAGTGCGTCAGCGGAACACGCTCCCGCACCTGTGTCAGTATTTCTTGCATAATTGCTCCTTGTCTCATGTTCTCAGCGTGCGCGTCAGCACGCACAGCCCCGCCGTCAGCACTGCGGTCAGCAGCTCTCCAAAATGTGTGACCTGCATCAGCAGCAGGCTCAGCGCGATGCACACCGCCCAGAGGATCAGATTGTGCACATCTGCGCGCCGCGCGGTATCATAATGATGCAGCACAAAAAAGTCCATAAATACAATCGTAAACAGCGGAATCATGACCGCGCAGGCAATCACAAAAATATCTCCGAACCAGGAAACCGGTACACACACGGCAATCAGCGCTCCAAGCACTACGGCCAGACGGGATACCCGCTTGCCGCGAATCTTCGGCAGCGCCTGTTCCATCGCCATCCCCGCAGAGCGCGCATACAAATAAACGGTTGTCAGCGTGCTGAGCAGGACAAACACGGTCATCAGACCCGCCGGAAGCTCGGAATGCCCGTTGTTCATCAGCAGGATGCCCATGCTGCACGCAATCAGGCTGCCCATGCCGAATGCAATTGCCGCGAGCCAGTATGCCGCACGCGCGCGCAGCTGGCGGCTGACCGAATCCGCCGCCAGCGGAAGGAAGGAAATGGGCAACGCAGCGGAAATCCACACGCCGTGCGAAAAGGAACGCGCCTTTTCCGGAATCGGAACGCCGTCGCCCTGATAGCAGAGGCACACCGCCAGACATACGATGACAAGCAGCGCCGCGCCGATGGAATTGCACTGATGATGCCCGGTCTGTCCGGCATACAGCCAGAGCAGCGAGCACAGCCCCAGCACGGCGCACCATCCGATCAGGCTACCGCCGATGAGCTCGGACGCAAGGCGCGCGGCGACCGCAAAGGTGACCGCCATACAGCCGATCTGATAAACCGTGCCGAGGACGGATACCGCCATCATCGGCCACCGTCCGAGCGACAGACTGATGCATTCCATGCTGTTTCGCCCGGTGACTGCGCCGATGCGTCCGCCCAGTCCCAGCAGAATACAGCCCAGAATCTGCCCGACCAGCAGCGACAGCGCCGACAGATTGGAGGCCGCCATCAGCGTGCCCGCCGCCAGTCCGTTGAGCGACAGCGCCGCACCGAACCAGAGCAGCGTATGTTCCATCAGTGACACCGCAGTTTTCCCCCTTTATCGCAAATACAAATTGATTTTTTGACATTTTTCTATTGATATCAAAATGCAGTATAGCACAAACTGCCTTTTTGTACAAGATGTGCGCCGCTTTGGTTTGACATCATCCGCGCGCCGCGGTACAATATTTTTGTTATTTTTTCACGAAAGCGGTACAGCAAATGGATATCCAAATTCTCTATTCCCAGATTATCATTATGTTTCTGCTGATGGCAATCGGCGCGGCAGCCTACCGGGTCGGAATCGTCACTTCCGCCGGCTCGTCCGAATTTTCCGGTCTGCTGATGAAAATCGTCGCTCCGTGTGTCATTATCAACGCCTTCCTGCGTGAATATGACAGCACCATGCTTTCCTGGCTGCTGCAATCGCTGATTCTCTCGCTGGCACTGTTTGTGCTCAGCGCAGCGGTGGTCGCAGTGCTGTTTTCCAAAAAGCAGGAAAACTGGGCGGACAAGCAGATGTGCGCCATGTTCACCAATAACGGCTTTATGGCGCTGCCGCTGTTACAGGCGCTGTTCGGCGATGACGGCGTATTCATCGGTTCGATTGCCATCGTTGCGATGAACTTCATGCTCTGGACGTATGGCGTTATGCTCCTGTCCTCCGCCACCAAAACCGCGCAGAAAATTGATTTGAAAAAAATCCTGCTCAATCCGGGCACGGTCGGCTTCTGCATCGGCGTTGTGCTGTTCATCGTATCTCCTCCGCTGCCCGCTGTTTTCACCGAAACCATCGGTTTTGTGAGCGACCTGAACACGCCGCTCGCCATGATGGTACTCGGCGTGTATCTGGCGCAGTCCGACCTGCTCACGACCCTGCGCGACCGCGCGGTCTATGCGGTCTGTGCGGCACGCCTGCTCCTCCTGCCGCTGCTCTGCATGGCGGTCATGCTGGTGCTGCCGCTGGATCCCGCCGTTGAACGCGTCATCATGGTCAGCATGGCAACGCCCTGCGCCGTGGCCAGCTCAATGTTTGCCCAAATGTTCGGCACCAATCACCTGTATGCCAGCCGCATCATCGCGTTCTCCACGCTTCTGAGCGCAATCTCCATGCCGCTCGTACTGTCCCTATACACTATTTTGACGTAATCCAGATACGAAGAACGGCTCCGGGAAACCGGAGCCGTTTTGCTTTTATTTTTGATGCCGCTCCAGCTCCTCGCCGAAGGCACGTCTGAGAATGCGTTCGGTTGCGTGACCGTCACAGGCACTCATGAATTTTTTGCGAAATGCGCGGATTCGTTCTCGGTTTTCGCCGCGCTCCGCCGCGCGGACGGCAGAAATAACCTCGTCCGTCGTCTTGCAGATCGGTCCCGGAACCAGCTCGTCATACGGATAGTAAAATCCGCGCCAGTCCAGATATTCGTCGATGTCAAACGCAAAGAATATCATCTCGCGCTCCAACAGCGCGTATTCAAAGATCAGCGAGGAGTAGTCCGTAATGCAGATGTCGCTGACGAACAGCAGCTCATCAATGGTCAGAATCTCCGTTACATCGCGGGCATAGGCGCGCTGCGCCTCGCTCAGCGGATGCTCCTGTTCCACAAACGGATGCCGCTTGATGAGGTAGAAATAATCCGCTCCCAGCTGCTCCCGGCAGGCGGAAAAGTCCAGCTCATCCGGTGACTGCGCACTGCCGATTTCGCCGCGGAAGGTCGGTGCATACAGGATGATCTTTTTTCCCTGCGTCTCCGGCAGCAGGCGGTACAGCTTGTCATAGGCGCGCTGTCTGCGGTCCAGCTCAAAAAACCGGTCGGTGCGTCCCACGCCGTCCGCAACGATGCGTTCCATCGGCAGCGCCATTGCCTCGGCATACGCCCATCGCACCTCCGGGCTGCTGACCGTGACAAAATCCATGTTTGCATAATTCGGTCGGCGCAGCAGCTCCTCGCGTTCCGCGCCCCAGAGGAGGTCCGCCGTGCTCATGCCGAATTTTTTAAACGCGCCGCAGCCGTGCCACAGCTGCACCACCACGGTTTCCGGGCGTTTCTGCACGGTGCCGAACACATTGCAGGCATCCGAAACAAACACGCACCGCGCATTGCCGATCTGCCACAGCATCTTCAGGCAGTGACCGGTATAGGCTGCCAACCCCGCAAAGCCGCTGCGCAAAAAGCAGCTGACGCAGGTAAACTGATAGTGCTTTTCCAGCCGCCGGCGCATATCGTACAGACTGCCGTCCAGCGAGGTATCCCGCACCTCCACGAATACAACCTTATCCGGCTTAACCCTGCGCAGAGCGGAAAGCCCATAGACCAGCGGATACAAAATCCCCTGAACCGCAGCGCGGAGCGCCTGCTTGATGCGTTTTTTCATACTGTCTCTGTCTCCATAAAAAGTCAAAACGGCAGACCCGTGATGCGAGTCTGCCGTGTCATGCGTTTGGATTTACTCGTGATCCACGCCGACGGTGTTGATGTCGACCATCTCACAGTTCTCTACGCGGATGTCGCCCTCCAGGCAGCGCAGCAGTGCGGATGCGGTGTCGATTGCGGTCAGGCACGGAATCGCGCGCTCGACTGCGGTACGGCGGATGCGGACGGATGCCAGCTCCGGATGACGGCCCTTGACCGAGGTGGAAATGACATAGTCCACCTTGCCGTCCTCAATGAGGTTCAGCATGTTCGGCTCCGGCTCATGCGCATTGCGCACGGAGTTGGTCGGAACCATGTGGCGGTTGAGCGTCAGCGCGGTTCCCGGCGTTGCGTACAGCTCATAGCCCAGCTCCGCAAAGCGCTCTGCAATGTTGACCGCCTCCTGCTTGTCGCTGTCCTTGACCGAGATGAGCACGCTGCCCTTCTTCTTCAGCTCCAGACCTGCGCCGAGCAGACCCTTGAGCAGCGCCTCGCGGAACGAGGTGGAAACGCCCAGAACCTCGCCGGTGGACTTCATCTCCGGTCCGAGCTGGGTGTCCAGATCGCGCAGCTTCTGGAAGGAGAATACCGGAACCTTGACCGCATAGGTGTTGCCCTCCGGATACAGACCGGTGCCGTAGCCCAGATCCTTCAGCTTCTCGCCGAACATGCAGCGGGTTGCCAGATCGACCATCGGAACGCCGGTGATCTTGGAGATATACGGCACGGTACGCGACGAGCGCGGGTTGACCTCGATGACGTAAATCTCATCGTTGTACAGCACGAACTGGATGTTGACCAGACCGAGTACCGCCAGCGACTTTGCCAGCTTTTCGGTGTATTCGATGATGGTCTTCTTGTGCTTCTCCTCGATGGTGATGGACGGATAGACGGAGATCGAGTCGCCGGAGTGCACGCCTGCGCGCTCCATATGCTCCATGATGCCCGGAATCAGAATGTCCTCGCCGTCACAGATGGCATCGACCTCAATCTCGCGGCCCATGAGATACTTATCGACCAGCACCGGATTCTCCTGCTTGGTGCGGTTGATGATCTGCATGTACTCGCGGATCTCCTCTTCCTTGTAGGCGATCTCCATGCCCTGTCCGCCGAGCACGTAGGACGGGCGGACGAGCACCGGATAGCCCAGACGGTTGCCGACCTCTACGGCCTCCTCCTCGGTGAATACGGTATCGCCCTGTGCGCGCGGAATGCCGTGGTCGTTCAGAATTACATCGAACTTCTCGCGGTCCTCGGCAGCGTCGATGCTCCATGCCGGCGTGCCCAGAATCGGAACGCCCAGAGACTCGATGTGCTTTGCCAGGTTGATCGCGGTCTGTCCGCCGAACTGGACGATTGCCGCGTCCGGCTTTTCCGCATTGACCACTCCGGTGACATCCTCCGGCGTCAGCGGCTCGAAGTACAGGCGGTCTGCGGTGTCGAAGTCGGTGGAAACCGTCTCCGGGTTGTTATTGATGATGACGGTCTCACAGCCCAGACGCTTGAGCGCCCAGACGGAATGAACCGAGCAGTAGTCAAACTCAATGCCCTGACCGATGCGGATCGGGCCGGAGCCGAGTACCAGCACCTTTTTCTTGCCGGAGGACGGCTTGACCTCGGTCTCCTCATCGTAGGTCGAGTAGTAGTACGGGGTTTCTGCGTCGAACTCTGCCGCGCAGGTATCAACCGTCTTGTAAACCGGCAGGCGGTGTACCTTCTCGCAGGACTTGCCGGACAGACGCTCGATGACCTTATCCGTAAAGCCAAACTTCTTTGCCGCGAGGTACAGCTCCTCGGTGATCTCCTCCGCCTGCTCCAGCGTATGCTCCATGTCGGTGATGCGCTTGAAGCCGTTGAGGAACCAGGTGTCGATCTTGGTGATCGCATGGATCTCGTCGATGGTCATAATGCCGCGGCGCAGCGCCTCGCAGATGGCAAACAGGCGCTCGTCGTCGCAGATGCCGACCTTCTGCTTGACGGTCTCATCGTCCAGCTTTGCCACGGACGGCATGGACAGGGAATCCACCTTCATCTCAATCGAGCGGACCGCCTTCATCATGGCGCCCTCGAAGGAGTTGGAAATGGACATGACCTCACCGGTCGCCTTCATCTGCGTGCCCAGCGTCTTGTCCGCATAGACAAACTTGTCAAACGGCCAGCGCGGGAATTTTACGACGATATAGTCAACGGTCGGCTCGAAGCACGCAACCGTCTTGCCGGTGACGGCATTGGTCAGCTCATCCAGACCGTAGCCGATTGCGATCTTTGCCGCGATCTTTGCGATCGGGTAGCCGGTCGCCTTGGAGGCCAGCGCGGACGAACGCGATACGCGCGGGTTGACCTCGATGACTGCATACTCAAACGAATCCGGATTGAGTGCGAACTGTACGTTACAGCCGCCCTCGATGCCCAGCTCCGTGATGATGTTCAGCGCCGCGGTACGCAGCATCTGATATTCCTTATCGCACAGCGTCTGGGACGGTGCGACAACGACCGAGTCGCCGGTGTGTACGCCGACCGGGTCGATATTCTCCATGTTGACGACGGTGATCACGTTGCCCTTGCCGTCGCGCATGACCTCATACTCAATTTCCTTCCAGCCGGCGATGCACTTCTCGACCAGAATTTCATCGACGCGGGAGTACATGATGCCGGAGGCTGCGATTTCCTTCAGCTGCTCCCAGGTATATGCGATACCGCCGCCGGTGCCGCCGAGGGTGTACGCCGGACGGATGATAACCGGCAGACCGATTTCCTCGGTGAAGGCAACGGCATCCTCTACCGTGTGCACGACCTTGGACGCGATGCACGGCTCACCGATCTTTTCCATGGTGTCCTTGAACATCTGGCGGTCCTCCGCCTTGGCGATGGTCTCCGGATTGGCGCCGAGCAGCTTGACGTTCATCTCCTCAAGGAAGCCCTGATCCGCCAGCTCCATGGCGAGGTTCAGACCGGTCTGACCGCCGAGCGTCGGCAGCAGGGAGTCCGGACGCTCCTTGCGGATGATCTGCTTGACCGAATCCAGCGTCATCGGCTCGATATACACCTTGTCCGCCATTGCCTTGTCGGTCATGATGGTTGCCGGGTTGGAGTTGACCAGAACGACCTCCAGTCCCTCCTCCATCAGCGCACGGCACGCCTGCGTGCCTGCGTAGTCAAACTCCGCCGCCTGTCCGATGACGATCGGGCCGGAGCCGAGTACCATTACTTTGTGAATATCCTTGCGAAGTGGCATCAGTTGTTACCGCCTTTCTCTGCGTTCATGAGGTCAATAAACTGATCGAACAGGTATGCGCTGTCCAGCGGGCCCGGGCAAACCTCCGGGTGATACTGAACGGTGAAAATCGGCGCATTCTTGTGACGGATGCCCTCACAGGTATTGTCGTTCAGGTTGATGTGGCTGACCTCCGCAATCTCCGGATCAACCGAATCCGCCAGAATGGCATAGCCGTGGTTCTGGCTGGTGATATAGGTGCGGTCTGCCGCGAGATCCTTGACCGGATGGTTGACGCCGCGGTGACCGAACTTCATCTTTGCGCTCTTTGCGCCGATGGACAGCGCAAGCAGCTGATGCCCCAGGCAGATGCCGAAGATCGGCAGTCCGCTCGTGCGCAGTACCTTCAGGTTCTCGATGATTTCGGTGTTCTCCGCCGGATCGCCGGGTCCGTTGGAGAGCATAATGCCGTCGTAATTGCCGCTCAGCACGGTTTCCGGTGCGGTGCGCGCCGGAAGCACATCCACATCACAGCCGCGGCGGCACAGCTCGCGGACGATGTTGTTCTTGACGCCGAAATCGAACAGAGCCACGCGGCGCTGCGCCTCGCCCACTGCCGGGTGGTGCTCGATCTCCTTGACGGTAACCGCATCCACCGCGCCGGTGATGCGGAAATTCTTCATCTCCTCGATCATCTGCTCGTCCGGCTCATAGCCCTCGGAGTACAGAATGCCGTTCATGACGCCGCTCTGGCGCAGCAGACGGGTCAGGCGGCGGGTGTCGATTCCCGCCAGACCAACGATGTTCTGCGACTTCAGGTATGCGTCAATGCTGCGGTCGCAGCGCCAGTTGGACGGATACGCACATGCCTCGCGCATGATGAATCCGCTGACCCAGCTCTTTCTGGACTCAAAATCCTCCGCGTTCAGACCGTAGTTGCCGATCAGCGGATAGGTCATGCAGATGGTCTGTCCGTAATAGGACGGGTCGGTCAGGATCTCCTGATAGCCGACCATGCCGGTGGTAAATACGATTTCCGAAATCGTTCTGCCCTCAGCTCCGACGCTTACGCCCTCAAACAGCGTACCGTCAGCGAGTAAGAGATATGCTTTTTTCAAGTGCCAGCCACTCCTTTATTTTGTTTGCGAAACGGATATAAAATGAACGAATCAATCAGCGAATTGCGGAAACGATGTCGTCTCTCATGCGGATTGCCTCCGCGCGTGCAGCCTCCTGATAGTCGAGGTCACACTTCTTCCACGCGCACATGATGCCGCGGGAGGAATTGACGATTGCGCCCAGACCGTCGTCGTTGAACGCATTTGCGATATCCTTTGCGGTTGCGCCCTGTGCGCCGTAGCCCGGGACGAGGAAGTAGGAATGCGGGATGAGCTTGCGCACGATCTCCTGCTCCTCCGGATAGGTTGCGCCGACAACCGCACCGACCTCGCTGTAGCCGCACTCGGTCATCAGCTCTGCGCCCCATTCGGCAACCTTCTCCGCCATGCGGACGAACAGCGGTGCGCCCTCCATATCGCGGTTCTGGAACTCGCCGGAGGACTTATTGGAGGTCTTTACCAGGATATACATGCTCTTGGCACGCTCGCGGCACTCCTTGAGGAACGGCTCGATGCCGTCCGTACCCAGATATGCGTTGACCGTGACCGAATCCGAGCCGTAAACCGGAAGCGAAACGCCGCCGACCTCGGTCTCGCCCAGATATGCCTGCGCATAGGCGGAAGCGGTTGCGCCGATGTCATTGCGCTTGATGTCCGCGATCACATACATGCCCTTTTCGTGTGCGTAGGCGATGGTGTCGCGCAGGACAACCGCGCCCTCCGGACCGAGCAGCTCATAGTACGCCGCCTGCGGCTTGATTGCCGGAACGACATCGCACAGCGCGTCGATCAGACCTTTGTTGAACTCCATCATGCTCGCAGCAGCGGCCTTCAGCGTGCAGCCGTATTCCGCGGTATACTTTTCGGTGATGTGTGCCGGAATGTACTCCAGACGCGCATCCAATCCTGCAACCGTCGGATTGCCCTTTGCCTTGATATTGCGCACAAGCGTATTAACTGACATATTGGTTCCTCCTCAAATATTCACTGTTCCTGCGTATCATTCTTTTGCAGAATTACAACCTCATCACAGCCGTCCTTTTCGGTCAGATGGACGCGGACGATTTCCTCCGCCGAGGTCGGCAGGTTTTTGCCGATGTAATCCGGACGGATGGGCAGCTCGCGGTGTCCGCGGTCGATGAGCACCGCCAGCTGAATGCGGCGCGCTCTGCCGATGCGCAGCACACCCTCCATTGCCGCACGCACGGTGCGGCCGGTGTACAGCACATCATCCACCAGAATGACGGTTTTGCCCTCGATCTCATGCTCCGGAATCGGGAGCACGACCTCCTGCGGTGCGTTGGGCTTGTCATCGCGGAATGCCGTGATGTCCAGCGCGAACACCGGCGGACGGGTGCCCTCGATCTCACCGATTTTTTGCGCAATCCGTTCCGCCAGCAGCGCTCCGCGCGTATAAATGCCGACCAGAACGATTGCCCCAGCTCCGTGATTCTTTTCCACCATTTCATAAGACAGCCGGTTGACTGCGCGGCGAACCGCCCCGGCATCCATGATACCGGCCTTTTTGATCTGCTCCATCGCGCACCTCCCGGCACAAAGTATAAAAAAACAGCCCCCGAAACCTTTAAGGCGAGAAGCTGACAATCAGGCGCAGTTTACCCACCTTCCCCAGTGGCTGCGTTTTCCGTTATACTCATCCTTCCCGGCCTCTCTGGACCGGCTTAAAGGTATCTTGTGTTTTCTTCTTATCTATTATAAACGCTGAATCGCCGTTTGTAAACAAAATCACAAACTTTTTTTCCGTCAGAATCAACAGGATACGCGGCAATTCCCTTTCTATTTTGAGCTCTGTTCTCATTTTATACACATTGTGCCATCCATCTTCTTTTTTTCCTCTGCTGACAGAAAGTGCCGGACTGGTTTTCCGCGTTTCGGAGATACTAGTTGTCGAAAGGTTGGTGTTAATCATGAGAATCGGAACATTTGCAATCGGCGTTGCCGCCGGACTTGCCGGTGCTGCGGCAGCCTCCGTCGCAATGAGCCGCACGATGTGTGATCCGGGCGCACGGCGCGCCATGCACCGCACCGCGGAAAAGGCGGCAGACTCCGTCAGCCATGCCGCACACGCGGCAGCGGATATGCTGTGATCGCGTCAAATTGACGCGATCCGTGAAAAGGGACGAGAGCACAGAGCAGAGAATCGGTGTCCGCTGACGCGGACTGACCGCCTTCGGCGGAGTATCCGAGAGCGGGCAGCCGCCCGCTCTCCTACCTAATCTCCTGTCAGACGAGGAGGAATTTTATGAAAAAATCAATCAAATATCTCATCTGCGGCGGGTGTGCCGGCGCGGCAAACGGATTTTTCGGTTCGGGCGGCGGGCTGTTTCTCGTCCCGCTGCTGAGCAAATGGTGCGGCATGGAGACCCGAAAGGCATTTGCCGTGTCGCTGTCCGTCATCGTGCCGCTCTCCGCGCTGTCCGCCTCCGTCTACTGGCTGCGCGGCGCGATGTCGCTTTCTGCCGCGGCACCCTATCTGGTCGGCGGTCTGATCGGCGGTATGCTTGCCGGACGACTCTTTCCGTATGTGCCGGTCAGTCTGCTGCGGCGCACCTTCGGGCTGCTTCTGATCTGGGGCGGCATCCGCTCGGTGCTGCTATGGTAATGGCAGTATGCGCCGGTCTGCTCTGCGGTATTCTCGCCGGCTTCGGCATCGGCGGCGGCTCTCTGCTCATGCTGCATCTGACCTTTTTCGCGGGCTTTTCCCAGCCGGCCGCCGCAGGCATCAATCTGCTGTTTTTCCTCGCCTGTGCCCCTGCCGCGCTGGTTTCGCACGCAAAAAACCGCCTGATTGATCGTCAGGCGGTTGTATGGGCTGCCCCTGCCGGCTGTCTCACGGCAGCCGCCGCAGCGTATCTGGCCTCCGTTGTGGAGGTGTCGCTCCTGCGCAGAGGCTTTGGAATTTTGCTTTTGATCGTCGGATTCCGAGAGCTGTTTCACAGAAAGGACAATCGCGGTTAATCAGTCGTGATACACGGATTTGGGTGCGTCAAAGCGTCTGCGCTGCTCCACGCGGTCCAGCATCGCGCCCGCGGTCAGACTGCTGACCGCAATGCCGAGCACAATCGAAACGGAAACAATCCAGCAAACCGCCGAATCCGCCCCGACTGCCGAAAGCATCAGCACCTGAAGGCATCCGCCCGTACCGCTCGCGGTCAGAATTGCCGAGAACGGGAGTTTTTTGTACTTTTGCGGAAGCGCGCCGCAGAACAGCGTGCCCAAGCACACGGATACAAAGCGTGCAATCGGAATCAGCACCACCGCCAGCGCACTTTTGGGAGAAACGCTCACGATGTCCGCACACAATGCGCCTGCAAGCACGACGCCGGTACTGCTGAGCACCTCGTCGATCAGCTGCCATGCATGGCGGTAGAAAATATAATCCTGCGGATGGCGCTGCTCCCTGCGGTCAACGCGCACGGCAAAGCCGATGCCGAGCAGGAACACCGCGACCGGTGCACTTGCCTGCACCAGCCCGCACAGCGCCGCGGTGACAGCCGCCGCACAGAGGCTGAGCAAAATACCCGTGCGCTCCTCCTTTGCCTGCCGGAACAGTAGAACAAAGATCACGGTCATGACTGCGCCGAGCGCAAGTCCGCCGCCGAGCGAGCGCACTGCGCCAAGGATGCCGTCGTCCCGCAAACCGGTCAGCAGTGCGGCGAGCGTGACCGCCGTCCCGCTGCCGAACAGCGAGACACCCTCGATCACACCGGCGGTCTCCTCCGGAATCCCTGCGCGGCGCAGGACATACAGCACCGGAGCCGGAACCATCGCGGACAGCGCCGCCCCTGCCGCAAAGCAGGTCAACATGGATTCGCCGGTGCACAGCAGCAGAATCCCGCCGCTCAGCGCGGCAAACAGCACGGCAGACAGCACAGAGAGCACGCCGACCACACGTTTGTGCTGTGTCACATCGCACAGCCGTGCGCGGTACGCCTGTGCAAACAGCAGCGCACACAGGAGCGCATTTGCCCATCCGGCATCAAAATTCATCCGCTTTCCCATGCCGGCAAGCTGCCACACCGCACCGAGCGCCAGACCGCCGAGCACGAGCAGCAGCTCCTTCGGCAGCTTGGGAATGCGCTCCGCCGCCAGTGTCAGCAGCCCGGCAAGGACAAGCAATACTACAATCACGCTCATTCGTCCGCCATAACCTTAACATAGTATTTGCGCGAACGCGGACCGTCAAACTCGCAGAAATAAATGCCCTGCCAGATGCCCAGAATCGGCTGTCCGTTTTCAATCGGAATCACCTTGGAAACGCCCATTGCGGAGGACTTCAGGTGCGCGGTGGAGTTGCCCTCTGCATGGCGGAATTCCGGACGATCCGGATAGGCCTTGCGCAGTCCGAGCAGCATGTCGCGCACGACATCCGGATCCGCATTCTCATTGATGGTAATGCCTGCGGTGGTGTGGGCGCAGTAAACAACGCAAATGCCGCTCTGCACGCCGCTCTCCTTAATGGTCTCACGCACGCTGCGGGTGATATTCAAAAATCCCTCCCGCGGGGTGTCCAGCTTAAATTCCTTGGTTTTCATATCTGTCATCCTTTCTTGTATCACTTGATTTATTTGGTTCGATCCTCATAGAGATAGGTTGCCTCCAGATCGGACAGGTGCACCTTGACCGCCAGCGGATACAGCTCAAACGCATTCGCCAGATAGAACGAGCCTGCCTTGCAGGAATCGTCAAAGCCGCCCATATGCCAGCGGATCGCCATCGCCTCATCATTTTTCAGCTTCATAAACCGCTCGATCAGGAACACGGACTTTTCGCCGTGCCCATACGGAAAGCGGTCGTTGACCGAATAATACGGCACCTTTTCCCATACGCCGTCCGCGTTTTTCGCGTTGCGGTAGGAAATATCATAGTATCCCGCCTTGCATACATCGTGCAGCAGCGTACAGATTGCCGCGCTCTCCGGATCGTCCACGCCCGATTCAAAGTGCTTATCCATCATCACGCGGTACACATTGATGCTGTGCTCCACAAGCCCGCCCTCATAGGCGGCATGAAATCGCGTGGACGCCGGAGCCGTGAAAAAGTCGGTTGTCTCCAGCCATTCCAGCAGTCTGTCCGCGC
>JAEDEU010000146.1 GCA_016293155.1 Clostridiaceae bacterium | reverse complement strand
CCGCCGAGCACGGTATTCGAGCCGGTTTTGCGGTAGGCGCGCACGGTATAGGTGTATTTCGTGCCGCTTTTCAGATTGCGGTCGGTGTACTGCGTGGTATCCGCACCGACCGTTTTGACCGTCTGCCAGCTGCCGCCGCCGGTTTTGCGATAGAGGCGGTAGCCCTGTGCTCCGCTGACCTTGCTCCATTTCACGGTCGCCTGCTTTGTGCCCGCAGTCACACTCCGGAGCACCGGTGCCGCCGGAACCGGCTTGGCGGTTACGCTCATATAATCGCCGCCCGTCGAGCCCTTGAACGCACGCACGGTAAACGTGTAATCTTTGCCGCAGGTCAGACCGGAGACGATATATGCCTTGGTGTCCGCGCTCACCGTGTCGATGCGCTTCCAGCCGCCGTCCTGTCTGCGGTAAATGCGGTAGCTTCCCGCACCCGCCGCACTGCTCCAGCTCAGCTTTACGCTGTCATAGCCCGCCGAAGCCGCCTTGAGCTCGGTCTTTGCCGGCGGCACGACAGCGCGCACACCGTCGCTGTTGTAATCGCCTGCGCCGCTGATTTTATGCACCGCACGCACCGTGTACACGCTGGTCGTTCCCTCACGTCCGCTGTCGGTATAGATGCGCTTTGCTGTGCTTTTCAGCTCCGTGAGCTTTTTCCAGCCGCTGCTTGTTTTCCGGTACACGCGGTAGGAGGCTGCGCCGTCCACCGCGCTCCATGTGATCTGTACGCTGCCGTTTTTCTGCACGGCGGTCTTGACCTCAGGCGCGGGCAGGAGCACCTTGACGGTGCACGCCGCGCTCTTGCCGTCCACAGAGGCGGTGATGACTGCCTGACCCGCACGCAGCGCGGTGATCCAGCCGCTCCGGCTGACCGAGGCAACGGTCGGGTCCGAGCTCGTCCATGTGACATCACTCCGCGTGCGGCTGCCGGCGACTGCACGGGCGGTCAGCTGCTTGCCGCCGCCCTCCACCAGCGAAAATCCGGTCTCGCTGAGCGTGATGCGCTCCACCGCCGGCTCCTGCACGGTCACGGTGCATTCCGCCGTCTTGCCGCCGGCGGTCACGGTGACGACCGCTTTGCCGCTGTCCACTGCCGTGACAACGCCGTCCTTCACTGTCACAATGTCCCGATTGCTCGAACGCCAGCGGAGCACGCCGCTGCTCACGCCCTCGGGCAGGACGGTCGCCGTGAGCTCTGCCGTCTTGCCATACGGCAGGGTCAGCTCGGTGCGGTCCAGCTTGACCCCCGTAATGCGGGACTGCGCCTCCGTCGGCGTGAGATCCGAAGTGTGGCGGCTGTACTGATCCGCCTCGGTATCCCACAGCACATAGACCAGCCGCTTCTGCTTGATCGCAAACTCCGTGATAATATGATCCTCCGGCGCGGCAAGCACGATTTCCTCCGCGCCGTCCGCAATCGCGGTGCGGTAAATATTCGCGCCGTCCGTGCTGTACAGATTGCTCGAATAGCCGTGGGTGTAGCGTGTTCTGTGGTTCAGCTTTAAATAAACACTGCCGCGTTCATTGATCTTCGCGCGGTAAATCTCGCGTCCCTCCGGCGAAAAATACCAGTATCCGTCCCGCCAATACAGCGCACAGTTGCGCTCATAAAAGCAGTATCCGGAAAAATCCGTATTCTGCTCCGCCTTGGGCAGCTTGCCCGTCCAGCCGTAGTGCGAAAGCTCCTCTATCTCGCTGTCGCCCTTGAGGAAGTAGGTGTGCTGCACATAGCCCTCGTCCAGTGCATCGTTATTGCCGTCATAGTACTGGGTATATCCGCCCGTGGCGTAGTTTTCCCACACGGGATCATCCCATGTGACATCCACGTGATACCATTTTCCGTCCATGCAGACCAGATTCCACGAATGATTCATCGGGCGGCTGGTGACGATATACGATTCGATTCCCCAGCGCTGCAACAAATTGGAATACGCCTGCGCATAGCCCTGACAAACCGCAGTGCGGTTGAGCAGTGCGCCCGCCGCGGTGCAGTCCGCCTCCGGAAAATCCTCCAGCTCCCCGTTGGACACCGCCAGCTCGCTCTGGTAGTCATAATCCAGCTCGCGCACCAGATAATCGTGCAGCGCCAGCGCGACCTCTATATCGCTCATATCCTCGGAGACGCATTCCAGTGCGCGGCTGACTGCGGTTTCCAGCTGCTTCTGCATGGATACGATTTTTACCTCGTCCGGCGCGTCGTCCTTGCAGTATTCCGGCTTGTACTGCACCGTCAGTGTCAGCAGCTCGCCGGTGGAAAGATTATAGGTGTAGTCAATGCTCGCCTTGACGTAAAAATACTTTGCATTGGCGTCCAGCAGCGGGACATATTCATTTTGGAAAATCTCGTCAATGTTCTTCGTGGTTAGGTTCAGACCGGACACGTCCACGATGGTTTTATATTCATCCCATGCGCTGAGCACGCGCTTGCGGAACACCGCATCGCGTCCCCACGCCGCTACATTCGAGCTGCTGTCCTCGTCAAAATGCACCTCGCGCAGCTCGCCGGTGTCGGCTTCCACCGAGTCCGTGTCTACCTGCGCCGCGTTCTGTGTGCTCTGCGCCGCGCCCGTACCGCTTGCAATGCGCACCGGAATTTCGGTTTCCTGTGCCTGCACGGGTTGTTCTTCTTTGACGGTTTCCGCCTCCTGCGGAAGCTCCTCCGATTCCGGCTCGGACTGCTCCTCCGGCAGAGCGATTTCCTCCTCTGCGGTGATTGCATCGGCATTCGCAGCCGCCTGCGTGGTATCCGCCGCCGCAGTCTCCGGCACCTGCTCCATGGCGCAGGCAGGAGCGCTTCCTGCAAGCAGGCACAGTGACAGCAGCATTGACAGTATCCGTTTGCTCATGTTGTATCCTCCTGTTCCTCTGCCGCCGGTTGATCTACGATCCAGGTGTGTTGCTCGGTTTCCGATACATCTTAAATATAGAGTATCGCATTCGCGTCGATTATGTCAATCTTTTTCGCATTGCAAGCCAAATATTGGCACCGTTTATTTTCCATTCCGTAATATATCTGTAATTTTTTTTGCTGTTTTCCCTATTCTGCGATCTTCTCCCCCGCGTTTCCCTTTTCTCAGTCAAAATACTATGATATAATGAAATTAATCGCAAAACACCCCCTATTTTCTGAGAAAGGACTGCACTATGCTCAAACGATTCACCGCACTGCTGCTGTCGCTCCTGCTCGTACTGGGCGGCACGGGATATGCACTGGACGATTCGGATTCCGGCTCCGGCGAATCCATCCCGTTCTCCCCGGAAAGCATCAGCATGAGCGCCGCGCTTTCCATCACGGAAGGCTCCTCCAAAAAGCTGACCGCCGAAACCAGTGAGCACGTCGGAATGCCCGAGGATGAGGTCATCTGGTCCACCTCGGACACCTCGGTCTGCACGGTCTCCGGCACAACCTCCTATGACCGCGCCACGCAGCGCACCACCTCCACCGCCACACTCAAGGCGACCGGTCTCGGCAAATGCACCGTCACCGCGTCCTTCGGCACCGTGAGCACCACCTGCACGGTATATGTCATGGAAACTCCGACCGTTTCACTCGACAAAACCGCGCTCGGCTCCGCAACGATCAGCTGGAACCAGATTGCCTATGCGCAGGGCTACCGCGTTTACCGCAGCACGGACGGCGGTGACTGGAAGCGCATCGCCACGGTTTCCGGCGGCGACACCCTGACC
>JAEDEU010000019.1 GCA_016293155.1 Clostridiaceae bacterium | reverse complement strand
ACTTGAGCTTCTGATCGCGGGTCTTGAGCGCTACTGCCAGCGCTGCGCCGCCCTGTGCAATGTTGGCTGCGGATGCCAGCGGCAGCCAGTAGGTCAGACCGAATTCCTGAATCTGACCGAGGTCAATAATGGAGTACATATGATGGATGCCGGTGACAACGGTCGGAGCGTACAGCGCACCCATCAGGAGAGAACCGATGCCGAACGGGATGGAAATCAGCGCCTGAACACCGTTGATGATGCTGGATTCCACAACATTGAAGATCGGACCGACAACCGTCATGGTGACAAATCCGGTGACAAATACAGATACGAGCGGGGTTACAAAGAGGTCAAACATGGCCGGAACGCGCTTGTGCAGCGCCTTTTCGATCTTCGCCATGATAAATACCGCAACAATGACCGAGATAACGTGACCCTGATAGCCGAGCAGCGCAACATCATAGATACCGAATACATCCAGATAATTCTCGATGCCGCCTGTTTTTCCCCATGCATTTTGCAGATTCGGATGAACCATAATCATACCGATAACGCCGCCGAGGAACGGATTGCCGCCGAATACCTTCGCACCGGAGAAGCCGATCAGAACCGGCAGGAATACATATGCGGTATTCGAGAACAGGTTTGCCAGATAGAACAGCGCATTGTTCGGATCCAGATTGAGGTATCCGTTATTAATCATGAAGTTCAGGGACTCCATGATGCCCATCAGGAAACCGGATGCAACGATCGCCGGAATGATCGGTACGAAGATATCACCCAGAGTCTTGATGAAGCGCTGGAACGGATTGCCCTTCTGCGCTGCCGCAGCCTTGACATCCTCCTTGCTGCCCGCCCGAATGCCGCCCATGGCAATCAGCTCGTCGTATACCTTGTTTACAACGCCGGTGCCGAAGATAATCTGAAGCTGTCCCTGCGCCTCAAACACGCCCTTGACGCCTTCCGAATTTTCCAGCGCCGCTTTGTTGCACTTTGTGTTGTCTGCGATTACGAGGCGCAGTCTGGTTGCACAGTGCGCAGCGGAAACGATGTTGTCCGCGCCGCCGATGTGCTCCAGAACGCCGGATGCGGCCTTCCTGTAATCCATATAGTTTTCCTCCTGTCATGCTCTCTCTAAATGGTTCGTTTTTCCCGGTCGAAAAATTATGTACAACCTGCTCTATTATTGTCGCAAACAATACAGTATTTTTCGACATTTTGCATTATAAAACCGGTTTCATGTTGTCTTTATTATAAAACCGATTTCATGTTTTGTAAACACTATTTTGTCCGTAAATGTTAACAAAATATTTACCTATTTTTCGTCAATACAACCAACACAAGTCTGTCGCATCATCTTTTTCTGTCTAAACAACAAAAAACCGCGCATCCTGTCCCTTCAGGATACACGGTTTTATGAAAATAATTCCGTTTTTCTGTTTCACAAATCCGGCTCAGCCTGCCGTGGATTCCTGCTCCACCAGCTCATAGCCGAGTTTGATCTGTTTTTTCATATCAATTCCGTTCTCCAGCAGCTCCAGAAGCATGTGCGCCGCTTCGATTCCGCTGTTGTGATAAAAATAATGCGCAGTGGTCAGCGTAGGAGTCACGATCTCCGACATCTTGGAATGACCGGTGCCAACCACCATGACATCCTCCGGAATGCGCTTGCCGATCCCCTTTAAGTACTGCATCGCACCGATACCGATATTGTCCGTTGCACAGAAGATGGCATCCGTATCCGGCGATGCCGTCATCAGCCTTTCCGCCGCGGCGTAGCCCGATTCCAACGTAAAATCACTGAGCTGTACCCGTTTCGGGTCAATGCGCATACCGCCCTGCGCCAGAGCCTCGCTAAATCCGGCATAACGCTCCGCACCCGCTGCGTGATCCTCCTCCGTGACGCCGATATAGCCGATGTGCTTTCTTCCCTTATTCATCATCAGCTCCGTCAGCTCACGCGCCGCGCCGCGGTCGTCATGAAAAATGCACGACAGATAATCCGCGCGCTGTCCCACCATGACAACAGGCATCGGCATGGACTGGATAATGTCCCGATGCAGATCGGACAGCAGAGTTGCGATGAAAATCACGCCGTCCACCTTGTCATTCTTGAACAAATCCAGATACTGAAGCTCCTTGCGCACTTCATTTTCCGTATTGGCAAGCAGCATACGGAATCCCTTTTCGGTCAGCACCTGTGAAATGCCGGAGGCAATCATGCTGATGGTTTCCGAATCAATTTTGGGCAGGACAACACCGATGGTATGTGTCTTTCCTGTTCGCAAGCCCTGCGCCTGCCGGGAAGGCGTATAGCCGGTCTCCTCGATCACGGCTCGAATCTGCTTCTTCTTTTCCTCGCTGACATAGCCGTTGTTAAGATAACGCGAAACGCATGCCTTGGAAACGCCGGCGCGTTTCGCGATTTCTGCGATTGTCATAATCTATCTCCATTTCTAGCCGTTCCATATTGCTGAGGAACATTATATCAGAAAGAAAAAGCAATCGCAATGCCAAAGAAAATAATTTACCGTCTGTTTTCCGCCGAATGATTGTATTCCGTCCGGTTTCCCGTTACAATAAAAACAGAACACCCAGGAGGCACAGCTATGGACAGAATGGAACAGCTTATTGTCAGCCGCATCGACCGCGGGGCGGATGAAATCCGCGCCTTTGCGGAGGATATTTATCGTCATGCAGAAATCGGATATGCAGAGCACCGCACTGCGCGCAAAACGGCAGACGCCTTCCGCCGGCTCGGTCTGACGCCGGAAACCGGCATTGCCTCGACCGGCGTGCGTGCCTCGCTCGGCAGCGCCCGTCCATCCCTGTGTATGATCGGCGAGCTGGACGGCATCCGCTGCCCCACACATCCATATGCCGTTCCGGAAACCGGCATGTCCCATGCCTGCGGGCATCATATGCAGCTTGCGGCAATGATCGGCGCGGCAATGGCGCTTTCCGATCCGGAAATTGCCGCTCAGCTCGGCGGGCGCGTGGACTTTTTCGCTGTCCCCAGCGAGGAGCACGTGCCGATGGAGCGTCTGGAGCAGCTGCACAGTCAGGGCATCGCTTCGCTCTGCGGCGGAAAATGCGAGCTGCTGGCACGCGGCGCGTTCAACGCAACGGACGCAGCCCTGACAACGCACACCCATATGGTTCCCTGCGGCTCGGATCTGCTGCTCGGCAGCAATTCCTCCAGCGGTTTCGTGACCAAAATGATCCACATCACCGGAAAGCCCGCTCATGCCGCCATCGCACCGCATGAAGGCATCAATGCGCAGGACGTTGCGGCAGTTGCGCGCACAGCTGTGGCGATGCAGCGCAGCACCTTCCGCGAGGCCGACTGCGTGCGGGTTGCTGAAATCGTATCCTTGAGTAGCAGCGCGGTCAACGTCATTCCCGGTCAGGCAACCGTGGATATTCAGGTGCGCGCCAAAAACCGCGAGGCAATGCTCGAGGTCAATCGGATGGTCACACGATGCTATGAAGGCGCAGCGCACGCCTTTGGCGCACAGGCAGAGATTCGAGACGGACTGGGCTATCTGCCGGTGATTCCTGCCGCACCGGTTCCCGAGCTGACCCACGCGGCACAGCTGCTTGCCGGAGAGGTCACAAGCGAACCGGTCAATCCGCTCGTACACAACGCCGCCTCTACCGATGTGGGCGATCTCTCCCACCTCATGCCGGTCATCAACTTCACCTTCGGCGGTTTTATCGGTACACTGCACGGTGCAGACTTTTGCGTAACCGACGCTTACAAGGGGCTGATCGTACCGGCCAAAATTGCCGCACTGACCATTTATCGTCTGATGAAGGACAACGCGGCCGGACTGCGGCGTGTGATTTCGGAATACCATGCGCCGATGAGCCATGCGGATTATCTGGACTATGTTCACTCGTTCCATCCGGATTTATTTGCATAAGCAAAGCAGCAGGACACGCGTCCTGCTGCTTTATTACTCGGATTTGACACGATTGACCAGTGTGATACCCAGGCAGACCAGCACCAGCGCACCGATATTATACGGTGTAAACACGGATTCATGCAGAATGAGACCGGACATCAGTGTGCCGAACACCGGCACAAGGAAATTGTATACCGTCACTCTGCCGACCGGATACGTTGCAAGCAGCTTTGTCCAGATGGTAAATGCCGCCGCGGAAAGGAAAATCATGTAGCACAGCAGTGCAATGCCCTTCGGCTCCACGTTTGCAAAGCGGCCGCCGCCGAGCGCACCCATTGCGAGCAGCACACCTCCGCCGAGCGTCAGCTGCCAGCCGGTGATAAGCATCGGATCCTCTCCCTTCGCGACCACCTTGCTGATGAGTGCACCGAATGCCGCAGCCGCCGCGGAAATTATCATAAATCCCTCGCCGTCCAGACGAAAGCCACCGCCCAGATCTCCGGTTCCCAGATTGACCACGACCACGCCTGCAAAGCCGATGAGACATCCAACCGCCTTTCGCGCGGTAATCCGGTCATCCTTGAACAGGAAATGTGCCAGAATGACCGAAATAAATGTCGTTGTTGCCGTCAAAACAGATCCCTTTACACCCGTAGTATTTGACAATCCCACGTAAAAAAATACATACTGCATTGTCGTTTGAACGAGTCCAAGCGAAAGAATGCCCTTCCACTGCTCTCTGCGCGGTCGGATGCTGCGCTTCATGACAAGGCGGGCAATCAGCAGCACCGCAATGCCTGCGCCCGTGAAGCGAAAGCCCGCAAACAAGAATTTCGTAAAGGTATCCTCCACTCCGAACAGGAGATAGCCGGATTTTACCGATGGGAACGCACTGCCCCACAGGAGCGTGCACAAAAGCGCGGGGAAAAACAGCCCGCTCTGTATTCTTCTGCCGTTCATGAATCTCTTCCTTCTGTTTTGGAAATCATTGTTTCATTTTACTCCTTTTTATTCCGCTTTGCAAGCAAATAGATGCGGGCAATATGGCTATATTTTCGCATAAAAACAGGCAAAACATGGCTATTTGCAAATTGACACAGGGTTACAAGCAGTACTATACTGTCATACGGAACATAAAGCAGGAGGATCTTTTTCATGACTTCAACCATTACACGGCGGGTATGCCCGGAGGAATACTCCACCCGTCTGTTTTTTCTTTGCGCCATCACCTATATTATCGCCCTGTTCGGCCGCCAGAGCTATTCCTCTGTCATGGCGGAGCTGATTGCCAGCGAGGGCTTTACCAAGAGCGAAGCCGGACTGATCGGCACCGCATTCTGTGTTGTCTACGGTGTATGTCAGGTACTCAGCGGTCTGATGGGAGACCGCTTCAGCCCGCGTAAGATGATTCTGGTCGGTGTGGTCGGCTCTGCCATCCTCAATCTCGGCATGGGTATTGTGCATTCCTACTGGCTGATGCTGGTACTTTGGGCGGTCAACGGCGTTGTACAGTCCTTTGTCTGGTCTCCGGTTGTCCGTATTTTTGCAGAGATGATGCCGCCCGATCAGCGCCGCAAGTCCTGCTCCAATGCCGCAATCACCTACCCGCTTGCGACCGTTATCATCTATCTTGTGGCTTCCATTATGCTCCGCACCGCCGGCTGGCGTCCGCTGTTTGTATTCTCCGGTGTACTCATGCTGATCGCCGGCGCATTCTGGAATGTACGGATGAAATGGTACGAAACCTTTACCGCCGAGCACGGTGACATGGAAACCATCGAGCTTGGCTCGCAGGAGCAGCAGGCCGGCGGAAGCCTGATCCGGCTGATGATCGTTTCCGGCGTCATTTTCGCTGTCGTCGGCGCGCTGTCACATGGAATGCTCCGTGACGGCATCCAGTCCTGGGTACCGACGCTGATGACGGAAAACTTCCACTTCTCTACCTCGATCTCGGTTGCACTGGCGATTGTACTGCCGTTTATCAATATCTCCGGCGTGTTCCTGACCAAGCTCATTGCGCGCCGCCATATCAGGAACGAGCTGAACGGCTCTGCCGGATTCTTTGTCGTTACCATCCTCTCGCTGGCACTGCTGTATATGGTTTGCAGCAAATATGCGGTGCCGTCCCTGATTCTCATGACCATCGCAAGCACCTGTATGGTCGGCTCGAACATTATGCTCATCAACCTGATGCCGATTCATTTCGGCGCAATCGGCCGTGCATCGTCCGTCACCGGCGTGCTCAACTGCTCTGCCTATCTCGGTTCTGCACTGTCCAGCTACGGCATCGGCGTGGTGGCTGACCACTTCGGCTGGAGCGCTGCCGTTCTGGTATGGCTCGGCTTTTCGGTCTTCGCTCTGATTACCGCGCTGATGGGCTCGCGCCGCTGGGGCAGATACCGTCACGACATTTAAGTTCAACTTGTAATGCGTCTCCTCGGAGGCGCATTTTTTCATACAAAAGCGCCCGACAGGTGCATATCGAGCGCTTTGAACAGATTATACCGCAATGTGGATGTGATACCGCTCCAGCCAGTAATTGAGCTGAAGCATAAATGCAATGGTCTGCGGCGTGGTCATCAGCTGTCCGTACCACGGCTGACTCCGCTGCTCGGAAAGCAGCTGCCTCAGCGCGTCCGGGCGCACCAGCTCGAAAATCGGCGCATTCGGCTGACAGAGCAGCTCCTCCAGCCGCTCGGAAACCAGTGCACGGTATTTTGGATGATGCGTCTTGGGATACGGACTTTTCTTGCGCCACAGCACCTCATCCGGCAGATAATCGCGCATTGCCGTGCGCAGCAGACCCTTTTCATAATTGTCGTGATCCTTCATTTCCCACGGCACATTGTACAGATACTCCGCAATGCGGTGGTCGCAGAACGGTACGCGCACCTCCAGTCCGCTGTACATACTCATGCGGTCCTTTCGGTCCCCGATGGATGCATGGAAAAGTATCAGCGTGCGACAATCCGGATTTCCTCCTCCGAAACCCGGACATCACGCACAAAAATGCAGGCAATGTCCCGCCGCATACGGGTGTCCATTCGCTCCCACCGCGCAGGAAACTCCGACAGCAGGCGGTTTTCCTGCCGCATATCGCCGCTCAGCTTTGTCAGTGCCTGATATTCGCGTTCCAGGGCGCACAGCTTTTCATCCAGTGCCCTTGCTGTGATATCCGACACCTGTGAAAATGCGTCGAGGCAGGCATTTCGTTCTTTTTCCAGCACTTTTAGACGTTCTTCCGGTTTGGTAGAGAGACAAATCAACTTGTTCACCTCTTCACAGAGATAACCGTACACGGCATTTTCCACCTCCTCTGCGGTTAGTGGGCGCGATTTTCTCCGGCAGATTCCCATTTTTCGTCCGCCGCAGGTCAGATACCGCGTGCTCTTTCCGCGTCCGGTCACAGAGCAGGCATATCCGCAGTGTGCACAGTGAATCAGTCCGGTCAGCCAGGTTGCCGGCTCTCGTCCGTTCAATGCCCGATTTTCCGCCAGTCTGTGCTGACAGGCAAGCCAGAGTGCTGACGAAACAATTCCTTCATGCGGCGCAATGCTGACCGTCAGCGCGCGGAAATCCGCATATTTTGTCGCTGTTCTCCCCTTTGCTGTGCCGTACAGATACAGTCCGCGCCGACCGTCAAAATCTTCCTGCGCTGTGGTAATCGTGCTCCCGCGGCTTTTCAAATACCGGAACACCGATGCGTCTGCCCGGACATAAACCGGATTATGGAGCAGTCTGCCTACCGCGGCGGACGACCACGGATTGCCGCGCACCGTAACAATTCCCTGTTGATTGAGCCATCTTGCCAGCTGTCCCAGTGATGCACCCGGATCAGAAGCACTGCGTTCAAACAGGCTTTTGACAATCTCCGCACTGTCCGGCTCTGCAATCAATCCCTTGATCTTCTTCCCATTCTGCCGGTACACCGTGCGGCGAAATCCAAACGGCGCAATGCCTCCCAGAAACATTCCGTTTCTTCCGCGTTCATAATAATTGTCTGTTACGCGTCGGATGATCGTATCCCGCTCCAGCTCAGCAAAGGACATCATCAGCCCGACCAGCAGGCGTCCGTATGCATCCGCGCCGCCAAGCGTAATGTTTTCCGCCATCAGCACGACATCGCGGCAGCGCAGCTCGTCGAGCAACTCCAAAAAATTCCTCAGACTGCGTCCCAGACGGTCCAGCTTATAGACCGCTACGCAGGAAATCCTTCCTGCCCGGATGCACTCCATCATGCGTTCCAGCTCCGGACGTCGGTTGGTCGCGCCCGACCAGCCCCGGTCTGCATAAATCTCATACGCCTCCCCGCGCGGCAGGCGGGCAATGCAGGTCTGAATCTGGGTTTCAATCGAGATGGAATCCGTTTTTTCCACGCTCTGACGGGCATAAATCGCCGTCATTTGCCTCGCAAAAGCAGTGCCAGAAGCTGTGCCCGTCTGGCTTCTGCCGATATGCTTCCTATTACAATTTTCACGTTCCGAGGGCTATGTGTTCTGTTCATCCGTTTATTTTATGCGCAAAAATGAAAAAACAGCCTTGGAAGCCGAAAAGCTCGGTTCCAAAGCTGAATTTCTGATTTATTCCAGTTCAAACGCACCGGTGTACAGCTGATAATATTTTCCCTTCTGGGCAATCAGCTCCTCATGGGTGCCCCGCTCAATGATGCGTCCCTGTTCAAGCACCATGATGACATCGGAATTCTGAACCGTGGACAAACGGTGCGCGATGACAAACACGGTGCGCCCGTTCATCAGGCGGTCCATGCCGCGCTGAACGATGGACTCGGTACGGGTATCAATGGACGAGGTTGCCTCATCGAGAATCATAACCGGCGGGTCCGCCACGGCCGCACGGGCAATCGCCAGCAGCTGACGCTGACCCTGCGACAGTCTGCCGCCGTTTCCGGTAATTTCCGTCTGATAGCCCTGCGGCAGCATTGTGATAAAATCATGTGCGCCCGCGAGCTTTGCCGCCGCGATGCATTCCTCGTCGGTCGCATCCAGCTTGCCATAGCGGATATTGTCCATGACCGTTCCGGTAAACAGATTGGTATCCTGCAAAACAATACCGAGTGACCGGCGCAAATCGCTCTTGCGAATTTTGTTGATGTTGATGCCGTCATAGCGGATTTTGCCGTCCGCAATATCGTAAAATCGGTTAATCAGATTTGTAATCGTGGTTTTGCCCGCGCCGGTCGCGCCGACAAATGCCACCTTCTGTCCCGGCTTTGCGTACAGCGTGACGTTGTGCAGGACGATTTTATCGGGTACATAGCCGAAGTCCACATCAAACATACGCACATCTCCGCACACTCTGGTATAGGTCAGCGTGCCGTCATGATGCGGATGCTTCCACGCCCAGATTCCGGTGCGCTCCTCACACTCGACCAGTTCGCCGTCCTGCTCTTTGGCGTTGACCAGCGTGACATAGCCGTCATCGCGCTCAGGCTCCTCGTCCATCAGCTCAAAGATGCGTTCTGCACCGGCAAGCGCCATAACAACCGAGTTGAGCTGCTGCGCGATCTGTGTCACCGGCTGGGTAAAGCTCTTGGACAGCGTCAGGAATGCGACAATCGCGCCCAGCGTCAGCCCGCTGATGCCTGCGGTTGCCAGTGCACCGCCGATCAGCGCGATCAGTACATACTGTAAATTGCCCAGATTTCCCATAATCGGCATCAGGATATTGGCATATTTATTCGCTTGATCCGCATTGACAAACAGCTCTTCGTTCAGCGCGTCAAAGTCCTTCTTTGCCTTTTCCTCATGGCAGAATACCTTGACGACCTTCTGACCGCTGATCATCTCCTCGATAAATCCGTTGACCTTACCGATGGACTGCTGCTGTGCAGCAAAGTATTTTCCGCTGCGTCCGGCAATCAATTTTGTAACCTGAAGCATCAGGAAGATGCAGATCAGCACAAAAATCGTCAGCAGCCAGCTCGTATATACCATCGCGCAGAACACCGTCACAATGGTAACAGCCGAATTGATGAGCTGCGGAATACTCTGCGAAAGCATCTGCCGCAGGGTGTCCGTATCGTTCGTGTAGCGGCTCATCAGGTCGCCGTGGGTGTGGGTGTCAAAGTACTTGATCGGAAGCGTCTGCATGTGCGCAAACATATCATCGCGGATCTTTTTCTGCACGCCCTGAGAAACAACGATCATCAGGCGGTTATAGCAGAAGGAGGCAAGCACTCCGACCAGATACAGTGTTCCCATAAACGTCAGTGTGCGCTTCAGCCCGTCAAAGCTGGGATTCGGCTCCAGCATCATCGGCTTAATATAGTCATCAATCAAGGTCTGCAAGAACAGCGAGCTGCCCGCACTTGCCAGCGCACTGAGCAGGATGCAGACAAATACAATTCCCAGAATGGCGCGGTATTTTCCGCTCATATAGCTCAGCAGGCGGTTCATTGTCTTTTTGGAATCCTTCGCGCGCGGACCTCCGCGCATTCCGCGCCCGTGCCCGTGCATCGGCGGTCCGGGCGGCATTTGACCCTTTTGTCGATTATTCGGCATCCTCGCCGCCTCCCTTCTGCTGCGATTCATAAACCTCGCGGTAAATCTTATTGCCGGCAATCAGCTCCTCGTGCGTGCCGAAACCGTTGATGCAGCCGTTATCCATCACGATAATGTGATCCGCATCCTCTACCGAGCTGATTCGCTGCGCGATAATCAGCTTGGTCGTATCCGGAATCTCCTCGCGGAACGCCCGGCGGATCAGCGAATCCGTTCTGGTATCCACCGCACTGGTCGAGTCGTCCAGAATCAAAATCTTCGGCTTTTTCAGCAGCGCACGTGCGATACACAGGCGCTGTTTCTGACCGCCGGATACATTCGTGCCGCCCTGTTCAATGTAGGTATCATATCCGTCCGGGAAGGTCTGGATGAACTCATCCGCCTGCGCCAGCCGGCAGGCATGACGGATCTGCTCCGGTGTCGCGTGTTCATTGCCCCAGCGCAGATTTTCCGTAATGGTACCGGAAAACAGCACATTTTTCTGGAGCACCATTGCGACCTCATCACGCAGGCTGTTCAGGTCGTATTCGCGCACATCACGACCGCCGACGTAAACCGCTCCCTCTGTCACATCATACAGGCGCGGAATAAGCTGTACCAAACTGGACTTGGACGAGCCGGTGCCGCCGATGATACCGATGGTCTCACCGGATTTGATCTCGAAGGAAATCTTTTTCAGACACAGCTTATCCGGCTGTCCGGTATAGCTGAAATTGACATTTTCAAAGCGGATCGAACCGTCCGCCACCGCGGTAACCGCCTGCTCCGGATTGTGCAGACTGCTCTTCTCCTCCAGAATTTCGACAATACGCTCGCCGGAAGCGCGCGACATCGTCATCATAACCAAAACCATCGAGAACATCATCAGGCTCATCAGGATCTGCATGATATAGGTAATCAGGCTGGTCAGCTCACCGGTATTCAGTGCACCCGGAGCACCTCCGCCGAGAATAATCACACGCGCGCCGAACCACGAAATCATCAGCATACAGCCGTACATGCAGAACATCATCAGCGGCATGGCAAATGCCATCGTGCCCTCCGCCTTGGTAAAATCCTGATAAATCTTTTGCGAAACCGCGTTAAACTTGCCCACCTCACGCTCCTCGCGCACATAGGACTTGACAACGCGGATACCGGTCAGGTTCTCCTGTACCACGGCATTCAGCTTATCGTAGATCTTAAACACGCGGCGGAAAATCGGATGCGCCACGCGGATAATCAAAAACATACCGACCGCAAGCACCGGCAGGAACATCACGAAGATCAAGGAGAGCTTTGCGCTGATAGAGAACGCCGCCGCAAGCGAGAATACCAGCATAATCGGAGCGCGCACCGCAATGCGGATAATCATCATAAAGGCATTCTGTACATTGGTGACATCCGTCGTCAGTCGCGTGACGATACTGGAGGCAGAGAACTTATCAATATTGGCAAACGAGAAATTCTGTACATTATAGTACATATCATGCCGCAGATTTTTGCCAAAGCCCGCCATTGCACGCGCCGCAAAGCGTCCGGACATCGCACCAAAGCACAGCGACAGCAGACACGCCGCCACAAGCACCGGCGCAATTTTGAGGAGATAGCCCATATCGCCCTTTTCAATACCGTTGTTAATCAGCTTTGCCATCAGCAGCGGAATGATAACCTCCATCACAACCTCCAGCGTGACGCTAATCGGCGCAAGGATCGCATCCCGTTTATATTCCCGGACACATCCGGCAAGACGTTTTATCATACTTCCACCCCTTTCGTTTTTTCCGGTTCCTCCTGTAAATTTTTCTTCATTTTTTCCAGGATGCTCATAAACGTTGACTGTTCTTCCTCCGTCAATCCGGAAACCAGCTTCCGTTCCACAGCTTCAATGTCCTTCATTGTAATGCTGTGCAGCTCCCAGCCCTTTTCCGTGAGCACGAGCTTCCTCAGGCGCGCATCGTAATCCACGCGCTCCCGTCGGAGCAGCCCCTTTTTCTCCATCAGTGTAATCGTCTTGGATGCCGTTGACCGGCGAACGGAAAAGTGCTCCTCCAGATCGCGCTGGAAAATATCCCGATCTCTGTTGCGCGCAAGATATCCCAAAATCCAGCCGTTGGGACCGGTGATGTTCTCCATCTCCCTGCAATGCCCGTGGCTCCACAGATATCGTCCGATCATATTTGACAGCGTCCGAACCTGAAATCCAATCGTATCAAGCTGTTCCATCGCTTCACCGCCTTTTATTTGTTTGATGTCTAACATTATAGCGTTCATATTGGTGTATGTCAACAAAAGGATTGTGAAGATTCTGTGAATGTCTTATAAGAGATTTGTCGTTTTTCCATAAATCCAACGCTTCCAGAAGGGTTTGCATAAACCAGTCGAGATTGAGGCGTGTCATCTCGCGCATTCTGCGGTCTGTCTCGGATAAATACGCCGGTTTTTGCACGGTTTCAATGGTGTTCCGGTACTTTTGATACACATAGGCCTGCGCGTCAATGTGCTGCGCCAGCTCCTCCCGCAAAAAGCCTGCGCGGTAGGCAGTGGATTGTGCCCACGGAAATCCGTCCGTCATGCGGATATCCTTGTCACGATACCACGGGTATCCGCCAAAAATTTCGTCCGCGCATTCGCCTGAGAGCGCAACCGTACCGATTTTTTTGATCTCCCTGCAAAACAGCAGCAGGGACGAATCCACATCCGCCATGCCCGGCAGGTCACGCGCTTCCACCGCATCGTACAGAGCATCCGCCAGCTCCGGCGAGTCGATCTCAATCAGATGATGGTCAGAGTCCAGATACTCACTCATCATGCGAATATAGCGCTCATCGCTGTTTGGCTGAAAATGCCCTGCCTGAAAGTATTTTTCATTATCCTTATAGGTGACAGACACAGTGGACTGGCGTTTTCCGGCTGTCTTCGCCCGCCGCGCCGCAACCGAGGAAATCAGGCTGGAATCCAGACCGCCCGAAAGGAACGTACATACCGGTACATCTGATATCAACTGCCGCTCGATGCTGTCCGTGACCAGAAAACGCACATGCTCCGCGGTCTCCTCAAAGGATTCCGTGTGCTTCCGCTCCCGAATGCTCCAATACTGTCTGCACGAAAATCCACGCCCCGGCTCATAATAACCGCAGTGCGCGGGTGGCAGCTCGCAGATACCGCGGAATACGCCGCAGCCCGGTGTACGCCCCGGGCCAAGCAGCATGACCTCGCAAATGCCGTCCCAGTCCAACTCCGCATTCATGTGCGGAAAGGCCAGCACACCCTTGATTTCTGAGGCGAAGCAGAACAGACCATCGCGTTCCGAATAGAAAAACGGCTTGACACCCATGCGGTCGCGCGCGGCAAACAGACGCGCTCCGTCCCATACGGCAAAGGCAAAGATGCCGTTCAGCCTTTGCAGGCAGTCCTCTCCCCATTCGTCATAGGCGTGCAGTACGACCTCGGTGTCCGAGTGCCCCTCAAACCGTCTGCCGCGTGCGGCAAGCTCCGCGCGCACCTCGGAGGTGTTATAGATTTCTCCATTGTATACAATCACCTTATCCCCCAGTGACATCGGCTGAACACCGCCCTCAAGGTCGATGACCGCGAGCCGCGCATGTACCAGCGTACACACGGCATCGCTCCAGTATCCATTCTGATCCGGTCCGCGCCCCGCCATGCGCTGATGCAGTTCAGCGATTGTATCCTGTCCGATCGGCGCTCCGATCTGTCCGGCAATTCCGCACATACGATCACCTCACCCAAAAATCTTTCTCATTCTATGCATAAAAGAGTAAAATTGAAACCTATTTTTGGTATTTATTACGTATGGGATTACTTGACAGGTATATTTTAGCGTTGTATAATTTTATCAAGGCAAAGGCGCCACTGTTTTGGTGACCTTTGCCTTTTTTATTTTCAGCAACGAAAAAGAGAAAGGCAGAATCATGGCTATGAAACAGATCATCGCCCACAGCGACAGCATTAACATGCTTCTGGCACGTTACGGTGTAAAATTCGGCATTTACAAGCACGGCCAGTTTATTGAGCAGCTGTTTCCGTTTGACCCGATCCCACGTATTATTCCCGCAGAGGATTTCAACTATCTGGAACGCGGCTTAATCCAGCGTGTCAATGCGCTCAATCGCTTTTTAGCAGACATTTACAGCTCGAAAAATATCATCAAGGACGGCATTATCCCCGAGGATTTCGTATTCTCCTCCTCCGGCTATCTGCCGGAATGCGAGGGCATCATGCCGCCTGCCGGTATCTTTTCCCATATCTCCGGCATTGATCTGGTTCAGGCCAAGGACGGCACCTGGTATGTATTGGAGGACAACCTCCGCATCCCGTCCGGTGCATCCTATCCGTTGATCGCCCGCGATCTGACACGCCGCGCCGACCCGCAGGTATTCAATGAGTATCCGGTCATCGACAACCGCGATTATGCTGATATTCTCAAGGAAACCATGGATCATGTCAATCTCGGCGGAATCAACGTCATTCTGACTCCGGGACGCTACAATTCCGCATTCTTTGAGCACTCCTATCTGGCAGAAAAGACCGGAAGTGTTCTGGCGATGCCGAACGAGCTGTTCGTACAGGACTGCAAGCTGTACTATCGGGACGATCAGGGCAGCAAGCAGCGCGTCGGCGCACTCTACCGCCGCCTGTCGGATGAGTTCCTCGATCCATGTACCTTCCGCCCGGATTCGCTCATCGGCGTGCCGAATCTGATGGCGGCATACCGCGCGGGCAATGTGGCAATCATCAACACCCCGGGCAACGGCGTTGCCGATGACAAGGGCATTTATTACTTTGTCCCGAAAATGATTCAGTACTATTTGAACGAGGAGCCGATTCTCAAGAACGCACCGACCTACCTCCCGATTTACGAGGAGGATCGGAACTATGTGCTGGATAACTTTGATAATCTGGTCATCAAGGATGTCGCGGAGGCAGGCGGCTACGGTGTCGTATTCGGCAGCAAGCTGGAGGGCGCGGAAAAGGAACGCTTCCGTGAGCTGGTCAAGAATGAACCGCGCCGCTTCATCGCACAGGAGGTCATCGACTTCCTCGATCTGGACATCATGGACGAAGGAAAGCAGGTGCCGCGCAAGGCAGATCTCCGTGCATTCGTGCTCAGCGGAGAAACCACGCGCGTATGGGCAAGCGGTCTGACCCGCTTCTCCCGCGTTGCGGATTCCTTTATTGTAAATTCTTCTCAGGGTGGAGGTTTTAAAGATACATGGGTACTTTCTCGTTAGAAAAAAGAGACGCAATGTACTGGCTGGGCCGGTACACAGAGCGTGTCTACACAACGCTCAAGGCGTTTTACGACTATTATGACAAGATGATCGACCGCGATCCGAATATCTACATCAAGCTGTGTGACCGACTGGACATCCCGAACATTTATGATAATCCAAATGAGTTTATCCATAATTTCCTGTTTGACCAGAGCAATCCGGATTCGGTTTATCTCAGCCTGAACCGCGCAATGGACAACGGCATCATGCTGAGAAATGAAATCACCAGCGAAACGCTCGCTTATATTCAGATGGCACTGGATCTGTATGGTGCTTCCACCTCCTCGGATGTTCCGACGATGGCGCTGCTGCCGGTACAGGACTATCTGCTCGCATTCTGGGGCAGCTTGGACGACAATGCCAGAGATCAGCGCTGCCGCGACATCATCAAATGCGGCAAGTACATTGAGCGTCTGGATCTGTACTATCGCCTGTACTATCCGGCAGACAAGATTGAAAAGGAGCTTTGCAAGCTGATTAACCGTCTGCCCCGCACCGGAATGCCCTATCAGCCGGAGCTGATGGACGAGCTTGTATCCGTCTGCCGCGATCCAAACCGTCAGAAGGGCTGGCGAATGCAGTGCGCACACAAGCTGTACCACCTGATTGGATAATTTTTGCCTGAAAGGATATTTTCCCGATGAGAAAGCTAACCTTTGTACATCGGAAATCGCTTCAGTTCGATCATCCGGTCTTTGCACACAGCTTTTCTCTGCGGCTGATCCCGCTGACAAACAGCCGTCAGATCATCAGTAATGTCAGCTACTCCATCCAGCCCTCGGAGCATTCCCGCATGGTTCAGGACGGCCGCGGGCATTCGCTCTGCATCGGGGACTGCGATGCGGAACACATGGATTTTTATTATGAGGTGTCCGGTACTGCATGGGTATCGGACACTCCGTATGTCGATGGACCCATTCATGCCATGTACCGGTTTCCGTCCGCACTGACCGGAATCGGTTCCGGTCTGCGCACCTTTTACGAGCAGCATCGCCTTGCACTGGAGGCTCCCGCCCTCACCCGTGCCTCTGCATGGATGCAGGCAGTCTATGCGCACTTCTGCTACACGCCGGGCGCAACCAGCGTCTCTACCACGGCAGAGGATGCCGCTGCGCTCGGAATGGGCGTGTGTCAGGACTATGCGCATATGATGATTGCGCTGTGCCGCATGGATCACATTCCCGCGCGCTATGTTGCGGGCTATCTGGTCGGCGAGGGCGAAACCCATGCATGGTTGGAAATCTATGACGGTGCACGCTGGGTCGGAATGGATCCGACGCACAACCGCATGGTCGGTGACCAGTATATCAGCATCATTTTCGGACGCGACTACAACGACTGCATTCTGGACAAGGGCTTTTTCCGTTCCACACAGAACAAGCCGGTTCTTCAGACCCAGCAGGTGCACGTATCCGTTTTTGATGCCGTCAATCACAATTCAAACAGCAAGGATGATAATTTATGATTCAACAAGTGGTATCCGTCGGTCTTCCGGTCGATGAGCGGCTGGAGATTATCAAAAATCGGATCGAGCCGGACGGCGGTGTCACGCCGGACACCAAACGGATCTGCATCGTCACCGGCACGCACGGCGACGAGCTGGAGGGGCAGTATGTATGCTATGAGCTGGTGCGCCGGATCAACGAAAACAAGCATCTGCTGCGCGGCATTGTCGATGTCTATCCCGCGCTCAATCCGCTCGGCGTGGACACAATCTCGCGCGGCATTCCGATGTTCGATCTGGATATGAACCGCATTTTCCCCGGCTCGGAGGATTCCTCCACCTCGGAATTTATCGCCTCTCAGGTGCTCAAGGATATGCTCGGTGCGGATATGTGCGTGGACATTCACGCCTCCAACATTTTCCTGCGCGAAACACCGCAGGTACGCGTCAATGAGCTAAACGCTGAAACACTGGTGCCCTACGCCAAAATGGTCAACTGTGATTTCGTCTGGGTGCACGCCTCTGCAACCGTACTGGAGGCGACCCTCGCACACAGCCTGAACTCCCGCGGCACGCCGTGTCTGGTGGTCGAGATGGGCGTCGGAATGCGCATCACCAAGGAATACACCGAGCAGCTGGTGGACGGTCTGTTCTGCCTGATGAGCAATCTGGGCATCTGGGATGCACCGGCTCCCGAGGTCCGTGAGCCGATTGTCTCCGTGGACGGTGCGGTCAGCTTTATCAATGCCGAGGCATCCGGCATTTTTGTGCCCATGCTGGAGCACTGGTCGCGCGTTTCGGTCGGTGACTGCATCGGTGAAATCGTCGAGCCCGCCACAGGCAGGGTGCTGCACCGCGCCTGCTCGGAGGTCAACGGCCGTGTATTCACCCTGCGCGAATATCCGGTTGTCTATGAAGGCTCTCTGATTGCGCGCATTTTGACGGATATGGAAGAAGGTGAAAACGTATGACACGCGATATCATTTTTGAACTCCCCTCCCCTTATCGCAACACGATGACCGTACACGGCTATCGCTTCGGAAAGGGCGATAAATCCGTATGCATTGTCGGTGCGATGCGCGGCAACGAGGTACAGCAGCTGTACGTCTGCTCCCAGCTGGTCAAGACGCTTGAGCACCTGGAAAGCCGCGGTCTGATCGTCAAAAACAACGAGATTCTTGTCATCCCCTCCATCAATCACTATTCGATGAACACCGGCAAGCGCTTCTGGGCACTGGATAATTCGGATATCAACCGTATGTACCCGGGCTATGACAAGGGCGAAACCACACAGCGCATTGCCGCCGGCGTATTTGAAAAGGTCAAGGGATATCGCTATGGCATCCAGCTCGCCTCGTTCTATATGCCGGGAGACTTTATTCCGCATGTCCGCATGATGGAAACCGGCTACCAGTCCTCCTCGCTTGCCAACCTGTTCGGTCTTCCGTATGTCATTATCCGCAAGCCGCGTCCGTATGACACCGGCACGCTCAACTACAACTGGCAGCTTTGGGATACCAATGCCTTCTCCATTTACACCAACGAAACCGACCATATTGATGAAAATTCCGCAAAAACCGCGGTGATTTCTATTCTGCGGTTTCTCTCCCGCATGGGCATCGTCAAATACCACTGCCACGCCGGTTATATGGCATCCATCATCGGCGAGGACGAGCTGCGCTCGGTCAACAGCCCGTGCAGCGGCATCTTCCGCCGGCTGAAAAATCCGGGTGATGAAATCGGCTATGGCGAGCCGGTTGCCGAAATCCTGCATCCGCTCGAAGGCTACGTCATGGAGGAGCTTCGTGCTCCGTGTGACGGCATTCTGTTCTTCGCTCATTCCGCACCGCTCATCAACGAGCACACACTTGCATTCCGCATCATCGGACGCCTGCACGGCTGACGATACAGCAGCAAGTAATTCTCAATATACAATCAGCAGCCTGTGAAGGCCCCGTTGCTCTCACAGACTGCTGATTTTTCTTTTTGACAAAAAAGAAAAAAATTATCATTTCACTGTTGACAGATCAGGAATTATCTGTTATCATATTTATCGTTGCAGAGAGCACAAGACAATCGAATACCGAGGTGTGGCTCAGTTTGGTAGAGCGCTGCGTTCGGGACGCAGAGGCCGCAGGT
>JAEDEU010000145.1 GCA_016293155.1 Clostridiaceae bacterium | reverse complement strand
CAGGGGTTCGGGGTTTCTCCGCATTCATAAGCGGATACAAACTTTTGAATGACCTTGCTTTCAAATTGTTCGGTAAAATCAAACACATGATGCGGAATACCCAGACGGAATGCCACACTCCGCGCATCCTCAATATCATCTATGCTGCAACAGGTATGTCCCTGTCCCGCCGTCTCGTTGTCATACAGCTTCATGGTTACGCCGATGCACTCATAGCCCTGCTCCCGAAGCAGATATGCGGCAACGCTGGAATCCACTCCGCCGCTCATTGCAATCAACACCCGTTTCATCCCATTCCTCCTTGTGTTCCGCGCAGTGTGCGCACGATCTCCGTGACTTTGCGGATGATCGTTTCCACTTCCTCCATCGTGTTGTCCCTTCCAAGCGAAAAGCGCAGTGCTCCTCTCGCCAGCTCATCCGGTATCCCCATGCTTTTCAGCACATGGCTGGGCTGAAGCGCTCCGGCGGAGCACGCCGAGCCCGCAGAAGCGCAGATCCCATCCTGGTCGAGCAGAAGCAGCAGCATATCCCGTTCGATTCCGGCAATGCAGACACTGACAATGCCGGAGGCGCGGCAGGCACGGTCTCCGTTCAGATAGGTTTTCGGAATGCGCAGCAGTCCATCCGTCAGACGGTCGCACAGCCGTGCAATATGAGCATGGGATGCCTCCATTCCGGCGCAGGACAGACGGAGCGCCTCTGCCATGCCGACAACGCCCGGCACATTTTCCGTACCTGCGCGGCTGCCTCGTTCCTGTCCGCCGCCCCGAATCAGCGGCACCGGTGTTAACCCTTTACGACACAGCAGTGCACCGATGCCCTTCGGACCGTGAAATTTATGCGCGGATAAAGACAGCAAATCAATCTGCATTTCTGCAAAATCCAGCGGAATCTGTCCAACCGCCTGCACTGCATCGGTGTGAAACAGCACGCCCTGCGTCCGGCAAAGCGCTGCAATTTCCTCCACTGGCTGGCGCATTCCGGTTTCGTTATTTACGGTCATAATGCTGACCAGACAGGTGTCCGTGCACAGTGCTGCGCACACCTGTTCAACCGAAATCCATCCCTTCCGGTTCGGATTCAGCAGCGTAATCGAAAAGCCCTGTGATTCCAAAAAGCCGAGGGTGCGCAGCACAGCAGGATGCTCCAATGCCGCAGAGATAATGTGATGTTTTCCCTGTCTGCGTCCCCAGTCCGCAGCGGTCAGAAGGGCCTGATTATCCGCCTCGCTGCCTCCGGAGGTGAAATAAATCTCCCGCGGACGACAGTGCAGCAGCTCTGCCATCCGTTCTCTCGCGGACAGCACCGCACGCGCTGCCTGCTGTCCCATTGTGTGATGGCTGCCCGGATTGCCAAAGCTGCCGGCAAGATACGGCAGCATCGCTTCCAGTGCCTCCGGAGCGAGCGGGGTTGTGGCCGCATGGTCGGCATAAATTACTTCCGAATCATTCTGTATGTTATGCTGAAATACTGACATGTCCCATAAGTTCCTTTTCCGATTAATTGCAGCGAAAGTAGAAGACAGAGCGGAAAACTCCGCTCTGCCGGTCATAAACGCTCATTGATGTGCTGTGAGATACTGCTCCACTGCGTGTACACAGTTTGCACCGTCTGCCGCAGCGGTGACCAGCTGTCTAAACGGCTTTGTGCGCACATCTCCTGCCGCAAAAAATCCGTTCAGCGATGTGGTTCCGGTCTCATCCGCGATGACGTATCCGGACGTATCCAGATCAACCACTCCCTCCAGCATCTCCGTGTTTGGTTTCATCCCTACCGCAACAAACACGCCCTGCGTTTCCAGTGTGCGCTGTTTCCCGCTCGGAACGTGCTTGACCGTCAGTGTCTGCACGCCGTCTGTGCCTCCGATCGCAACTGGAACACAGTCCAGAATGGGTACAATGTTTTCCGCCTGCTTCACACGGGAAATCAGCTCGGCATTTGCCCGGTACGCGCTGCGGCGATGCACCAGATATACCGTTTTGCAGCCGCGCGACAGCACGAGCGCATCTGACAGCGCGGTATCTCCTCCGCCGATTACCGCGGCAGTGCGTCCGGCATAAAACGCTGCGTCACAGGCTGCGCAGTAGGATACGCCACTTCCCAAAAATTCCTGTTCTCCGGGGATGTCCAGCGTTCGATGGTGCGCTCCAGCAGCATAAATCACCGTTCTTGCACAAATCGGCTCGCTTTCCTCCGAGAGCACAACTTCAAATACGCCGTCCCGATATTGGACTTTTTCTGCCGCTTCCATGCGGAATTGTGCACCCAGTTCCTCCGCATGGCTGCGCAGTGCATCACTCAAATCGAATCCGCTGATGTGCGGCAGTCCGGGATAATTGTCCACGGTCTCCGTGTTTACAATTTGTCCTCCGGTATAAAATTTTTCGAGTACAACGGCGGACAGCTGTGCGCGTGCAGCATAGATCGCCGCCGTCAGTCCGGCGGTTCCTCCGCCGATAATCGCAATATCCAACATAGTTACTCCTCGATTTCTCTGCGAACATCGCCCCGGCTGCTGACAATCTGGTAGCCTGCATTGCTGACCCTCCGTGCCAGACAGCCACGGCACTGCGCCGCTTCCTCACCGGTACAGATTTTATCGTCATAGAGCTCATACTGCTTCCGCACGCGCACCGGCGACAAATTGGGCATAACCACATTTGCCCCGGCCTTCAGCCCCAGCTCCCGTCCGATCGGACTGATCGTCCCAAGAGCTGTTGTCGCCGGAATCAGTGCATATGGAAACATCAGCCGCAGAATGGAGAGCATACGGAGCGTCTGCGACAGAGTTCCGCTCCGGCAGTCCCGAAACGGCGTTTGCTGATGCGGCAGATACGGACCGATCCCGATCATATCCGGCTGAAGCTCCTGTAAAAAACGCAGATCCTCAATCAAGTGCGCTGTCGTTTCATACGGTGCTCCGACCATGAAGCCCGCTCCAACCTGATATCCGATTTCCTTCAAATCCCACAGGCATCGTTTGCGGTTTGCAAGGCTCATTTCCGCTGGGTGCAGTCTGGCATAATGCACCTCATTCGCCGTCTCATGCCGCAGCAGATACCGATCCGCTCCGGCATCAAAATATGCCTGATAGCTTGCACGCGGCTTTTCTCCGATAGAGAGCGTAATTGCACAATCCGGAAACCGACTCCGAATTTCTGCAACAATGCGGTATATCTCCGTATCCGTGTAAGCAGGATTTTCTCCTCCCTGTAGAACGAAAGTCCGAAAGCCCAGCGCGTAACCCTCTGCACAGCAGTCCAGAATTTCCTCTCGCGTCAGCGAATAGCGCTTTACAGTGTGATTTCCCGCTCGAATGCCGCAGTAATAGCAATTATTTTTGCAGACATTGGTGAATTCAATCAATCCGCGCAGATAAACCTCTGTCCCGTAATGTGCTCGGCGCACTTCGTCTGCGGCAGCCGCGAGCGGCGTATTTGCCTCCTCACGCTCAATCAAAACTTGCAGCTGTTCGTCTGCCGCATCGCGGTTCTGTTTTAGTTGTTGAATGATAGTTTGATCGATCATAATATCCCTATTCCGGCGCTGCACGATCAGCTTGCTCCGTTTTGTCGCAAAATATCCCCGCCAACACAGTATATTATGCAGCGCGAACTTCCCCTTTCTATATAATACCAATTAAATAGGTATTATATTATCATGCCTCTGCACAGAAGTCAAGCCGATCCCATGTACGCACTTCG
>JAEDEU010000018.1 GCA_016293155.1 Clostridiaceae bacterium | reverse complement strand
GCCGGAGCCGTGAAAAAGTCGGTTGTCTCCAGCCATTCCAGCAGTCTGTCCGCGCCGCGCCGCGTAATATGCTCCTGATACAGCTTAATAAATTCCTGTTTCATCCGATTACCACCTCATATCCTGCATCCGCAAGCACATCGCGGATGCGTGCTCTGTCCAGACGGCTGCCTGTGACGGTCACCCGCCCGCTCGGCAGCTCGGCCTGTACGTGTGACACACCATCCAAACGCTCCAGCAGCGTGCATACATTGATCTCACAGAATTTTGCGCTCATGCCGGAGACTGTCAGCTCCATCCGGTTCGCCGCCCGGCTCTCGAAAAGTTCACGCAGCCGATTTGGCGTATTGCAGGAGGGATCATCCAGCACGCGCTCCAGCAGCTCGGCCAGACAATGCCCGATTTCCGGTCCGCGCAGTCCCCACGCCATCAGATCATGTCCGTTCACGGCAAGATCCTTGATTTTCAGGCACGCATCCTGCTCCAGCACCTGTTCGAGCAGCCGCTCGGTTTCGAGCAGTCCGGCAAGATTTTCCGGCGCAGTCCCCTGACCGATGCAGTCCGCCTTTTTCACTGCGAGCAGCTTTCGGAAGCGTTCCTCCCCGTGCACCGCGAGCTTGCGGCGTGCACTTTTGAGATTGACTCCGAGCGGCTCGTCATGGTGCCGAACCAGATACAGCACCTCGTCATACATCCGGTTGTCCAGCCGCAGGCGGCTGAGCGTCTGCTTTGCAAGCTCACTGCCCACCTTCGGGTGATTGTAAAAATGTCCGACTCCGGCTTCATCCGTAAAAAATACCACAGGCTTGCCGCAGTCGTGCAGCAGCATTGCCAGACGCAGCTCCGGCTCGGGACGGATGCCCTCCAGCGCGCGCACCGAATGCTCCCACACATCATACCGATGATGATAATTATGCTGCTCAAAGCCCACCATCGGCGCAAGCTCCGGCAGAATTTTTACAAAAATCTCCGGATATTCCATCAGCACCCGTCCGGCGTGCGCGCCGCACAGGATGCGCAGCAGCTCGGCGGTAATGCGCTCGGCGGAAACCCGCTCCAGCAGAGCGCAGCAGCTTCTCAGTGCACGGTCGGTTGCCGGCTCAATGCGCAGTCCGCGCTCCGCACGAAATCGCAGTGCGCGCAGAATGCGGAGCGCGTCCTCGGTCAGACGCTGCTCCGGCTCGCCCACGCAGCGGAGAAGCCCGCAGTTCAGATCGTCCAGCCCGCCGAACGGATCGCACAGACCGCGCACCGGACTCCACGCCATGGCATTGACGGTAAAATCCCGTCGCGCCAAATCCGCCTCAATGCTCGGCACAAAGTGCACGGCGTCCGGATGCCGCCCGTCCGAGTATCCGCTTTCCGTGCGGAAGGTTGTAATCTCAAACGGCTCGCCGTCCATCAGGACGGTCACTGTTCCGTGCTTCAAACCGGTTTCAATCACGCGGCAGTCGGAAAACAGCCGCTCCACCTGCTCGGGAAGCGCAGCCGTGCACAGATCGCAGTCGTGCGGCGCGCGCCCGCACGCCTCGTCCCGCACTGCACCCCCGACCATGTACGAGGCAAAGCCGGCTGTTTCCAGCCGCGTCATAATACGGAGCGCTGCCTCAGGCGCCCAGAATTCGGGCTCGGTCATCAGTGCTTTTTCAGCCCGTTATACGGCTTTTTGCGCAGCGGACGCTTGTTGCCGTTTTCATCCATCAGAACGATATTGTCCAGCTGCGCCTGAAAGCCGGCGCGGAACTGCTTCAGATATGCCTGACGGAGCTGCTTCTGCTCCTCGCGCTCCTGCTCGGTCAGCCCCTCCGGCGACTTCGCCTTCTTTGCCAGCTCGTTGATGCGCTTTACCAGATTCTGATCCATAATATTTCTCCCTGTTTGCTCAAGATGATTATTATCCCTATTATATCGTCTTTTGCGCGCGGTTACAAGCCCAAAACGCTTGACGCATCGGCGCGAACTATGTTACCCTTATTTCAGAAATATAAAAATTTCGTGAATTTTTTCGGAAAGGAATCTGAAAGATGGAACTTGAAACCAAATGCCTTCATGCCGGCTACGAGCCGGAAAACGGCGGCGCACGCGCTCTGCCGATCTACCAGTCCACGACCTTCAAATTCGACTCCACCGACTATGTCGGCAAGCTGTTTGATTTGACTGCGGCAGATCACTTCTACACCCGCCTGTCCAACCCGACGGTGGACGCAGTGGAAAAGAAGATTGCCGCACTCGAGGGCGGCGTCGGTGCCCTGTGCACCTCGTCCGGTCAGGCGGCAACCATGCTGTCCCTGCTGAACATCGTTTCCGCCGGTCAGCACATTGTCTCCACCTCCACCATCTACGGCGGCTCGCTCAATCTGCTGGCAGTCACCTTTGAAAAGCTGGGCATCGAGGTCACCTTCGTGGACGGCGACGCACCGCTGGAGGAGCTTCAGAAGGCAATCCGCCCGAACACCCGTGCCGTATTCGGCGAGACGCTGGCAAACCCGGCGCTGACCGTGCTGGACATCGAGAAGATGGCAGAGCTGGCGCACTCCAACGGCATCCCGCTCATCGTGGACAACACCTTTGCCACCCCGATCCTGTGCCGCCCGTTCGAATTCGGCGCGGACATCGTGGTTCACTCCACCACCAAGTACATGGACGGTCATGCGGTTCAGATGGGCGGCGTAATTGTGGACAGCGGCAAATTTGACTGGTCCGCCTCCGGCAAGTTCCCGTGCATGACCGAGCCGGACGAGAGCTATCACGGTCTGATTTATGCGGAGAGCTTCGGCGAAGCGGCTTACATCACCAAGGCGCGCGTTCAGCTGATGCGCGACATGGGCACCTGCCAGACCCCGATGGGCGCATTCCTGCTCAACCTCGGTCTGGAAACCCTCCCGCTCCGCATCCGTCAGCACAGTGCAAACGCACTGACCGTTGCGCAGTATCTGGAATCGCTGGACGATGTCGAGTATGTCTGCTATCCGGGACTGGAGAGCAACGCACATCACGCAATGGCGCAGAAGTACCTGCCGGAGGGCACCTCGGGTGTCATCTCGGTTTCCATCAAGGGCGGACGTGAGCGCGCGGCGAAGTTCATCGACCACCTCAAGATGATCTCTCTGGAGGTTCACGTTGCGGACATCCGCACGGCAATCCTGCATCCGGCATCCTCCACGCACCGCCAGCTGACCGATGAGCAGCTGATCGCGGGCGGCATCACGCCGGGTCTGGTTCGCCTGTCCGTCGGTCTGGAAAATGTCAATGACATTCTGGCAGACCTCAAGCAGGCATTTGCGGCAATTCAGGAATAATCTGCAAAAATACGGGGCGTACCAAAACGGTACGCCCTTTTTGTTTATTCAATTCCGAAGAACCGCTTGCCGTTTTCGGTCGTGATGCGTTCGACCTCCTCCACGGTCATGCCCTTGAACTCCGCAATTTGCTCCGCGACGCGGTGGACAAACAGTGAGCTGTTGCGCACGCGCTTTTTCTCCAGACGCTCCGGTTCGGGCGTGAGATACGGACTGTCGGTCTCGATCATGATGCGCTCAATCGGCAGGTTTTCAATGATTCTCCGCGCTTTTTTTGCCTTTCCGTAGGTAATCACGCCGGTAAACGAAATGTACCAGTCACCCAGTGCGAGAATCTCCTTCGCATATTCCAGGCTGCCGGAATAGCAGTGGTACACGCCGCGCAGGTCAGAAAAGTCCTTCACGATATTCAGACAGTCCTCGTGCGCTTCGCGGTCATGGATGATAACCGGCAGATTTACCTCACGCGCCAGCTCCAGCTGAGCACGCAGCAGCTTTTGCTGCTCCTCGCGCGGCGGAGTGGTCTCCGGCGAACGCTTTTCCCAATAATAGTCCAGACCGATCTCGCCGATGGCACGAACCTTCGGATGTGCGGACAGCTCCCGGATGCGGTCGATGTCCGCCGCGGTCACGCCCATGCTGTACTCCGGATGAATACCGACTGCGGCATACACAAAGTCATAGGTCTCCGCAAGTCGAACGGCAATCTCTGATGTCTCCACCGTACAGCCGGGATTTAAAATCAGACCGATATTGTGCTCCGGCATGGACGAGAGCAGCGCATCGCGGTCGGCATCGAACCAATCGTCGTCATAATGTGCGTGGGTATCAAAAAGCATCGCATTCCTCTCCTTCCCGATCCGACCGGACTTACAGAATTTTTTCCATGCCGATCTTCTGCGGCACAAGTCCGCAGGCCTCGTAAAATTTCTTCGCGCTTTCGTTGCAGCTCCACACGTTGAGCGTGACATTATAGCAGCCGCTTTTCCTTGCAAATTCCAGCACATACTCGTACAGGCTGCTGCCGATGTGCTGTCCCCGGATGGTCTCATCCACACAGAGATCGTCAATGTACAGCGTCTTAATATCGGTCAGGATATTGTCATTCATATGCTGCTGGAAGATACAGAAGGCATAGCCCATCACATTGTCCGCCTCGTCCACCCCAACAAACACCGGACGGCTGTCATCGCGCAGCAGCTCCGAAAGCTCCTCGTCCGTATATTTTTTTGCATTCGCCTGAAACAGATCCGGTCTGCCGTTGTGGTGTACCATCAATACCTGACGGAGCAGGCGGTTGATGCCCGCCATGTCCTTTTGTTCCGCTCTTCGAATGACCATGCTGTTTTCCTCCTGTCCTCTCACCGTTGGATTGCTTATCAAAAGAGGGCGGCAATGCTGCCGCCCCTGTGTTCTTGCTGTTTTATCGGATGGTCGTGCCCGACGGAACGCCGTCCACGAATACGACCTTGCAGCCGCCGTCCGGTGCGTCTGCCGCCAGAATCATGCCCTGGCTCTCCACGCCGCGCAGCTTTGCCGGCTTCAGGTTGGAGACCAGAATCACGGTCTTGCCGATCAGCTCCTCCGGCTTGTAGCACATTGCGATGCCGGAAACAACCTGACGCTTCTCCTCGCCGACCTCAACCTGTAACTTGAGCAGCTTGTCGGACTTCGGAACCGGCTCGCACGCGGTGACCAGTGCGGTCTTGAGCTGAACCTTTGCAAAGTCCTCGATGCCGATGATGACATTCTCCGGCGCCTTCTCCTGCTTCTTTTCTGCCTTTGCAGCCTTCTTTGCAGCCTTTTCCGCCTTCTTCTGCTGCTTTTCCAGCTCCTCCAGCTCCTTCTTCAGGTCGATGCGCGGGAACAGAACCTCGCCCTTATGGACGGTGACATCAGCCGGCAGGGTGCCGTAAACACCGGCAGTCTCCCAAGTGAACTGCTCTTCGGTCGCGCCGATCTGCTGACGGATCTTTTCTGCGGAATCCGGAATGAACGGAGTGAGCAGCGACGAGCAGATGCGGATGGTCTCCAGCAGGTTGTACATGACGCGCGCCAGACGCGGCTTGTTCGCCTCGTCCTTTGCCAGCACCCACGGAGCAGTCTCGTCGATATACTTGTTTGCACGGGAGATCACCTTGAAGGTCTCAACCAGCGCGGCCTGGAAGGTGTAGCTCTCCATCAGCTTCTCATAGGTATCGCGCAGACCGGATGCCATTGCGATCAGCTCGTCATCCATCGGGTCAGCCTGCTGCTCGGTCGGCAGCGTGCCGCCGAAGTACTTGCCGACCATTGCAACCGTGCGGGATACCAGATTGCCCAGATCGTTTGCCAGATCCGCATTGATGCGCGCGATCAGCGCCTCGTTGGAGAAAACGCCGTCCGAGCCGAACGGGAACTCACGCAGCAGGAAGTAGCGCAGGGTATCCACGCCGTAGCGCTCGCACAGAACCACCGGATCCACCACGTTGCCCTTGGACTTGGACATCTTGCCGCCGTCCAGCAGCAGCCAGCCGTGACCGAATACCTTCTTCGGCAGCGGAACATCCAGCGCCATCAGCATTGCCGGCCACAGGATGGAATGGAAACGAACGATTTCCTTGCCGACGAAGTGTACATCCGCCGGCCAGAAGCGCTCGAAATCGTTGTACTGATCGTTCTCGTAGCCGAGTGCGGTGATATAGTTGGTCAGCGCGTCGATCCAGACATAGACCACGTGCTTCGGGTCGGAAACAACCGGAATGCCCCAGCTGAAGGTGGTACGGGATACACAGGTATCCTCCAGACCCGCCTTGATGAAGTTGTTCATCATCTCGTTTGCGCGGGATGCCGGAGACAGCCAGTCCGGATGCTCCTCGAACAGCTTGATGATGCGGTCGGAGTACTTGCTCAGACGGAAGAAGTATGCCTCCTCCTCTGCGTCATAGACCTCGCGTCCGCAGTCCGGACACTTGCCGTCCACCAGCTGGCTCTCGGTCCAGAAGGACTCACACGGCTTGCAGTACTTGCCCTTGTAAACAGACTTATAGATATCTCCCTGATTCTTCAGGCGCTCGAAAATCTTCTGTACCGACTTGACATGATAGTCATCGGTGGTGCGGATAAAGCGGTCATACGAGATGTTCATCAGCTTCCACAGCGACTTAATGCCGCCCTGACCGTTCTCGTCGCCCTCGACAATGCGGTCAACGAACTGCTTCGGAGTCACGCCCGCCTCGCGCGCCTTGTCCTCGATCTTCTGTCCGTGCTCGTCCGTGCCGGTCAGGAACATGACGTCATAGCCCTGAAAACGCTTGTAGCGCGCCATCACGTCGGTCGCTACGGTGCAGTAGCTGTGTCCGATGTGCAGCTTATCCGACGGATAGTAGATCGGAGTAGTTATATAAAACGGCTTTTTTTCCATTTCGGATCTCTCCTTCATCGTTTGTCTTACATTTTATAATATACCAGAATTGGTGCATTTCGCAAGTGTTTTTCCAAAATTCGCAAAAACACCCGGTCATTCCTCGCCTTCGGACGCAAAATATTCCTTTACCAGACGGACAACCGTGCCGGACAGCAGGAACAGCGCGATCAGGTTCGGGATTGCCATCAGACCGTTGAAGGTCTCCGCAATGCTCCAGAGCAGACCGAGATCCATCGTCGCGCCGACGATGGCAACCAGCGCATACACGATCATAAACGGGAAAATCATCTTTTCCGAGAACAGGAACTCCATGCAGCGCGCACCGTACAGTCCCCATCCGATGATGGTCGAGAACGCAAAGCAGCACATGGCAACCGCAATAAAGACGGAAACCCAGCTGCCATAGGTGACGGTAAAGCCCTGAATGGTCAGCTCCGCGCCCGCTGCCGCGCCGTAGGTGACCGAAGCGCCGCTGCACAGAATCACGAGCGCCGTCAGCGTGCAGATCAGGATGGTATCCGTAAACACCTCAAAGATGCCGAAAAAGCCCTGCTTGACCGGTTTTCTGGTATCCGCACAGGCGTGTGCAATCGAGCCGGTGCCGAGACCCGCCTCATTGGAGAAAATACCGCGTGCGACGCCCTTCTTCATGCTCATGAAAAAGCTGCCGACCACGCCGCCGGTCACGGAACGAGGATTGAATGCGCCGTAAACGATGTCATGAAACACCTGCGGTACGCGGTCAATATTGAGCGCAACCACGCCGAGCGCCAGCACGATATAAAACAGCGCCATAAACGGCACCAGCTTTTCGGTCACGCGCCCGATGCGCTTGATGCCGCCGAGCAGCACCAGTGCAACCAGAATCGCAATGGCAATGCCGATGATGAGATTGCTCGTGCCGACCGAGGATTCCGGAATCAGCTGATAATTGAGCAGTGCGGAATTGATGGCGGCGGTGATGGTATTGACCTGCGTTGCATTGCCCGTGCCGAACACCGTCAGCACGCCGAACGCGGAGAACACAAACGCCAGCCAGTGCCAGTGCTGCTTGAGTCCGTTTTTGATATAGTACATCGGTCCGCCGACCAGATCACCCTTTTCATTGCGCTCACGGAAATGCACCGCCAGCGTGACCTCCGCAAACTTGGTGCACATGCCGAGCAGGGCGGAAATCCACATCCAGAACACTGCGCCCGGACCGCCGATGGTAATCGCTCCGGCAACACCGGCGATATTGCCGGTTCCTACCGTTGCCGCAAGCGCCGTACACACCGCCTGAAACGGGGTCATCGCGCCGTCGGATGCCTCCTTTTTCCGGAACATTCTGCCGATGGTCACCCGAATGGCATACGGGAACTTGCGGATCTGCAAAAAACGGGTGCGCAGGCTGAGAAACAGCCCTACGCCGATGATGCAGATCATCGCAGGAACGCCCCAGATAAAATTGTTGACTGCGTTGTTAATGGCTTCGATTGTTTGTAGCATATCTTCTCCTCACAGTTAAATTATCTTTGTTTCTTCCAACTTCCCCGATTATCAAAAGGACAGCCGTCACCCGATGCAGTGGCGGCTGTCCTTATCATCCGTTATTCAGCGTTACGCCTTATGCCGGGATGGACGGCTCAATGCACTCGACTCCCTCCGGCGCACGCAGCGCGTCCACATAGTGGATAAACGCAATATTATTGTACGGGAACACGTACAGACCAAACAGTCCCATGGTCATTTCAGACAGAAGCTCCCAGCCGAGGAAGCTCATCTGGAATACAAACAGCTCCCATGTACGCTTCCGGAACAGTCTGGTGCTTTCGCGTACCGCACGCCAGCTTCCCATATTCTCGTCCTCAATCAGCAAAATATACGCCGCGCTGTAGCGCATCACGCGGGCAGACACAAAGATGGCTGCCGCGATAATCAGTACAAACGTGAGCAGCATCATACCCATAAATGCATTCAGACTCTGCGTGGTGCGGAATACCAGCTCTGCAAGCGCAATGCTCAGCGCCGTCGCGCCGCCGATCAGCGGAACGCCCCACAAAAGGGTGAACAGCACAATGCACAGATCGGTTTTGATCGCAGTCAGATATTTTTTGAGGCGGCTGAAGCCGATGACGACATCTCCCATCTCGCCCTGCTGCCCATGCGCCCGCGCCATGCAGAAATGCAGCGCACCGAATTGCAGCGGGGACAGAATCAGCAGCGAAACCAGAACAAAAATACCCAGATAGGCGTATACCGTCACCACCTGCTCCATATACTGGCTGAGGTCTATGGTTTCATCCAATGCCATTTGGTTGAGCAGCTCCATCGCCGGATTCATCTTGATGTTTACTGCAATCGACAGCAGCGTTTCCGGAATCGCCATCAGTGCAATCGCGCCGATGCACTTCCAAAGACCGCCGCGCTGGATCTCCAGACGCGCCGCCGACTTGCACTGGCGGCGCAGTGCTGTGGAATTCAGCATAAAAAACGCTCCTTTCCGTCAGTCGCTCTCGATCTTATACGAGCTGTTGTTTTCCACCGTCGTCGTGGTCTTGCCGTTTACGGTGACCTCCTTGTACAGCGAAACGTGCTTGTAGCCGTTGCTGTACGCCGCGCCGGAGGCATACAGGCGCACGGTCTTTTCCTGCGTCTTGGTGCCGATCAGCGTACAGGATACCGTGCTGCCGCTGAGTCCGGTGACAACCTTGATCGGATAGTCGGTATTGTTCACGAACTTAAAGTCCTGACTGCCCCATGCCACGGTCGCATCCTGTGCAATCGGGGTGTAGGAAACCTGGAAGGTGTGCGATCTGCGCTCCGTCACCTTCAGATCGGCACGCAGTACCGCCATATAAATCGTGGACGAGCCCTGACACACGCCGCCGCCGAGTCCCGGCACCTGCTCGCCGTTTTCAAATACGACTGCGCTCTTATAGCCGCGTGCCGCGGTGCGCTCGCCGACAATATCGTTGTACGAAAAGGTCTCGCCCGGATTGACGATGGTGCCGTTGACTGCCTGCATAGCAAGGCGCACGTTCGTGGTACGTCCGACCAGACCCGGATTCAGACTGGTGGTGACGCTCGCCAGCTCATCGCGGAACAGTACCTTTTCCAGCTCCGCCGCAGTGACCGTCGCCTTGTTCGCCTCGACATCCAGTGTATAGGTCTGCTTAGAGCCATCGCCGACTGCCTTGGTGATCGCATCCGCCGATACCTTAATTCCGTCTACCGCTTCAATGAGCGTTTTGCCGTCCTGCTTGACGCCTGCGTTTTTCGGCTCGGTGGTGGCTTCCTCTGCCATTGCCTCGGCATCCACCTTGTCCTGCGCGACTGCCACGCTCTCGATCTCACACTGCTTGTCAAAGCTCAGGGTGCGGAGCGCCTCCGTCACTGCCGCCGCGGCTGCATCCGCATCAAAATCAATACCCGGTGTACCGGTATCAATGGTCATTTTCTTCTGTTCGGCATCCACCTGGAAGCTCGGCTGAATCGGCTCCACATACGCCTCCTTGCGGATTGCCTTGACCTGCTTTGCAACCGCCTTCTCGCTGATTTCCAAATCATACGAAATTTCTCGTCCGCCGAACATGCAGCCGAGCACCGTGGAGATGCGCTGACCGAAGCCGCCCTCACGTCCCATTTTGTATGCCTGTGCCGCGACCTCCGTGCTGTCGGTGGTCTTGGCAACGTCCGCAACCGCAATCGGATACTCCTTGCCGTTGGTCTTGAGCGTTACGCTGCTGTCCATGATGGACGCTGCGCATTCCTCATTGATATACGATGACGCTTCCTCCTGTGTCATGCCGGCGAGCTTGTATTCGTCGCCAATCGTAACACCCGGAAAGATTTTATCATATGTATACACATACGCGCTGAAGCCGCCCGCAGACAGCACAATAATCGCCGCAGCAGCCGCAGCGATCACCATCTTCAGCGAGCCCTTCTTTTTTCCTGCCTTCCGGGGCTCGTCCTCCCAGCCGGCAATTTTTACCGGCTCATCCTGCTCCGGCTGTACCTCAGCCTTTGGCATACCGGCATCACTGACCGCAACCGGTTCCGCAGAGGTCCAGGTTCCGTCAGACTGTCTTTTTTCAATCTGAAATTCGGAATGCTCTTCCGGATTATGCTTCTCTGCCATTCTATTTCCTCCCCATAGCAATTTGCGCTTCTGCAAGTCCACATCCTGTTACAAAAACACCTCGCGCCCGGAGGCTTCCAACAGGCTTATGGTTCAATCATATGCCAGATAAGGGTAAATTACAACTACAAAACAGTTACAATTTCTGCATTGTCTGACGTTTTTCGCCATTTATATTATACGTTAAAGCGGAACAGAACGATGTCGCCGTCGCGCATGACGTATTCCTTACCCTCGGAGCGCACCAGTCCCTTTTCCTTTGCCGCGGTCATGGAGCCGCACGCCATCAGGTCGTCGAACGAAACCACCTCTGCACGGATGAAGCCGCGCTCGAAGTCGGAATGAATCTTGCCGGCTGCCTGCGGTGCCTTGGTGCCCTTCTTGATCGTCCACGCACGTACCTCCGGCTCGCCCGCGGTCAGATAGCTCATCAGACCGAGCAGATCATAGCAGACGCGGATCAGGCGGTCCAGACCGGACTCCTGCAAGCCCATTTCCTCCAGGAACATGCCCTTCTCGTCATCCTCCAGATCGGCGATCTCCTGCTCCATCTGTGCGCAGATCGGCAGAACCTGTGCGCCCTCAGCGTCCGCAATCGCGCGCACCTTTGCCAAACGCTCGTTCTCTACCTCATTGCCGGTAAAGCCTTCCTCGTCCACGTTTGCCGCGTAGATGACCGGCTTGCTCGAAAGCAGATCCACGGTGTCCAGCAGCTCCGCATTGTCCTCATAGCCCTCAAAGGTACGGGCCGGCTTGCCCTCCTCCAGATGTGCATACAGCTGCTCCAGCACGGCGACATCCGCCAAAAACTTCTTGTCGCCCTTCGCCAGCTTGCGGGTGCGGTCCAGACGGCGCTCGACCATCTCCATATCGGACAGGATCAGCTCCAGATTGATGGTCTCAATGTCGCGCTCCGGATCCACGCTGCCCTCAACGTGGACAATGTTCTCATTATCGAAGCAGCGGACCACGTGCACGATTGCGTCTACCTCGCGGATATGGGACAGGAACTTATTGCCCAGACCCTCGCCCTTGGAGGCGCCGCGCACCAGACCTGCGATATCAACGAACTCAACCACTGCCGGCGTGAGCTTCTGCGGATTGTACATCTTTGCCAGTGCGTCCAGACGCTCATCCGGAACGCTGACGATGCCGACATTCGGGTCGATCGTGCAGAACGGATAGTTTGCAGACTCTGCGCCTGCGTTGGTGATCGCATTGAACAGCGTGCTTTTACCGACGTTCGGCAGTCCTACAATGCCCAGTTTCATAAAAATCAAAATCTCCTTTTATCTCTGCGGGCGTGCGGAAGCTCCCACGGAGCTGTCCGTTCTCCCGCCAATGTTCAGTTAGAGTTTATTATACACCGATTGCCGCTTTCTGACAACCGTCCTGTGGGCGGGAGCCCGTCAAAAATATTTGCTTTTCCGACCCAACATATGGATATTTTTGCGCTGTACTTTTGAAAACCGCCGTTTTATAATAGAAACAGATTAATATGGGAGGTTCGCCCAATGCCCGCCTTTGTATCGCATTACCGTTTTGCCTCTGATGTGTCTGCGCACGCCCGTCCGGAGGTTGCCGAATCCATCTCTGCCGCTCCGTCCGCCTTCTATCTTGGCGCACAGGGGCCGGATATCCTGTTCTATCACCATTCCCTTTTTTCCTCGCCGATTTCTGCGGTCGGACATGCCATGCACAGCAGCCGTATTGCACGTGCATTTGCCGCATTTGTCCGCGAAGCAGTACGCCTGAACACTCCCGAAGCGATGAGCTATCTGCTCGGTCTATGCTGTCACTATGCACTGGACAGCACTGTGCACCCGTTTGTCGCCTACATTTCCAATCAGGTGCTCAACCCGCTGTATCCCACAAAATCGCCCTCCGCGCTGCACAATCTCTGCGAGAGCGAGCTGGATCGTATGGTGATTGAGCGCAGCTTCGGCGAGGATACCGCCCGCTTCCGCACGCCAAATCTGCTGGAGCTGGACAGCGCCGCAGTGGATGCCGCTTCCCATATGATGGCGAACACGGCATGGACGGTATACGGCGTGCGCTGCAAGCCCGCCGCAGTCGTCGGCGCTCTGCACGGTATGAAGCGCAGTCTCAGCTTCCTGCATGACAAAAATGGCAGACGCGCGGCACAGCTCGCCTTTGCCGACTATATTACAAACTCGCACGGACTGTATGCGTCTCTCGTCCGTCCGATTCAGCCGATCCCGGCGGACTGCGCCAACCTCAGCCGCAGCGCGTGGATGGATGCCGAGCACCCGCGTATGCGCCGCTACGACACCTACTTCGATCTGATGCGCACGGCGCGCCAGACCGCCTACCGTCTGATGGAGCACTGCAAGCACTGCGCCGAAAGCGGCGAGCCGGTCAATCCGAAGCTGTTTCTCCTCAATTATTCCGGCATACGGGATGAAGCTGCAAAATAAACAAGCCATGCACGAAACGTCACAGTTCCGTGCATTTTTTTGCGTGCAGCTGCTCATACTGACAGTGAGGTGAATCAGGATGACGACACAAAGCGATCTGCTGACGCAGATTTATCAAAATACCCGCATGGGCGTGACCGGCATCGAAAACGTACAGGAATACGCCGGAACCGGTGCCTTTGCGGATGCACTCATGAAGCAGAAAAAAGAATACGAGAGCATTGCGGATCAGGCCGTGCAGATGATGCACAAAAGCGGACAGACCCCCAAGGATATCAGCATGATGTCGCGTCTGACCTCCGACCTGACTGCCTCCTTTCAGGCGGCGCGTGACCCGTCGGTCTCGCACATGGCGGAGATGATGATTCAGGGCAGTACGATGGGCATCACCCGGCTGACCAAGCACCTGAATGACTACGGCGCGCACGATCCCGCCAAATCCCTTGCAGACAAGCTGCTGCACACCGAGCAGAGCAATATCGACCAGATGAGGAAATTTTTGTAAGAAAAAAAGGGTACCGCCGCGCTGTACGGGGTACCCTTTCCGCTTATTTTCTGCGATTCTTTTTGCGCTCCTCGCGCAGATGCTCCAGACGCTCCATAATTGCGGCATGGTTCTGATGACCCAGCTGCGGATACGCCTTCATAATGCGTTCGTGGATATAGGAGCTCTGCTCCAGCAGCTTCTGCGACCGCGCTCTCAGCTCGTCGCGCAGATCCTCTGCCTTTGCCTTGCTGCTCTCCAGCTGCTCGCCCAGAATATCCGCCTTTTCCTGCAACGTGAGCACGCGCTCGGACAGCTCCTCGCCGATGGTCTCGGAAAGGTTGTCCAGTGCGCGGTCCAGCTCCTCCAGTGCGTGCAGCCGAATGGAGAGCTTGCGGACTGCAATGACGGTGATAATCAGATCGCCGATAAACACGGCGCCGAGTGCCGCGCCCACAATCACACCGGGCAGATGCGGAACCCAGCGGATCAGCGCCATGATGGACGGGTGGATCACCCGCACGATCAGCATACACGCAATGCCCCACAGCAAGGAAAACTTCAGGCAGACGTAGCCTTTGATATTAAACGGCAGATCGGAATAATCCCACCACTTGTCGTGGAACAGCTTTTCCAGCACCCATCCGACCAGAAATTCCAGCACCGTTGTGACAATCACCGAGCCGACAAACAAAATCAGCGCATTGTCCTTCAGCGGCCACAGCAGTCCGATGACCAGCAGCACGCCGACACCGTAAATCGGACACACCGGACCGTTCAGGAAGCCACGGTTGACAAACGTACCATTGCATACCGCCGCATAGGTGACCTCCATGCACCAGCCCAGAAAGCTGTAAATCAGAAACACCCAAAATACTTCATAAAAGCCCGTAACCATGAAGCACCTCCGTCAATTGCCCATGCGCCTGCGGTCGAGATAGCCCTGAAGGATCAGGGTTGCCGCGACTGCATCCACGCTTTTTTTGTGCTTCTTCTGCTTTTTGCCTGTGGCATGAAGGATGGCATGTGCCTCGATGGTCGTGCGGCGCTCATCCCACAGCACAACCGGTACGCCGGTGCGCGTCTCCAGCTCCGCCGCAAGCGCCCTGCACTTCTGTGCGCGCTCGCCCTCGGTGGAATCCATGTTTCTGGGCAGTCCCATCACAATCTCCTCAATGCGCTCCCGGCGAATCAGCTCGCACAGCTCATCGGTCAGCTTCTCCAGATTCCACTGGTGAATGACCTGCGGCTGCCCTGCCAGAAAGCCGGTCGGATCGGAAATGGAAATGCCGGTACGTGCATCGCCGTAATCAATACCCATGATTTTCATATCTGAAATCCTCATCTTTTCGATTTTTTCTTTCATCATACCACAGTCTATGCGCGCGCTCAACGTTTTTTTCCTTGATGTCTGCGCACTTTATGCTATAATAAAGAACAAAGAAATCCCACTTGAAAGGAACGCATCTCCATGGCAAAACACCCGAAAAAGCGCAAGCCCCAGCGCCGCAGTCCGGCAAACGCCGCATCCCGTCCGGCATCCGCCCCCCAAACCGAGCAGCAGGCTCCGTTCAGTCTGGTCGGCATCCTCGCCCTCGTCGTCATGATCATCGGCATCCTCATCGCCTCGCTCTATCACAAGAGCCTCGGCTGCATCATCGCAATCATCGGCGCCACCATCAATCTGGTGCACGCCTCCATCCGGAAAAATCAGACGGTTGCCACCATCGTGGTATACCTTATTTATGTCGCATTGATCTTTTTCTACTGGCTTCGTTGAAACCATACAAAAAAGAACATCCATTTTTTCCAAAAACTTTCCCAAAAATATATTGACCGCCTACCCCCTGCATGGTATAATAATTTCACCTGTGCAGGGTTCTTTTTTTTGCCTGATTTTTTCAGGCTCGACAATTCAGCCTGTTGCAGGGAGGCAATTATTTAAGGAGGTGCCGTTATGCGCGTTAAGGTAACCCTGGCATGCACTGAGTGCAAGCAGAGAAACTATGACACTATGAAAAACAAGAAGAACAATCCGGATCGTCTCGAGATGAACAAGTACTGCCCGTTCTGCCGGAAGCACACCAAGCATCGCGAGACCAAGTAAAGCAGAAAGGAAACGCTTTATGGCTGAGAAGGAAAAGTCCAAGAAGGACAAGAAGGACAAGGCAAAAAAGCCCGGTTTCTTTTCCCGCATTGGCAAATGGTTCCGCGATCTCAGAAGCGAATGCAAAAAGGTTGTATGGCCGACCCGCAAGCAGGTCGTCAACAACACACTGGTTGTACTCGGCACGATTCTGCTGGTCGGTGTTTTCATCTGGATCCTGGATTTCGTGTTCAACTTCGGTGTAACAACCTTCATTTCGCTCGTTGCTTAAGCAAGAAAGGCAAGGATCGTTATGTCTGAGACTCCCAAGTGGTACGTGGTACACACGTACTCCGGCTATGAAAACAAAGTAGCCTCCTCTATCGAAAAAGCGGTAGAGAACAGAAAGCTGCATGATCTGATTACGGCAGTCAACATCCCGGTCGAAATCGTCCGTGAAGTCAAGGATGGTAAGGTCCGCGAGGTGGAGCGCAAGCTGTTCCCGGGTTATGTACTGGTCAAGATGATTCTGACCGACGAGAGCTGGTATCTGGTGCGCAATACGCGCGGCTGCACCGGCTTTGTAGGTCCGAACTCCAACAAACCGCTTCCGCTCACCGATGAGGAAGCTGCCAAGATGGGCGTTGAGAAGATCGGAGACGAAAACGAGGTTAGCGCAATCGAAATTGATTACGCTGTCGGCGATTCGGTTCGCATCTGCGAGGGCCCGATGGTAGACTTTATCGGTGTGGTCAAAAGCATTGAACCGGAGCAGAATAAGGTCACCGTTACCGTATTCATGCTCGGACGTGAGACCTCTGTCGAGCTTGAGCTGACACAGGTTGAGAGCGTCAAGGAATAAGCCGAGCAATCGGCATCCGTCTGGGAACGCTGTTCCCTTTTGGCAGGTGGGAGAGCGCGTCCGGATTCCGGACAAAGCGGCTCGCCATTACCACATTACTCTAGGAGGTGCACCCTAATGGCACAGAAAGTTACTGGTTATATTAAGCTTCAGATTCCGGCAGGCAAGGCAACCCCGGCTCCCCCGGTAGGTCCGGCACTCGGCCAGCACGGCGTCAATATCATGGCGTTCACCAAGGAATTCAATGAACGCACCAAGAACGACATGGGCATGATTATCCCGGTCGTTATCACTGTTTACGCGGACCGTTCGTTCTCGTTCATCACCAAGACCCCGCCGGCAGCTGTCCTTCTGAAGAAGGCATGCAACCTGCAGAGCGCGTCTGCGGTTCCGAACAAGACCAAGGTCGCAAAGATCAGCTCCGAGGAGATCCGCAAGATCGCTGAGATCAAGATGAAGGACCTGAATGCAGGCAGCATCGAGGCCGCTATGAGCATGATCGCAGGTACCGCTCGTTCCATGGGCATCGTTGTCGAGGGCTAATTCCCTCTATTTCATTCGACTGACGGCATAAAACGCAACGCCGTCTGGTGGGAGGAATTCAATTCATTCCGATTAACCACTAAAGGAGGATATTATCGTGCGTAAAGGTAAGAAATATATTGAGAGCGCAAAGCTCGTAGACCGCAGCAAGCAGTATGATCCGACCGAGGCAATGGATACTGTCATCAAGGCTGCAACCGCAAAGTTCGACGAGACCGTTGAGATCCATGTAAAGCTCGGCGTTGACTCCCGTCACGCTGACCAGCAGGTCCGCGGTGCGATCGTTCTGCCGAACGGTACCGGTAAGCAGGTTCGCGTACTGGTATTCGCAAAGGGCGATAAGGCAAAGGCTGCTGAGGAGGCTGGCGCAGAGTTCGTCGGCGCTGAGGAGCTGGTTACCAAGATCCAGAAGGAGCAGTGGTTCGACTATGATGTCGTTATCGCTTCCCCGGATATGATGGGTCTGGTTGGCCGTCTGGGTCGTGTACTGGGTCCGAAGGGCCTCATGCCGAACCCGAAGGCTGGTACCGTTACTCCGGACGTTGCCAAGGCTGTTACCGAGGCAAAGGCTGGTAAGATCGAGTACCGTCTGGACAAGACCAACATCATCCACTGCCCGCTCGGCAAGGTATCCTTCGGTACCGAGAAGCTGGTAGAGAACTTCAACACCCTGATGGGCGCTATCATCAAGGCTAAGCCGGCAGCAGCAAAGGGCCAGTATGTCCGTTCCTGCACCGTTGCTTCCACCATGGGCCCGGGCGTCAAGGTTTCCACCGCGAAGCTGCAGTAAGAAAAAATTCGTCAGGATATTTGAAAAAAATCTTGACAGACAGGTGATCGCCTGTTATACTTTAATAGCTCGTTCAAAGACAGCAGGAGACTTCGGTCTTAAAATTCCTGCCGAGGCGGCTCACCTGATTGAATTCGGTTTATCACCGTATGAAATTTCAGTGCCCTTTCGTCTGGAACGAAAGGGCATTTTTTGATCCCCTATTTATCGAGCACCTATCAATTATCTGGAGGTGAATTCACATGCCTAACGCAAAGGTTCTGGAAGAGAAGAAGGCACTCGTTGCTTCCCTCGTCGAGAAGATCAAGAATTCCCCGGCAGGCGTCGTTGTTGATTACAAGGGCATCACTGTTGAGGATGACACCAAGCTTCGTGCTGACCTGCGTGCAGCAGGCGTTGAGTACAAGGTTGTCAAGAACACCATGCTCGCATTCGCTGCAAAGGAGCTGGGCTTTGACGGTTTTGAGGAGCATCTGAATGGTACCACTGCTATCGCAATGAGCACCACCGATGATGTTGTTGCACCGGCAAAGATCCTGTCCGAGTTCGCAAAGACTCACGAAAACTTCAAGATCAAGGTTGGTTACCTGGAGGGCGCCGTTATCGACGCTGCCAAGGTTGACTCCCTGGCAAAGCTGCCGGGCCGCGAGCAGCTCATCGCTCAGGTTCTGTACGGCTTCAACTTCCCGATCATGGGTCTGGCTATCGCGCTCAACAAGATCGTCGAGAAGGCAGGCGAGAATCAGGACGTTCTCGTATCTACCCTGGTTGGCGCAGCAGAGGAAGCTGCAGAGTAATTCTGCTTTCTGCTGTACACAGACGAACCGCAAGGGTTCGCACAAAATTCTGACGGAGAAAACAAGTCCGTCCACTTAATTTGAACTATGGAGGTTATTACCATGACTATCAATGAGATTATGGATGCCGTCAAGGAACTGAAGGTTCTTGAGCTGGCTGAGCTGGTTAAGGCTCTTGAGGAAGAATTCGGCGTATCCGCTACTCCGGTTGCTGTAGCTGGCGGTGCTGCTGCAGGCGACGCTCCGGCTGCTGCTGAGCAGACTGAGTTCGACGTTGTTATGACCAGCTTCGGTGACTCCAAGATGGGCGTCATCAAGGCAATCCGCGCTATCACCGGTCTGGGCCTGAAGGAGTCCAAGGCTATGGTTGAGGGCGTTCCGGCTAAGGTTAAGGAAGGCGTTTCCAAGGAAGAGGCTGAGTCCCTGAAGGCTCAGCTGGAAGAGGCTGGCGCTACCGTAGAGCTGAAGTAAGATTACTTCCCTACCACGCCGCTGAACAAGCGAAACACAGACAGGGCAGACATTGCGTCTGCCCTGTTTTTTTAT